>NZ_JBEXQW010000028.1:0-107666 GCF_040612775.1 Streptomyces sp. NPDC006339
ATCAGCCGGCTGTCGACGGCGGGCACGGCCTCGGGCGCGGGCTCCTGCGGGGTGGCGCCGCCGCCGGGAAGGGGGCCCTCGGGCTCCTGGGAGTCCACACCGAGATCTTCCATCTGCTGCTGCGTGGCCGGGCGTTCGAGAACGCGACGATGTCCCTCTGGGAGGCGTGGACGGCCCCCCTGGAGCGGGACCTGGCCGAACACCCCGACACCGCGGACCTGCTGGCGCACCACATGCCGCAGCCGACGGGGTCCTCGGCCGCCGCGAAGACGAAGACCGCGCAGGAATGGCTCGCCCTGCTGGCCCGCGTCGGCCTGCTGGAGCGGTTCACGGGCGGGCCGGGACCGGGCACCACCGAGTCGGCGCGGTGCGCGGACGCGTGGCTGACGCGCTTCCTGGACCGGTACGCGGGCATGCGGCAGCCCGTCGCCGGCCTGGAGCCGGTGCTGGCGGCGATCGCGGCGCGGCTGCGCGAGGCGGGCGAGACGCGTGAACCGCTGCTCGGGCTGAAGACCCGGTCGCTCGGAGGCGACTTCGCGAACGTGGGCGTCGACCTCGCGCTGCACGCGCTGATGCGGCAGGCCGGCATGCCGTTCGGCGAACCGGGCGCCGACCGGCGGGTCTTCGCCCTCCAGTGGCTTCAGCGGGAGGGCGGCGCCGGCGTCGAGACGGTGCTCGCCGACCCCGCCTTCCGGGCGCCGATACGCGCCGAGCTGACCGGCGCGGTGCGGGGCAGCCTCGGCTACACGATCACCCGCCACAGCCTCACACCGTTCCCGCAGGTCACCCGGCAGGTGGCCGCCCTCGCCCCGCTCAGGGACCTGATGGCCGAGCTCCTCGACGAGCGGTCCCGACGCGTGAAGGAGGGCGGCCCCGGCCTCCTCTTCGCGCTGCAGGACCTGCTGCTCCATGTGGAACCCTTCGTCGTCGCGGGCACACCGCATCCCTTCGACGCGTACGTGCGGGAGGCACTCGCCGTCGACCCGGCCACGCTGCTGGCCGACACCCTGCGCGCCCGCTGCCCCACCCTCGACCACGGCGACGAGGACACGGCGGCGGCCTGCGGCCTGCGGGAGGTGACCGCCGACCACGCGCGGCGATTGCTGCGGTCGACGGACCCCACCCTGCGCAACCGCCATGCGGACATGTTCGCCGTGGCACCGGCCGAGCGCAGCAGCAGATACCTCACCTACCACCCGGGCTCCGACTTCGCCCACGACCTGCTGCCCCAGGTCGAGACGTGGCTGCCGAAGACCTCCGCCGAGACCTGCCGGACCATGGCGCTGGGCGTCGTCCAGGGCGTCCTGTGGTGCGAGATGTGGCAGACGACGCTCCGTTCGTACGTCCCGCACACCACGGCCTGACGGGTCACGGCCCGGCGGCCTCCCCACCGGGCGCCGGCGCGGGCCGGGACGGCGACGTCGGCGCGGAGCCCGGGCGGGTCATGAAACCGCGCTCGGGCAGGGCGGGCAGGCCGTGGCGGTCGCGGGTGGTCTCGTCGAAGTCGTCGAGGAAACCGTGGAGCAGATCGGCGAGCCGGGTCAGCGAGTCGACGGTGAACAGGACCGGCTGGTAGCCGGCAACCTGGTACGGAAGCCGGGCCAGCTCGAAGAGGTCGAAGGGCAGCAGCTCGGCTCGGGCGAAGCGCCCCAGCTCGCCGGAGGACGACAACAGGGCCGCCCCGTACGCCCGGGGCCCGCGCGCGGTGAGGACGGCCCCGTATTCGAGGGTGAACCAGTACACGCGGCTGATCAGATCCAGGGCGTCGTCCGACTCCACCCGCGCCGCGGCCCGGCCCACGGTGCGGTACAGGTCGGCGAAGAACGGGTCGGACAGGTGGATGCCGTGCCCGAAGACGTCGTGCAGCACGTCCGGCTCCGGCGTGTAGAGCGGCATCGACGGATGCCGCACGTACTGGACGGCGTGGAAGTAGCCGTCCGCCATCGCGCCCAGGAAACGCTTGTTCGGCACGATCCCGCCCGCCAGGGTGAACCGGAAACCGGTCCTGGCCTCCAGCCCGTCCGAGACCGACTCGTGCTGCGGGACGCCGTCGGCGGGGATCGCGGCGGCCTCCCGGGCCCGCAGAACCTCCGGGCACGCCCACGCGTCCTGCGCCCCGCGCAGCGCACCGTACACGGCGCGCCAGGTGGCGTGTTCGCCCTCGGTGTAGCGCACCTCGGGCGACGGCTCGCCCACCCGGTGCCCCTCGGCCAGGGCGGCGATCCGGTTCCTGCGGCGGACGTAGTCCGGATCGGCGAAGCCCGGGTGGTCGTCGGCACGGCCGACCGTGGTCCCGTCCGGGTCCAGCGGGGTCAGTCTCATCCAGTCGATCATGACGCCATCGTGGACCGGCCGCGGCCGCACACCGCCGACCACACACCGCCCCCGCTCCCGGTCACCCGCACCAGCGATCCCGCCGCCCTCGGCCGGCTCTACACCTCCCCCTCCGGCGCGGCCCCGCTCCGCGGCGGGGCGGGGGAGCCCGCTGAACCCGTCACCGGGTCGCCGGAGTCCCACCCGCCCCCCGGTGACCCGGCTCAGTCGAAGAGGGCCACGACTCCGACCACCCAGACCGCGAGGAACGCGAGGACTCCCACCAGGCAGCCGCCGACGGCCAGCACACTGCCGACCGTCCACGGCTCGGAGGGCGCCTCCCTGTCCGCGTCCTCCAGGCCGTCCCAGTAAGAGGCGGGATTGTCCCAGTCGACCGGGTGCCCCAGCTCCTCGGCGCAGGCGGTCCGCACGGCGGCCAACTGCCGCTCCGCGAAGGGGGTGGCGGCCATCGACTCGGGGCCGCGCCAGGCCAGGGCCTTCATCCGCCACGCGGGAGATCCGTACCGCGCCTCGAAGGCGAGGGTCTCGTCGGCGTCGCGGTCCTCATCGAGATACATCCACCGACCCGCCTCGGCGGCATCGCCATAGAGCCGGTACACCTCGGCCAGACGCCGGCGGAGCGTCAGATCGTGCGGGAAGGACGAGACCAGACCGCGCAGACGCTGGCGCGCGACGGGAACCCGGCCGGCGGCCAGATCCGCGTCGACTCGGGCAAGGGTTTCTCTCACGGGCATGAGCACATGATCGGACAGCGCACCGATCCCCGTCGACCCGGTTGTCGCCCGGCACGTGCCTGCTCCCGAGGGCCCGCCGAAAACAGGGCACCCTCCCGTACGGGACAGCGCTTAGCATCGGGCGATGCCGACGATCGACACCCTCATACCGGAGCGCGGCCCGCACGACGCCGCCGCCCTGTCCGCCTACGACCCCGACGCCCTGGCCGGCTACGTGCTGGACGGCCGCAACGCCTGGTGGCGCCGCCGGACCTGTGTCGGGGCACTCGCCGGCCGGGTCCCCGAAGCACGGGTCGCCGCCCTGCTCGACCGGATCAAGGACGACGAGGAGACCGGCGAGATCCGCATCGCCCTCCTCGACCTCCTCTCCGACCGGACCGAGCTCCTGCCCTGGCTGCGCCACGAGGACCGGAGCGCCGACCCCTCGTACGGCATGCCCGACGTGGTCCTGAAGGCAAGGGGACTGCTCGGTGACCGGACGGCCGCGCCCGAGCTGGCCACGCTCGCCTTCTCGCTCTGGCGGCACCGGCAACAGCTCGGCGAGGCCGGTCTCGAGGCCCTGGTCGAGCGGTACGGGGCCGACGCCGTCGTGGCCGACCTCGGCGACGACCGGCCCGAGGACCGCGCGTTCGCGGCGTGGATGCGGTACCGGGAGGACGGGGACGTCACCCCGTACCTCGCCGACCCCGACCGGAGGGTCGCCCACGCGGCCCACGAACTCGCCGTGGATCCCGACCGGCTCCGCGCGTACGTCGACGAGGCGCCGACGACCGAGGCGGCGGTCTGGGCCGTCTGCGCGCTGCACCGGATCACCGAGGACTCCGAGGAGACCCGCGGGCTCGACGAGCGCCTCGGCAGCCCGCGCGTCGAGGTGGACGGCCTCGACGAGGAGCTGCGCCGCGCCATCGTCCACGAGTACGCGCCCGGCTGCGAGCGGCCGAGCGACCCCCGGTGGCGCCTGGAAGCCCTGTGCACCGAGCCGCCCGCCCGCCCCGACCCGGTCGCACAGCCGGCCCGGGCGGCGGCCGTCCTGGCCGCGGCCGGCCTCGCGCCGAAGCCGCCGGTCTCCTGCGGGGAGCACCACCAGCAGGGCGACGGCACCTACCACGTGATCGAGTGCGACGGCGAGGACGTCCTCGTGAGCACCCTCGGCCGCTTCGTCATGAGCCACGACGACGACCACCCGGCCCGGCTCCCGCTCCAGGAGGCCGGCTTCCGCTGGATCGAGCGGGAGACCGCGGACACGGAGGTCACCGATCTGTGGGTCTACTACTTCGGCCATCGCGGTCCCCGCGACGTCGACACACTGCTCTTCTACTGGCAGGACTGACCGCGGAGGGCGGGACGGCGAAGGCGCCCCGCCCCCGCGCCCCGGACCCGCCTCTTTCAGCCGCCCTCGCGGCCCCCGACCCGGCGCGCCCCCTCGGGGAGGCGCGCCGTCGTCGTCGCCTCGCGGGGCGGCCCGCGGCTCGGAACCGAAGCCTCCGCCGAAGCGGAAGCGGAACCTTCGCAGGGGCTCTGACCTGCTGGAGCGTGACACCTCACGCCGTGTCCGCAGTGATCACCCGTTTCTCCTCAACTTCCGTTGTGGCGACAGATGTTCGCGGGTAGAGTCCCCGTTCGTCGGGCACGGACAGGCGCTTTCAAGCTTCCTTGGGGCGGACAAGTCGATGCAGTGCGAGACCCATCACACGACCCCGGACCTCATCGAGGCATTCACCCAAGCCGCGCTTCGCCACCCGGAGCGGGCGGCCCTCGTCCACGAAGGGCGCGTCACGACGTACGGCCGGCTGTACGAGCTCGTGCACGGCCTCGCCGGGCGGCTCGGGCCCCGGCCCGGAGCCGTCGCCGTGCCGGCGACGCACACCCCCGACACCGTGGTCGCCCTGCTCGGCGTGTTGGCGGCCGGCGGCGTCTACTGTCCCGTCGACCCGGCCTTTCCGCCGGCGCGGCGGAAGGACATGGCGTCCGCCGCCGAGTGCCGCACCGCCCTCGCCACCGAGGCCGTGCCCGACCCCGGCCTCGGCTTACCCGTCATCGGCCTCGGCCGGGAGGAGGCGGAGACCGCGGGGACGGCGGAGACCGCGGGGACGGCAGGGGTCGCGGGGACGGAGGGGGCCGGTGGCCTCGTCGGGACGACGAGTCCCGAAGCCGCCGCGTACATCCTCTTCACCTCCGGTTCCACCGGCCGGCCGAAGCCGGTGGTCACCCCGCGCCGGGCCATAGCGGCCACCGTACGCTCGCTCCGTGATCTCTTCGCCCTCACCGAAGAGGACCGGGTGCTCCAGTTCGCCTCGCTCAACTGGGACACCTCTCTGGAGGAGATCCTCCCCACGCTGACCGCGGGCGCCACCCTGGTGTTCGACCGCGAGGCGTTCTCGGGCTCCTTCCCGCGCTTCCTGCGCATGGTCGAGCGCGAACGCGTCAGCGTCCTCGACCTCCCCACGGCCTTCTGGCACGAACTCGTCCTCCACCTCGCCGAGGAGGGGACGCCCCTCCCCGGCTGCGTCCGGCTGTTGGTGATCGGCGGGGAGGCCGTCAGCCCCGCCCGGATGGCCGACTGGAGCCGCCTCGACACCTCGCACATCCGACTGCTCAACACCTACGGGTGCACCGAGACCACCCTGATCACCCACGCCGTCGATCTGCACGGCCCCGGCGCACCGCCCCCGGCCCGGGGCTGGGACCGGGACAGCGGCGTCAAGGCCCCGATCGGCCGGGCCCTGCCCCACGTCGTCGAGGAGATCGGCGACCGGGGCGAGCTGCTGATCGGCGGCCCGGCGGTGTCCCTTGGCTACCTGGGCATGCCCGCCGCCACCGAGGCGGCCTACGTGGGCGAGGGCGGCCAGCGCCGGTTCCGCACCGGCGACCGGGTCCGCAGGACGCCCGACGGTCTCCTCGTCCACGAGGGCCGGCTGAACGACGAGATCAAGATCCGTGGCATCCGCGTCGACCCGGCCGAGGTGGAGGCCCACCTCGTCGTCCACCCCGCGGTGCACGCGGCGGCCGTCACCGCCACCACCACCCTCGGCCGCGCCGCACTGGTCGCCTATGTGGTGCCCCGGCCGCACACCGAGACGCGGAACCTCGACACCGATCTGCGGTCCCATCTGCGCGAGCGGGTGCCCGCCCACCTCGTGCCGAACCGGATCACCGTCGTCCCGCAGCTCGTGATGACCACGAGCGGCAAGGTCGACAGGAAAGCCTCCCACCGGCGCTACGCCACCGACACGCACCGTGAACAGGTCAAAGGAGACCGTTGATGAGCGTTGACACCACCGCCTCCGCCGCCGGGAGCCCGCCCGCAGGCCCGGGCGCCCCCACCGGCTCCCCAGCCGGTGCCGACACCGAGGGCGTGGTGGCGATGTTCCGGCGCGTCCTGGAGATCGAGGACGTCTCGGCGGACTCCGACTTCTTCCTCCTCGGCGGCGACTCCCTGGTCGCCACCCGCGTGCTCAGCGCCGTCGCCCGCTCCTACGGGGTGGAGCTGACCTTCGAGGACTTCCTCGACGCCCCGACCCCCGAACGGCTCGCCGAGAAGATCGCGGCCGCCCGGTGACCGCCCACGACGGACCCGCCCACGACAGATCCGCCCACGCCGGATCCGCCCACGACAGATCCGCCGGCGGCTCCCGGCGTTCCCGAGGCGTCACCAGCGCCGTGGTGATCGGAGCCGGATTCGCCGGACTGACGGCCGCGACCGAACTGGCCGCCGCCGGGGTCGACGTGACTGTACTGGAGGCACGCGACCACGTCGGTGGCCGGGCCCGTGGAATCCAGGTCGCTCCCGAGGCGTGGGTGGACGCGGGGGCCGCCTACCTGGGGGACCGACACAGCGAACTCCACGCCCTGCTCGCCGACTTGGACCTGAAGACGACACCCACCACCATGCGGGGCGCCAGCCGCTTCGCCCTGGGGAGCGACGCGACCACCCGGGACGGGCGGTTTCCCCCGCTCAACGCGGTGGCCCTCGGGGACCTCTTCGAAAAGCTCGACGAACTCACCGCGACCGTACGCCCCGACGCGCCGTGGCTCACCCCCGGCGCCGAGGAACTGGACGCGCTGACCGCCGAGGCGTGGGCCGAGCGGCACCTCACCCATCCGGACGCGCGGCTCTTCTTCCCGCTCTTCCTGGGCGAGATGATGGCGGCCGACCCGGCCAGGGTGTCCCTCCTGCACGTCGCCTTCTATCTGCGGTCGGGCGGTGGTCTGCGCTATCTGAACGCCTTCGAGGGCGGCGCCCAGCAGGACCGGATCGACGGAGGCGCCCACCAGGTGTGCGAGCGGCTGGCCGCCCGGCTGGGAGCGAGGGTGCGACTCGGCGAGCCGGTCCGCGCCGTGGACCAGGACGACGACGGGGTCACGGTCCACGGCGCGAGCGGGGAACACCGCGCCGACGTCGCGGTGATGGCCCTGCCGCCGCTGCTCGCCGACGCCGTCGCGTACCGGCCCGGGCTCCCGGCGCGCCGGGCGAGCGACCGCACCGCCCGGGGGTGCGCGGTCAAGGTGCACCTCGTGTATCCGGCACCGGTGTGGCGGGACCACGGACTGTCGGGGTGGTCGGTGAACGCCGAGGGACCCCTGCTGTCCACCGTGGACGACTCGCCCGCCGGAGCCGGAGTCGGCGTCCTCACCGGCTTCGTCACCGGCGACGAGGCCCATCGCTTCGCGGCGCTCGATCCGGGGGAGCAGCGCGCGTCGGCGGTCGGGCAGGCGGCCCGGCTGTTCCCGATGCTGCCCGAACCCGTGGGCTTCCACGTCACGGACTGGGTCAACGAGCCGTACAGCAAGGGGTGTTACGCGTCCCTCTTCGGCCCCGGCGACTGGGTGCGGCACGGCCCGACGCTGACGGAACCGCACCTGCGCGTGCACTGGGCCGGCACGGAGACCAGCACCGCGTTCTTCGGACTGCTCGAAGGGGCGATCCGCTCCGGCCGCCGGGTGGCGGCGGAGGTCCTCGCCCGCCCGTAGAGCCACGGCCCGGACCCGGGCCGGCCCCACCCGTACCGCCCGGCCCCACCCGTACAGCCCGGCCCATCCCGTACCGCCGGAACCCGCCCGGCCCGACCCGTACCGCCGGAACCCGCCCCGCCCGACCCGTACCACCGGGCCCGTACCCACCGTTCCCGCCCCTCGGGGCGCGTCCCCGACGCGCCCCGGCACGGGACGTCCCGCGTGCCCCACGACCGCACGGACGCGGCACCCGAACCACACGTTCGTCCGAGTACAGCGCAGCCTTCGACCCGTCGCCGGGCCCCGGTCCCACGAGGAATCCGGCCCGGCGACGCCCAACGGGAGACATCATGAGCGACCACACGTCCATCGCCCCCCTCGAAGCCAGACAGCGGCTGATGACCGAACCCACGCTCGGTGCCGGCAACTTCCTCGACCACGCCATCGCCGTCAACCCGAACCGCGCCGTCCCCTACGCCTACACGCACCGCGTCGACCACCGCGGCGCCGTCGAACTGCGCGGCCACAGCCTGCTCGACCTCGCGGCCCTGCGCGACCACTACGCGAAGTGGTACCGGGCCAACGGTGTCCGGCCCGGCGACCCGGTCGGCGTGGTCGTCGGCGAGGGCATGGAACCCCTGCTCCACTTCCTCGCGCTCTCCGCGCTGGGAGCCGTACCGGCCCTCATCAACGACGCCATGCGACACGAGGTGATGGTGCGCTACCTCCACCACGTGGGCGTCGTCGGAGTGGTCGCGGACGACCCCACCCGACTGGCCGCCGCCTACCGCGAGACGCCCCACCGCCGCCCCCGCTTCATCGCGATGGCCGCCGAGATCCACGCCTTCGACGCCGAAGCCGTCGAACTCCCCGAGGTCTATCCCTACCGGCACGAGGCCGACGACGTGGTCGCCCTCATCCACTCCTCCGGCACCACCGGCACACCGAAGTCCACCAAGCTGGCGCACCGCCAGTTCTGGGAGGGCAAGCAGCCGCGCATGGTCCGCTTCCCCGCGGAGCCGTACGACCGGCTGATGTCGCTCATGCCGCACACCCACGCCGGCGGCCTCAGCTACTTCCTCACCGCCACCCTGCTCGGCCTGCCGACCGTGGTCATGTCCGACTGGCGGCGCACGGTCGTCGAGCCGGTGATGGAGGCGTTCCAGCCCACCATGGTGGCCTCCTTCCCGCGCACCTTCGTGGAACTGGCCACCGGCGAACTCCCCGTCAAGGGCGCCGCGAAGGTGCACTCCTGGTTCAACACCGGCGACAGCGCCCACTACGGGCACATCCGCCGCCTGGTGCGCCTCGGCGAGCGGCCCGCCGGCCTGATCAGGCCCTGGCTGCTGCCCCGGGAGAAGGAGGAGCAGCCCGCCCTGCCCGGCTCGCAGTTCGTCGACGGACTGGGCTCGTCCGAGATGGGCATGGCCCTGTTCGGGCAGATGACGACGCCGGAGACCGAGCGCGACGACCGCTGCGTCGGCAAGCCCCTGGAGGTCGTGGAGAAGGCCGCCGTGCTCGACGCCGACGGCGAGGAGGTCCCCGACGGCACGGTGGGGATGCTCGGCGTGAAAACGCCCTCCCGCACCCCCGGCTACTGGAACGACGACCGGCTCACCGGCACCTTCGAACTGAACGGCTACTGGCTCACCGGCGACGTGGCCCGACGCGACGCCGAGGGCCGCTTCTACCACCTCGACCGCACGGTGGACGTCATCGACACCGCGCACGGACCGGCGTACAGCCTGCCGATCGAGGAGGTCCTGCTCGCCGACTGCGACACGCTCGTACAGGACTGCTCGGTGGTCGGCGTGCCCGCCGGACCGGGGCAGGCCCAACTCCCCATAGCAGTCCTCCGGTTGCAGGCCGAGGCCGCCGACAGCACCGCCGAGGAGGTCCGGGAGGCCGCCAACAAGGCCCTGACCACCGCCGGGCTGACCCCGCTGGCGGCCGTGAGCATCACCCGCACGCCGGAGGACTTCCCGCTCGGCCCCACCGGCAAGGTGCTCAAGCGCGAGCTCCGGACCCGGTTCGCCACCCTCCTGTCCGGCCGCTAGACCAGGGACGCCCGATGACGATCCGGCAGCCGTACCCGTACGCGCGGACCCTGCTGACCGAGCCGGACTGGCGCCGGCTGCCGGGCTGGCGCCATGTCACGGAACGCGAATGGCGCGACGCCCAGTGGCAGCGGGCCCACTGCGTGAAGAACCCGCGCCAGCTCAAGGCCGTCCTCGGCCCCCTGCTCACCGACCGGTTCCTGAGCGATCTCGCCGCCGACCGGGCCCAGTTCGCCACCATGGCGTTGCTGCTCACCCCGCAGATGCTCAACACCATGGCGCCCCGGGCCGCCCTGGAGGCGGAGGCGTTCACCGAGGCGTTCCTCGCCGACCCGGTCCGCCGGTACATGCTGCCGGTGCGCTCGGACCGGCACCCCCGGTGGCCGAGCCACCCGAAGGCGGGACGGGACTCGCTGCACGAGGCCGACATGTGGGTGGTGGAGGGGCTCACCCACCGCTACCCGAACAAGGTCCTGGCCGAGCTGGTCGCCACCTGCCCGCAGTACTGCGGCCACTGCACCAGGATGGACCTGGTCGGCACCTCCACCCCCCAGATCACCAAAGCCAGGCTCGCGCTCCGCCCCCGGGACCGGCAGGAGCAGATGCTCGACTACCTCAAGCGCACGCCGACCGTGCGCGACGTGGTGGTGTCCGGCGGAGACGTCGCCAACGTCCCCTGGCCCCAGTTGGAGGCGTTCCTCCTGCGACTGCTGGACCTGGGCTCCGTACGCGACATCCGCCTGGCGAGCAAGGCCGTGGTGGGCCTGCCCCAGCACTGGCTCAAGCCCGAGGTGGTCGAGGGCGTGCGCCGGGTCGCGGCGGTCGCCGCGCGGCGGGCGGTCAACCTCGCGGTGCACACCCACGCCAACCACGCGCAGTCCGTCACCCCCCTGGTCGCCGAGGCGGCCCGGGCCCTCCTCGACGCGGGCGTCCGCGACGTCCGCAACCAGGGGGTGCTCATGCGCGGGGTCAACGCCACCCCCGAGGACCTGCTCGACCTGTGCTTCGCCCTCCAGGGCGAGGCGAACATCCTCCCGTACTACTTCTACCTCTGCGACCTGATCCCCCACGCCGAACACTGGCGGACCCCGCTCCACGAGGCCCAGTGGCTCCAGGAGGCGATCATGGGATACCTCCCCGGCTACGCCACCCCGCGGATCGTCTGCGACGTCCCGCACGTCGGCAAACGCTGGGTGCACCAGGCCGTCGCCTACGACCGCGAGCGCGGCATCTCGTACTGGACGAAGAACTACCGCACCGAGCTCGAGGTCCGGCAGTCGCCCGACGAGGACCCGGAGGCCGCTCTGGCCCGGCGCCACCCGTACTACGACCCGGTGGACACCCTCCCCGCCGCCGGCCGCCGCTGGTGGGCGGAGCGAGCCCCGGCCCCGGACCCCCTCCCCACCGCACCCGAGGACACCCCGTGAACCCCTCCGCCCGAGGACACTCCATGGACCCCACCCCGACCCGCCCCGCCACCGGCCCGCTGCGCCGCATGTGCTGGATCTTCCCCGACCGGGAGTCCACCCGGTCGACCGCGAGCTGGCACGCCATGTTCTGGGACCTCTACGCGGAGGTCGCCGAGGAGCTCGGCATGAGCTGGACCCGCCACTCACCCGACGCGGTGACGGTGGACGGCACGACACCCGGCCGCCCCCGCGTCTACGTGGACGACGAACCGGTCACGCCCGAGGACACCCTCTTCATCACCGCCCTCTACTCGCTGCCCTACCAGCAGATGGACGTCTTCAACCAGTACGCCCTGAGCGCGGTGCTCCAGGAAGCGGGCTTCTACCTGCCCTTCCCGCCCGCGATCTCCCTCATCGGCAACGACAAGACCGCCACCCTGCTCCACCTCGGCGGCTCACCCATCCCGCCGATCCCCACCGTCCGCGTCGGCACCGGGCGCGACGTGAGCCGGCACCTGTACGAGGTGGCCCTCGGGAACATGACCTACCCGGCCGTCGTCAAACCGGCCGGCTGGTGCGGCGGCGGCGGCATCAACCTGGCGCGGAGCGCGGGAGACATCCGTGGCCTGACCAGTCTCGCCCAGGGCGGGGACACCACCCTCGTGGTCCAGCCGTACCTCGGCGACGGCACGGTCGACTACCGGGTGTACGTGATCGACGGCTCGCCCCACACGGTCCTGAAGCGGACCCCGGAGCCCGGCTCGGCGGTCTCCAACGCCAGCCACGGCGGCCGACTGGAGTACGAGCCGGTGCCCGAGGAACTCGCCAAGGCCACCGCCTACTTCGCCGAACGCCTGCGCATCCCCTTCTTCTGTGTCGACTTCCTCCACGACGGGCAGCGGTTCTGGTTCTCCGAGCTGGAGCCCGACGGCGTCATCCCCGCAGTCCCCGGCGATCCGCACCGGACGGTCCAACGGGACATCACCCGCGCCCGGTTCACCGCCTACCGGGACGCCCACGCCCGGCACGTCGCCGCCGCCGGCGACCGGGCGCCCCTGCACATCTCCCCGACGGAAACGAGTTGACCACGATGTTCTCGCTCACCCCGGAGGCGGCCGAGCCGCGACTGCCGGTCGCCCGCAGGACACTGGAGCACCTGCGGCAGGTGCCGGAACTGGCGCCCCGCTACCGCGACCACCCGGGCGTCCGCACCCTCGGCGACATCGCCGCGCTCCCGCCGCTGCTCAAGGACGACCTCAACGTCGCCCTGGCCCACCTCGGGCCGCGCGCCGAGCACGGCGCCACCTGGCTCTTCCAGAGCGGCGGCAGCACCGGCGCGCCCAAACTGGGCCACGCGCCCACCGGCTTCTACATGGCCGGCGTGCACGCCCACTGGCAGCCGCTCGACCGGGACGACGTCTTCGTCAACGCCTGGGGTGCCGGCCGCATGTGGGGCGCGCACTTCCTGGCCGCCGCCCTGGCCGACCTGTCCGGCTGCCAGGTGATCGCCCTGGGCTCGGTCACCAAGGACGAGTACGCCGAGTGGCTGGCCTTCTTCGCGGCGCGCGAGGTCACGGCGATCGGCGGCACACCGAGCGTGCTCAGGCTCTGGTTCGCCCACGCCCGCGCCGCCGGCGTGGAACTGCCCGCCCTGCGCAAGGTGCTCTGGCTCGGCGAGGCATGGCAGCCACAACTGGAGGAGGACATGGCGGCGGTCGCACCCGCGGCCCGGCGCTGGGGCATGTTCGGCAGCACCGAGACCTGGGTGGTCGGCACCAACACGCCCGACTGCCCGGCCGACACCTTCCACACCCTGCCCCACCAACTGGTCCACGTCGGCGAGGACCAGCTCCTGGACTTCACCACCCTCGACCCGGAGATGCTCAACCCCGTGCTGCGCTACCGCACCGGCGACGCGGGACGACTGGAGAACTGCCCCTGCGGCCGGCCCGGCCGGGCCATGCGCGTTCTCGGCCGCCGCGACAGCGTGGTCCAGGTCCGGGGCCTCGGCCTGCACATCGACGAGATGATCACGCGCGTCGAACGGGAACCGGGCGTCTCGCGCGCCCAGGTGGTGATCACCGAGACCGGCGGGCGCGCCGGCGCTGTCGAGGTGCTGTTGCTGACCGATCCGGGCGCGACGGTGGACGCCGAGCGGCTCCGCAAGGAACTCCTCGCCGAGACCTTCACCCTGAGCACCGCCTTCCAGCACGATCCGGAGAACTTCCGCGTGCTGCCCGTCACCGAGCTGATCAGCAACGACCGGACCGGCAAGACCGCCGGACTCGTGATGCGGGAGGAACGGTGAGACCCCGGCTTCCGGTGTCGCTGGGCCCCGAGTTCAACCGCTTCTGGATCGGCCAGTCGGTGAGCACGATCGGGGACCGCATCACCGTCTTCGTGGTCCCCACCGTCATGATCTTCCTCCTGGACGCGTCGGCCTTCCAGGTGGGCATCGTGGCCATGGCCCAGTACCTGGGCATCCCCCTCCTCGGCCCGCTCGCCGGCGTGCTGGTCGACCGGTGGGACAACCGCCGCACCCTGCTCGTCTGCGACCTCGCCCGCCTGGCCGCGGTGGCCGTCATTCCCCTGGCGTACTGGCAGGGGTGGCTCTCCACCCCGCTGCTGTTCGTCTGTGTCGCGGTGATCAGCGGCGCGACCATCTTCTTCACCATCGGCTACCTGGTCGCCGTGCCCGCCGTCGTGCCCAAGGACCACCTCGTCCGCGCCTACTCCCGCCTGGAAGGCACCCGCTCGGTCTCCGAGGTCTCCGGCCCCTCCCTGGCCGCCGGCCTCTACAGCGCGCTGGGCGTCGCCGCCCTGCTCGTCGACGCCGCCAGCTATCTGGTCTCCGCCCTGTCCATCCGGTCCATGCGGCCCTGGGGCGAGCGGACCGCCGCCGAGGGCTCGGTGTGGCAGCGCCTCACGGCGGGCTTCCGCCTCAACTGGTCCGACCCGGTGCTGCGCCGCGTCGTCGTGGCGGCCGTGACCCTCAACTGCGGCGGCCCCGTCTTCGTCACCGTCCTCCCGATCCTGGCCTATCAGGGACTCGGCGTCTCCGTCGGGGTCTTCGGCGCCGCCATGTCCGTGGCGGCCGTCGGCGCCCTCGTGGGCGCGGCCGTCGCACCGAAGGCCGGCGAACGGCTCGGGACCGGGCGGATGCTCGCCTGGGCGCTGCTGCTGCACTGCCTGGTGGGCCTCGGCATCCTGGCCGCGCCCGCCCTCCCGGCCGGCGTGGTGATCGCCGTGACCATGGGCCTGTACGGCTTCTTCATGTCCTGCATCAATGTGAGCAGCGCGCCCATCCGGCAGTCGCGGATGACCGCGCGGAACCAGGGCGTCATGCACGCGGCCTTCCGGACGGCCACCTGGGGTGTCATCCCGCTGGCCGCCCTGGCCGGCGGCGTGGCGGTCAGCCTGCTCACCGGCCCGCTGGGCGTGCTGGACGCGGCCCGGGTCACCATGGTCGGCGGGACGCTCCTCGCGGCCTGCTCCTTCCTGCCGGCGCTGCGGATCCAGCCCCTGCTGGACGGGGCGGAACGGCGGAGGGCGGCGGAGGCCGAGGCGGACGGCGGCGGCGCCGAACCGGCCCTGGCCGAGGGCGCCTCATGACCGCGCCACACGGGACACCGGGGGAGCGGCCGGAGCCCGCGCGGACACCCGCAGGAGACCAAGGGGCGGAAGGGGGGCGGCCGGTGGTGCTGATCACCGGAACCTCCTCCGGCATCGGACTGGCCACGGCGATCGCCACCGCACGGGCGGGCTACGCCACGGTCGCCACCCTGCGCGATCCCGCCCGGGCGGGGAGGCTCCGGGAGAGCGCGGACCGGGCCGGCGTCCGGCTGGACGTCCGCCGCCTGGATGTCACCGACCCCGCCTCCGTGGCCCGCTGCGTCGACGGCGTCCGGGAGACGTACGGACGACTGGACGCCGTGGTCAACAACGCAGGCATCTCCAACTTCGACCCGACCCTGGAGATGTCCACCACGGAAGCGCTGCGGGCGAACCTGGAGGTGAACTTCTTCGGCGTGGTCGAGGTGAGCCGGGCCGCGATGCCGCTGCTCCGCGCCGCCCGGGGCCGCCTCGTCACCATCGGCAGCGTCCACGGGATCGTCGGACAGCCCTTCAACGAGGCGTACTGCGCGGCCAAGTTCGCCGTCGAAGGGTTCCTGGAGAGCCTGGCGCCGGTCGCGGAGGCACACGGGGTGAAGGTGTCCGTCGTGGTCCCCGGCTTCGTCAGGGACACCTCCTTCGGGATCTTCCCCGACATCAACCGCAAGACCATCGAGGCCGCCTCCGGCCCCTACGCCGGCACCTTCGCCGACTACATCCACTGGCTCACCACCCAGGGATGGGAAGGCGCCGGACAGACCGCGTCCGAGGTGGCGGACGTCGTCGTGCGGACCCTGCGGGCCGAACGGCCGGGCTTCCGCGTCCCCACCAACGCCTGGGCGGCCGCCTACCTGGCGAACAAACTGACCGACCGCGACGGCTCCGCCGTACAGGAACGCGCACGCACCTGGATCGGTCTCCGGCAGGAATCCGACGACACAGAGCAGGAGAGGTAGTGCCCGCCAAATCCCTTCAGGACCTGGTCGACTTCGTCCGCACCCACTCGCCCTTCTACGCGGAGGCGTACCGGGACGTGCCCGGGACGGTCTCGCACCTCACCCAGCTTCCCGTCATCGACCACACCGCGTTCTGGGCGGCGAACACCTGGCCCGACAACCGCGTACTGACCGGACCGCTCACCGACGCCGGGGTCTACAGGACCGGTGGCACCACCGGCGTACCCAAGCTGTCGGTCTGGTCCCGTTCGGAACACGCCGACTCGGTCACCGCGTTCGGCGCCGGCATCGTGCGGGCCGGACTGAAACCGGGGCACCGGGTCGCCAACCTCTTCTGGGCCGGCGAACTGTACGGCGGGATGCTCTACATCGAACACGCCCTGCACGCCGCCCCCGTGGAGAACGTCCGGTTGCCGGTCGGCGCCGGCGCCCCCAACGAATCCGTCGCCGACCTGATCGGCGACTTCGGCGTGAACGTCCTCGCCGGGGTCCCCATGAAGCTGGCCGCCGTCGCGGAATGCCTCGTCCGGCGCGGCCAGAGCGCCGACTCGGTGGAACTGCTCCTCTTCGGCGGCGATCTGCTCTTCACCGACCTGCGGCCGATCCTCCAGCGGGCCTTCCCCAAGGCGGCGATCGCCTCGGTCGGCTACGCCTCCATCGACGCGGGACTCGTCGGACGGCCCGTCCCCGGCGACGACGTACGGGTGCACGAGGCGTTCCCGCACCGCACGGTCGTGGAACTGGTCGACGACGCCACCGGCGAGCCGATCACCACGCCCGGCGTGCCGGGCCGGGTCCTGGTCACCAATCTGTTCCGCACCCTGATGCCGGTCCTCAGGTTCCCGACGGGCGACCGCGCCGAGTGGGTCGACGCCGAGTGCCGCCGCTTCCGGCTCCTCGGCCGCTCCATGGAGGGCGGACGCGTCGGTACGGTGTCGATGCCCATCGAGGACGTCCGCGCGGTCCTCGTGGAGGCCGACCCCGACCGGTACATCGCCGGCATGCAGATGGTGCAGCGCCGCTGGGACGGCAAGGACGGCCTGATCCTGCGCCTGGGCTACGTCGAGGAGCCGCCGGCCGACCTGAGCGCCCGGCTCGTCGAGGCCGTCTACGCGGCCCGCCCCCTCTTCCCGGCGGAGGTCGCGGACGGCGCCATCCACGAGCTCGGCATCGAGTGGGTCCCGCGCTCCGAACTCACCACCAACCCGCGCACGGGCAAACTCCAGCAGGTCGTGGACGAGCGCCCGGCCACCTGACCGCACGGGCGGACGCGGCCTCGGACCGGCGTTCAGTCGCGCCGGGGCTGCGCCCTGCCGGCGAGCATCACGCTCTGCCCGCGGAATTCCGCGACCACCGTGCCGTCCACGCGCCGCACCGTCACGTCGTAGATCCCGGTGCGGCCCGAGCGCGTCCGTTCCACGGCCTCGGCGAGCAGCTCGTCGTCCACCGCGGCCGGCAGCAGGAAGGTGACCTGCGCGGACTGCGCCACGGTGACCGGCCCGTAGCCATTGCAGGCGTAGGCGAACGCCGCGTCGGCGAAGAGGAACAGGAACCCGCCATGGGCCATGCCATGGCCGTTGACCATGTCCTCGCCCACCCGCATGCGCATCAGCGCCCGGCCCGGGGTGACCTCCTCCAGGGTGATGCCCAGCATCCGGCACGTGCGGTCCCGCTCGTACAGTTCCGCGATCCCGTCCGGCGCGCCGTCCGGCACGGCGGTGTGCGTCCCCACGGCCTGGCCCCTTCCTCCCCCGCGACCGGACCGAAGGGGCCCGAGTCCTCGTCCTGCGCGTGCGCATTAGATCCACCCGGGCCGACACCTGTCAACGGCGGTGTGCCGGCCCTCAGCCCCTCCCCGCGGGCCGCCAGCGTTCGCCCGCGAAGCGGACGAGCGCGTCCTCCAACTCGGGTCCGACCGTCGCGTCCTCCGGGTCGCCGGTGGGGCAGTCGAGCGGCCACAGGGCCACCCAGCCCGAGCCGTTGACCCGGATCCGCGGCCCGGGGGTGGCCTCGGCGGTGAGCCGCAGGTGGAGCATGACGACACCGTCGTCGTTCGGGCCGAACGGCGGTTCGAACAGACGCGGTGCGACGTCCGCGATATCCCGCCACTCGAAGCGGATCCTGCGTCTGCCCGACGCGAACTCGATCCCGCCCCCGTCCACGCGTAACTCGGCGCGCCGCCAGGTGAGAGGTGGGATCAGCAGATCGAGGGCAGGGGGAAGCAGTACGAAGAAGCCCACGAGCTGCCATGCCTCGGGATCGTGCCAGTTGTCGTCCACGGTGATGAGGCCGGCCCACAGCAGGGCGAACGTCCACATCATCACGTAGAGCGCAGGCTCCCCCCTGGTGCGCCGCAGCCCCACGTAGCCGTGGATACGGACGGCCTCGGGGGTGCTGCTCGCGGCGGGCAGCGGGCGGATCGGCCAGGGCGCGCGGGTGGCGGCGCGCCGCCGGCGCGCCGGGGCGCCGCCGCGCTCGGGGACCGCGAGACCCGCCTGGATCTGGGCGTGCCGGAACTGGTAGACGCCGCCGACCTGGCGCAGCAGGCCCACCCGGCGCGCGTCCTCGAGGAACGCCATGGTCGACCACGGCAGCCTTCCCAGGCCCGCGAGCGTCACCTTCGCGAGCAGCCACTGCGTCCAGGGGCTGAGCGCCACGATCACCGCGGCCGCTCCCGCGCTCCCGGAGATCCAACTGCCGAGCAGTACGGTCCGGTCGGGGACGTGGACGATGGTCAGGGTACCGATGGCTCCGATCACGGGCGCGACGACGAGCACCATGAGGACGGTGCTGGCCCGCTCACCGTTCAGCAGGGCCCGCGGTCCGACGGCCTGTGCGGTGTCGGCCGGCGCGCCGAGGACCATCATGAGCAGCGGCGGAACGACGAAGCCGAGTGCCATGAACGGCTCGTCCCGGGCCAGGAGCAGGACGATGGGCGCCAGGAAGAGGAGAAGCCAGAAAAGCCCCGGGATACGGGAGCGGTGTCTGCCGAACAGGGCGAGCCGACGGGGGAGAGGCGCCTTCCACAACTGCGACAGCAGCAGGAGTATGCCTCCCATGATCCCGAACATCGTGGCGGCCCACGCTCCCAGGGCCACCTGGATGGTCCGGAACGGGTCGCCTCCGG
The DNA here is from genome assembly GCF_040612775.1 of Streptomyces sp. NPDC006339. Lineage (NCBI taxonomy): Bacteria > Bacillati > Actinomycetota > Actinomycetes > Kitasatosporales > Streptomycetaceae > Streptomyces > Streptomyces sp. NPDC006339. The sequence continues at coordinate 19,183 of NZ_JBEXQW010000028.1, forward strand.
TGATCCAGTCGTGGAACCACGAGGAGACCGTCATCAGCAGGATGTAGCCGGCCAGCAGCGCCGGCGCCTTGAGGAAGGTCGGTGCCTTCGCTCGGTGCAGCTCCCACCAGGCGAACTCCTTGGTCCTCGCCGCGGTGAGACGGGTGGCCAGGAAGACGAGGGCACGCTGCGCCTGCGCGTGCCCCCATTCGCGTACCGGATGCGGCTGGTGGGGCGAGGGCGGCCCGGAGGGGAAGGCCGCCGGAACGATGGAGTCCAGCAGGTGCCGTTCGATGGCCCCGACGTCGGGGAAGCGGGACGCGTCGGCGAGCTCGCCGGGGTCGGCGTCCGCGCGGGCGTACACCGTGCGGGCCAGCCACAGCATGAGCGGGGAGGAGAGGGCTCTGGCCGCCACGGATCCGGGCTGGTGGGTGATGTGGTCCAGGAGCACCTGCCAGCGCCCGGTGCGCCGGGGGTGCGCGGAGCCGCGCAGATACGCCGCCGCCTCGGCTCCCTCCACCGGCTGCGCCCTGATCACGGCCGCCGCCTGCAGCACGGCCTCCTCCTCGACGAGTTCGGCGTACTCCGCCGCGCGGGAGGTGAGGATGAGCGGCGCGCCGTCGGCGCCCGCCTTGTTGAGCCCGGCCAGCGCCGCGGACCGCAGCGGACGCGGGAGTTCGTCCAGGCCGTCGAGAACCGGAAGGACCCGCCGGTCGCGTACCAGGGCGCGGATCCGGGACCGGTCGAGATCCCTGCTCAGGCCGACGTACTCCTCGTGGATACGGCGCGCGAGCCAGACGTCGAAGTGCTCCCTGCCCGCGTCCCAGGAGGAGACCAGGAGCGGTACGGGGACGGGCCGCGTCACGTCGTGCAGGCTCAGCAACTCCAGCGTGAGCAGGATCGCCAGGGACGTCTTGCCCGTACCCGGACCGCCGATGATCACCAGGCGCCGGGCGGGCAGCGCCTGGAAGGCGGCGGCGAGTTCGGCGAGGCCCGCCGTGCTTCCGGCCACGTCCGCCCCGATGTGCTCACGGTGATCGGCGACCGTCCAGTCGGCCCGCCAGCCCACCGCGAGCCTGGCGCTCCCGGCCAGGCCGAGCGCCCCCGCCTCGTCCCGCCACTGGGCGAGCACCACACGCGCCAACTCGCCGGCGGCGCGGTCCTGCGAGGTCTGCGGCGCCGGCAGATGCAGGTGTACGGCACTGAAGTCCCGGCCCTGGATCACATACGTCGCGTTGCCCGAGAACACGTTGTGCACGTCGCCCCGTGCCTGCTCCGACATGGCCGCTCACCCCGTCCCTCTCCGCGGTCCGCGACAGCGCCGCGTCATGGCCGGTGGAAGGTGATCGGGCCGTCGAAATCCCGCCCCATGACGACGGTGTCCCGCCTGCCGCCCGTGACGCGGTTGTCGACATCGCCCGCACCGGTCCGTGCCGCGGCTTCCTCCGCGGTGCTCCGCCAGCCCGCCGGTTCCTCGCGGAACGTCTCCTCGGGCGCGCCACTGGCCGGCGTCGTGAGGAGCTCGGCCGTGATCGCTTCCATGAGTCCTCCGTCCCCCGTCCTCCCTCTCAAACGCCAGCCCCGTCAAGGGAGTTGGAACCGGCGCGGAGAGGTGTCACCTGAACGGTACCCGGTGGGTGCCCGTGGGTTCATCTGTCTTGTGAAGAGATGTTGTAGGGGGCGTTCAGGTGAAGCCGGCCGCGCTCCGCAACCTCGCTCGTGGGCGTTGCCGTCGTGTCCCACAGTGGTACGACGACCAAGGAGGCACTCGTGACCGGGTTTCAGGCTTTCACCACCGCCGGCGGCACCGTGGCGCTGCAGGACCTCGACCCCTACCGCTTCCCCGCCGCGTTCGTCGACGAGCACCCCGAGCGCACGCCGGCGTCCCGAGGCGCCGGCGAGTTCGACGACTACCTTCTGCCCGCGCCCGCCCCGGAGAGCCGTCTGTCCTCTCCTCTGGACCCGGCAGACCGCCGCCGTCTGGAGCTGCACTCCGTCCTCACGGCCGCGGGCATCGCACCCCTGCCGGGCGACCTGGACGCCATCGAGGCCCTGTGCGACCTGGACGACGCCACGCACGTGGCGCTGAGGCGGTGGATCACCCGAGGGATCTGACGCGGGGGCGACGCGCCCACGAGCCGGGGGACACCTCGGTGATCGGCCGGTCGTGACCGGCCGCCCCGGCTCGTCGCCCGCGCGCCACCCCGAGCACCGGCCCGGGTGGGGCCGCCGGCCCACCCGGACCCTGCCGGCCCCGCCGGCGGACGGCCCGTCCGGTCCTAGCGGTTCGGGCCGCGGAAGAGGGAGAGCGTCTTCGTCAGGGCCTTCAGCGGCGAGGACTCCGGCTCGGCCGCGGCCGGCGCGGGCCTCGGGACCGCCGGGGCGCCGCCCGTCGCCTCGGCGAGCGCGGCGACCGCCGACTCGGCCGCCTCGCGGTACAGGTCGCAGGATGCCGTCATTGCCTCGAGCGCCTTGGCGTACCTCGTGACCATGGCCCGCGCGTGGACGAGTTCCTCCTCCGGGGTGAGCAGGTGCCAGCCCTGGCGCAGCCGTGTCAGGGCTCGCTCGGCATCGGCCCGCATCGGTTGCGGCAGGGACGCGAACTCCACGATCTTCCCGAGGAGTTCGACCGGCTCCGTGCCGTCCAGGAAGACAGCCCGTACGGTGAAGCGCTCCGGCTCGTAGCCCGGGGGCTGCGGCGTCGGGGGCAGGACGACGGCGCCGCCGCGCGGCAGCCCGACGCCCAGCTCGCGCTTCAGCGCGAAGTCGGCGATCAGCGCCTGCTCCGGCGTGGCCCGGTGCTCGACCACCCGGTGCCGCAGGCTCGGAGGCAGGAACGCCGTGATCGGCCGCCGCCCCAGCGCGTCCGGCGTCATCGCCTCGTGCACCACGACATGGACGAACCAGCTCTGCCGGCTGCACTCCCGCAGCAGCCGCCGCAGCTCCCCGTCGTCCTTCGGCAGATGGTTCGTCGTCCGCAGACGCACGCCCGGCACCTTCTCGTGGTCCCACGCGACCTGGTCGCTGTCGGGCCAGAACACGGTCGCGGGGGAGGGCCAGCCCGCCTCCCACGCCCGCTCCGCCTCGGCGGCGAGCACCCACGTGACGCCCTCGCTCTCGCCGCGCCGCTGCTCCGCCTCGTACGTGGTCAGTTGGGCACGCACCGTGACACCGTCGGCCGGCCGCCAGCGGGCCTCGAAGAGACGGCGGGCGTTCGGGCCCGGGTCGGCGGACTCGTCCCGAGGGAACAGATCGGTCGAACGGGCCGCCTCGACCGGGTCGAGGTCCAGAAAGTCGTCGATCACCCCGGCGGCCTTCAGGGCGATCAGATTGCGGCGGACATCCCGCTCGGCGTCGGACCCGAGGTGACGCCCACTCCCGAGCCACGCGGTGTCGGGGACAGTGGTCGATGAAGGGTTTCTCTTGGCCATGGAACCGTCCAGTGGTGATCAGGGGTCCGACCAGTATGGTCCGCGGCCCGGGCGACCGGGTTCACCGGGCTCCACCCACCCCGTCGGACACGCTTTCGGGAGGACGCCCCCGGAGGTCTCCGGAACTCGGCCCCTTCACGGTGTCGTGACGGGGCCGCCGGCCCCGCCCTCGGTATACCGGTGGCACCACACGGGCCGCGCGACGCGAAGGAAGAACCACCATGACGCTTCAGCGGATGGACAACGTCGGCATCGTCGTCGAGGACCTGGACGCCGCCGTCGCCTTCTTCACCGAACTGGGCATGAGGCTCGAAGGCAGGGCGCGGATCGAGGGCACCTTCGCGGACCAGGCCGTCGGACTCGACGGAGTCCGCAGCGAGATCGCGATGATGCGGACCCCGGACGGCCACGGCAAGCTGGAACTGGCGCGGTACGACACCCCCGCGGCGCTCGGCACCGGGCCGCACCACCCGCCGCCGAACACGCTGGGCATGCACCGTGTGATGTTCGCCGTCGACGACCTCGACGACACCCTCGCCCGCCTCCGCCCGCACGGCGCCGAACTGCTCGGCGAGGTGGCGCGCTACAAGGACCTCTACCGCCTCTGCTACCTCCGCGGCCCCTCCGGCATCATCCTCGCCCTGGCGGAACGGATCGGCTCCTGAGGCGCGCCTCGCGGCGCGCCGTACCGCCACGCCGGCGGGACGGGCAGGCATTGGTTCGGTATGCCGGGGCACGCGGGTGTGCATGGGAATCCAGACGTCCGGCAGGACCACCACGGACAGCCGGTCGCCGGCGCGGCGGGACGCCCCCGCGCACCGGCGGACCGGAGGGCGGCACCGGCGCTCCGGGCGCCGCTCGGGCCGGTGGCATCGCCGGCTCGTGGCCTATCGGGAGATCGCGCTGCTGCCCTGCCCCCCTCCGGAGGGGAGGGGCGAGGCGTCCCTGCTCCTGGTACACGTGCGCAAGGTGGTCGGAAGGGTGACGTACCGCGCCTGTGACCGATGCGCCGAGGGGGTCATCACCGACGTGGTCCTCGACGAGCCCTACCACGGCACCGGGCTGGGCACCCGAGCGCTGTCGCATCTGCGCGCGCGGTACCCCGGCTTCACCTGGCGCACGACCCTCGACCGTCGCTTCACGCGTGACCTGCTGCGGCGGATGCGGGTCCCCATGGCGCGCGCCGGGGGGAACTGCACCCACGTGTGGTCCGCCGTCCCCGCCTCCGCTCCTGCCGGTGGCTGAGCGGGACGTGCGGGCCGTGAGCGGAGGCGGCGAGGTCGCGCACCGGATCGGCTCGGCCGGTGCGTGGTGCCGGCGGCAGGTCCAGGCCCGGTGGCAGTTTGTGTGCCGGGCGGTACGGGGCCCCGGCGAGGAGCGCGACGGGCTGCTGCTGCAGTGCAAGGGAGCCGCTGCCGCGGCGGTCGCCTGGTGCGTGGCGGCCTGGCTGCTGCCGCCGACGGTCAGGGCCTTCGCCCCGTTCACCGCGCTGCTGGCCCTGCAGTCCACGGTCTACCGGTCGCTGTGGGACTCCGTGCAGTACCTGGGTGCCATGGCACTGGGGACGGCGGGAGCGGCGGCCTTCGGCAGCACCGTCGGCGTCCACGTGTGGAGCGTGGGAGCACTCGCCTTCATCGCCCTGATAGGAGCACGCTCCCAGCTCCTGGGACGGCAGGGCGCCCAGGTCCCCGTGGTCGCCCTGTTCGCGTTCGCCGGCGGCGGCGGTGAAATCGACTACATCGGCCATCTCGTGGCGGCCGCGTCCATCGGCGTGTGCTGCGGACTCGTCGCTCATTTCGCCGTCGCGCCCTCCCCCCACACGGAGACGGCGCAGCACATGACCGCCGACCTCGCGGCGTACGCCCAGAGCCTCCTGCGCGCACTGGCCCGCACGGCGGAAGGGGAGACCGCCGAAGAGAACGCCCAGGAGGACTGGGCCCGCCGCAGCGAGGAGCTGGCCACCCGGGCGGTACGGGTCCGCGCCGCGGTGGACCGGGAGCAGGAGAACACCCGGCTCAACCCCCGCCGCCCCTGGAGCAGCGCCGGGGAACCGCTGCACCGCTGCCACGAGGCGATCAGCATGATCGAGCGCCTCGGCACCCACATCCGGTCCACCGCCCGGGCCCTGACCCACGCCCGCCGCGCTCCGGAGACGGGCAAGGTCCTCACCTCGTACGCGCGCATGCTCGACGGCGCCGCCGACGCCCTGGAGTGCCTCCGGCTGCCCCAAGGCCCGCAGGACGCCGACCGGCTGCGCGGTCACATCGAAGACGCCATGCACCGCTACCACGACGCGACCACGGCGGTACGCCAGGACCGCCTCGACACTCCGGGCGCATGGCCGGTCTACGGCACCGCCCTCACCGAGGCCGTCCGCATCCTCGAAGAGATCGAACACCTCGGCAACCGCACCTCCGAGCCCTGCCGGTCCGAGTGACGCCCCACCGCTCACGACCTCCCGCAGTCGCGGGCAAGGGTCCGCGACGAGCTGATCCCGCAGGCGCGCCTCCGTCCCGGCGAGAGGCCGGAGACGGAGGCGCTGACGAGCCGATCAGCCCGTGCTGACGTCGATGACAGGGCGTACCTCAGTTGATGGACGCCATGGCGTCCCATCCGCCGGTGCCGACCTCGATGCTCGGGCCGTCGATCGGGCCGTGGATGTCGGAGCCGCCCTTGTAGAACTTCAGGGTGCCGTCACCCGCGGTGGCCCACATGTCGGCGACCCCGTTGCGGTCGGCGTCGGCGGCGCCGGCGAGCAGGGGCCGGTTGGTGCTCGTGTAGTTCCGGCCGAACTCGGTGCGGTCGCCGAAGGTGCCGTTGGGCTGGCCGAGGTAGCTGTACAGGATGCCGTCGCGGGTGTCGCGGGCGAGGAGGTCCACACGACCGTCCTTGTTGGCGTCACCGGGGGCGGTCACGGTCATGACGTTCCAGCCGCCCGTGCCGATGAGCAGGGGCGCGCCCACGGACGGGGTCGGGGCGGAGACGCCCGCGTAGCGGTAGAGCTTGTCGTTGTAGACGGCGAGGAGGTCCGGCTGCCCGTCGAGCGTGGTGTCGCCGATGCCGACGATGCGGGCGGTGGTGGGCAGCGTGCCGATCTTGATCGCAGCGGCCAGGGTGCCGTCGCCGCGGTTGGGGTAGACGCGCAGATCGCCGCCGAAGACGCCGACGACGTCCTCCATGCCGTCACCGGTCCAGTCGCCGCGGTGGGTCACCGAAGCGCCGCCCCATCCTCCGGAACCGATCTGGATCCTCGGGCCCAGCGCGCCGGTTCCGGTGCCGGGGTAGAGGAAGAGCTTGCCGGTGTCGTCGAGCGCGACGAGGTCGGGCTTGTTGTCGCCGCTCAGGTCACCGGGCACGGGGAACGCGGTCCTGGCGATCCAGGAGCGGATGTCGTCGACACGGGTCGCGACGGCGCCCGTGCGGGTCTCCGTGGCCGGCGTTCCGAGGCATCCGCCCTGCCACGACCTGCTGACGACGGCGACCAGCTCCTGGGTCGTGCCGTTGGCGCGCAGGACGGGGCCGCCCGCGTCTCCCTGGCAGATCACCGAGTCGCCGGCGGCGGTCAGAGCGACGTTCGCCGTCGCGTCACCGGTCGCGGTGAAGGAGCCGGTGTGCAGCTTGTCGGGAACCCAGGCCGTCTTCGTACGGCCGAACCCGGCCGCCTGGACCGCCTCACCGGCGGCCACGGGGGCCGCGGCCAGGGCGACCGGCTTCACGCCGGCGACGCCGGTGCTCAGCTTCACCAGCACCAGGTCGCGATCGGCGTGCGGGACGAGCTCGATGGCGGTGCGGCTGGCCCCGACCGTGCGCTGGGACAGGTCGGTGCGTCCGACGGTGACGGTGGTGGCGACGGCCGGCTTGCCGGCGGCGGGCTTGCCGTCGGCCGAGAAGCAGGTCGCGGCGGTCAGGACCCAGCGCTGGGAGACGAGCGTGCCGGTGCAGGCGGCCTGCTCCCCGACGTTGATCTTGGCGGTGAAGCCGGCCGTGGCGGGCGCGTCGGGCCCCTCGAGGGCTTGGGCGGGCGTGGTGACGGTGGCACCGGCGAGCAGGGTGACGGCGCCGAGGGTCCATATCAGGCGCGAGCGCTTTGAGGTCATCGGAGGTTCCTTACGGGAAAGGGTGCGACGAGGCTGGTGTCGGGCCGGGAACCGGCCGCGGGGAAGGGGTTACGGGGAGGTGACGATCCCGACGAGGACGTGGTCCCGGCGCTCCGGATCCGCGCTCTCGCCCACGGCCTTCCACTCGTCCCGCGCCGCGGTGATGCTCTGCTCGCTGTTCTCGGCCGTGAGGGTCACGGTCGTCTGGTGCGAGGAGCTGCCCTTCATCCCGTAGACCGTGGGTATCTCGAGGACGAGGCGGCCATTGGTTCCGGTGGTGGTGAAGCAGATCTTTCCCTTGGTCCGCGAATACACCTCCAGCAGGCCCGTCGCGGAGGAACAGTCGGCGAGCATGATGTGCCCGTCACCGCTCTTGACCACCAGACCGAGTTCGCTCTGGATCCTGGCCGCGTCCGGGTACGCGAAGTTCTCGACGGCGAGCGGCGGGAGTTCGCCGGCGACGGAGGCCGAGGAGGTGCCCGTTTCCGCGGCGCTCGCGACGGTGACGACGCCGCCGCCGATGAAGGCCGCGGCCACCGCACCCAGGGCGATGACACGATGGATGAGTTTCATTTTCTTCCTTCGATGATCAGAGGAGGACGAGAGCAGAGGAGGACGGGAGGAGGTGGAACCGCGGATCAACCGAGCAGGAACGCGACCGCGACCAGCACGACGACGAACGTGGTGAGGAAGACGGCTGTCTGCCTGCCGACGTTCGCGTCCACCGGCGCCCCGGCCCGCCGGCGCGCCTGCTGGAGAGAGATCCACCGGGCGAAGACGAGCCGCAGGACGGAGAACGTCAGGGCGAGCAGCGTGAAGAGGAAGAGTGCTTCCCTGGTGCCGTAGTCGCGCGCGGCCGACTGCCCGGCGATGCCCGGCGCGGTGACCGCGGGGACGGCCATCGCCGCCGCGCGTTGCGGCCAGGTCGTGACGAGGGAAGCCGCTGACAGGGCGAGCGCGATCCCGGCGAGAACGGCGATCACCCACCACCCGTGAACGGTGAGATCAGAGGTCGACATGGCGCACGGCCGTTCTCGTGTCGAATCGTGTCGGATCGTGTCGGCTCGTGTCCCGGGCGGGTGAGGCGGGGAGTACATGGTGCCTCCCCACCTCACCGCGGACCGGGGGGCGAGCTACCAGGTGAGCCAGCCGATGACGGTGGTGGTCACGTCTTCGGCGACGTTGGAGATCTTGCCGCCGACCGTCTCGGCGATGCCGAACTTGCTGAAGAGACGCGCCTTCCCGAAGAAGCCTCCACCGAGGACCGTCAGGCCCAGCGCGGTGTGGAACCGGTGATCGTCCCAGCCGTACGCCTGGTAGTTGAAGTAGGCGCTCGCCCCCTGCAACACGACGGAGACGCCGCCGAGCACGACGGAAGCCGCTCCGAGGACGGGGGAGAAGGGCGTCGGGAGCAGGGCGGCGGCACCCAGGGCCAGGGCGGCCGTGCCGGCCAGCACGCTCCAGTGCCCCGTGACGGTGGCCCAGTCCGCGTCGCTGCTGACATCGCCCGGCCACAGACCCCAGTCCACGTACCACGGCTCGTCGTTCGCGGCCGTCTGCGAGGGATTCGTGCCGCTCTGCTGGTCCTTCTTCGCCTGCTCGGCAGCCTTCCTGGCGGCTTCGGCCGCCTCGGCCCGGCGCTTGGCCACCACGATCCGGTGCGCACCGCTCGCCGCGTCCGCCGCGGCCTTCGCGTCCCGCCCGGCCTGGACGGCCGACGCCTGCGCCTGGGTGGCGGACGACTGCGCGGAGGACGCCGAGGAGACCGCCTGCACCGCCGAGGACATGGCACGGCGCATCGAGTGGTTGGCCGAGCGGGCCGCGCCCTGCGCGATGGTGGCGGCCTTGCCGGCCTTCGCGGCGGACTCGGCGGCCGCGGCCGCCGAGGCGTCGGCCGCGTCGGCATGACTCGCCGCGCGAGCCGCGGCATCCGAGGCGTCCTGCGCGTACGCGGTCGCCTTGGCCGCCCAGGCCGACGCGTCGGCTGCGGCCTGGCGGGCGTCGGCGGCGGCCTTGGACGCGAGCGCCGCGTCCACGAGCGCCTGCGCCGCGACCCGGGCCGCGTGGGCGATGGCGGCCCGGATGGCCGACACATGCGTGGCGTGGTCGGCGTCAAGCCGGGCGATGTGGAACTGGTCACGGATGACGAAGTTCCGCCGCATGAGGGCTGTGCCCTCCAGAACGATCTCAGCGGCCGACTTCATGTACGGGCCACCGGACTCGAGGAGGACGAAGATCTCGGTCCGGTCGTCCTCCTTCACCGCCTCCGCGAGCTCCACACCGAGGAAGCGGTGCAACGCCATGGCGCTGCCGTCCGCCAGAGCCGCCTCCGCCTTGGCCTTCACGGCCTTGCCGGGGTTCTGGTTCAGGATCTCGAACACCGCGACGCGGTTCTGCGTGGCCGCCGCCTCGATGACGCCCGTGGTGAGGAAGTCGCGGGCCGCGTTCGGGTCGTCGCCGGCCAGCGCCCGGTGCGCCGCCTCGGCGACGGCGGCCGAGCCCGACTGCGCCATGGCCAGAACCGTCTCGCGGTCGTCCTGCTGCTCGGCCAGCAGACGGTCGGCGTCGATCCAGTTGAGCACGTCGTGTTCGGTGCCGGACAGCGCGAACTCGGCGGCCTGCCTGGTCCAGGAACCCTGTGAGCCGAGCAGCCCGATGGCGGCCCTGCGCCCCTTCTCGACGGCGGTGGCCGCGTCCCCCGCCTTCAGCGCCGTACCGGCCGCGGACAGGAGATCCTTGATCTCGGTGGCGGTCCTGTCGGCCTGGGTGCGCTCGCGCGCGACGCGGTTGATCTCCTCCGTCTCGGCCTGGGACCTCAGCCGGGCCTCGAGGACGCCGAGCTCCGTGTCCTCCGCCAGGCGCGCCGTCTCCGCCGCACGAGCCGCCTCCTCGACGGCCTGGGCCTCCTTGACCGCCTGGGAAGCGGTGGTCGCGGCGGCCACGGCGGCCTCGGCGTACGCGGTGGAACGCTGCGCGTACTCGATCGCCTGACCCGCGTGCGCGGCGGCGTCCTCGGCCGCGGCGGCGGCCTTGTCCGCGTGAGCCGCCGCACTGTTGGCGGCGTCACGCGCCGTGCGCGCGGCACCGGCGGCCCGGTCGGCCAGCGTCCTGGCCGTGGCCGCCGCCCTGCTCGCCCGAGCGGCGGCGGCGTCCGCCTCGGCGGCAGCCTGCCTCGCCTTGGCGGCCTGGGTCTGCGCGACACCGGCGGAACTGGCGGCGGAGGCGGCCGCGTTCGCCGCGGCGGCGGCGTTCTGTGCCGCACTGGCGGCGGCGGAGCCGGCCGCGGACGCCTGCTGCGAGGCCGTCGCCGCCTGGTCGGCGGCTGCGGCAGCCGTACGCGCACGTCCGGCGGCGTCACGCGCGCCCTGCGCCGCCTGCCGCGCGGCCGACGCCTTCGAAGCGTCCCTGGAAGCGGCGATCGCGGCGTTGTACGCACGAGAGGCGGCGTTACCGGCCGCTGCCGCCGCCGCTGCCGCGGCCTGAGAAGCCTGCGCGGCCCGGCTCGAGGCGGACTGGGCCGTCCGGGAGGCCGAGATGGCGGTGTTGGCGGCGCTCGCCGCGCCCTGCGCCGCGCTCGCGGCGTCGTTGGCGGCACGCGCCGCCTTCCGGACGTCGTTCTGCGCGGCGGTGGCTTCCGCCGCCGCCTTCAACGCCGCCGCCTTCGCCTGCTCGGCGGCCTGCTTCGCGCGGTTGGAGGCCGCGACTGCCTGCTCCGTCTGGAGCTTCGCGCGCCTGCCCTCACGCTGCACGATCTCGACCAGTTGGTCGATCGTCGCGGTCTCCTCGTCCCGGGCGCGGGCGATGAACTGCCCGGACACCAGGAACCGATGGATCGCCTCGGGCGATCCGTCGCCCAACGCGCGCTCGGCGTACTTCTTCACCTCGGGCGAAGCGGTGGAGAGGATGGTGAAGACGGTGACCCTCTCGTCCTCCTGCTGGGCCGTGAACTGCGTCTGCGTGAGGAACCTCCGCAACGCCACGTCGGTACCGGTGTCCAGGGCCTTCTGGGCCTCGCGCCGCACGCCCGGTCCGCTGTTGTTCATCACCGTGAAGACCGCGGCGCGCAGGTCCGTCGCGGCGGGCTGCGCGAAACCGTCACGAAGGTAGGCCGCGATCGCCTCGTCGCCGGCGGACAGGGCCGCGCCGGCCGAGTCCCGAACCGACTTGTCCGCGTAGGGAAGCGCGGAGAGCACGGCGAAGCGGTTGTCGTCGGCCTTGGCGACCGGCAGCTCGCTGCTCAGGAAGTGCGACACGGCTTGCGCCGAGCCGACGAGGGCGACGGCGGCGGCCTCGCGGACGGCACGGCCACCGGTCTTGTACGCCCACACCGCCCTTCCGCGATCGGTCTCCGGCAGGCTGCCCGTGCCCGCCCCCTGCGCCTCGGCGGCGTAGGCGGGCCGGACGCCGAGACCGACGAGCGAGGGCAGGGCCGGAGCGGCCGCCGCCCCGGCCAGAACGGTGATCATCCGGCGCCGACTCCAGAACGCCGGCGGTACTTCTCTCATGTATTCCCCCCACAGGAACGGAACGATCTACAAGGACGGAAAGGGTGACTCCGGCCGTCCTTCTCGACCTGACGAAGTCCGACGGGACGCCGCCTTCGGCGGTCCCATGCCCGGTAGCGTGTGGCAGTTCGGCCACCAGGCCGTCTCGGGATCCCGAGCGAACAGCACGCGAAGAGGTGGAGAGCAGGGCCGGTTCCCCCGTATCGACCATCGGCTCACGGCGACCGCCCGCCTCCCTCCCCCTGACTCGTACGCGCGTGTCCTGCCATGTGGTCCTCGCGCCCGGGTCACCGACACCCAGAGGTCTCACTGAACCGCTCGCACAGGAACGATCAAGAAACTAGGCGTACGAGCCCCGCACCGCCGAGGACCGAGCGCGCCGTCCTCAGGACTTCTCGCGCCACCGAGGCGTTACGGCGCGACGGCGGGGACCGCCGGTCGGCCGTGCCCATGAGCGCTCTCCCAAGCCCCCGAGGGAGTACGACGCCCCGGGGGCCCCGCGCACTCGACGGCACGACACCGTCGGTGTTCACCCGGCTCAACGTCGCAACGGCGCGTCGGGTGGGGGTGGAGCCGGGCGCCCTGGCGGGCCTGCCGGGAACGGATCCCCGGTATCTGAACGACGACCGGTACCGGACGCCCGCCGCCACCGACGTGCGCATCTGGGAGCTGATGACGACGAAGGCCGCCTGGCCCGAGCTGGCCTCGCTGATGACCGCGCAATCCGGCCTCGGGACGCTCGGCGTCTGGGACTACCTGATCACCTCCGCACGGACCCCGCTCGAGGGCCTCCGGGACGCCGTGGCCTTTCTGCCCACGGTCGCCGACCCCGGGACGGAGGCCCTGGTGCTCGCCGACGACGGACAGCACGTCACCCTCAGCCACGTGAACACCGCCGATCTGACGTACGAGACCGCCTCCGCCATCCGTGCCTACTCCCTCGGCCTGCTGGTCCAACGGCTGACGGAAGCCGCACGGCGCCCCGTCCGACCCGTCCACGTGACGCTCACGGCGCGAGCACCCCGCCACCATCAGAGCCTGGTCGGGCTCTACGGCACCCGAGCCGTCGACTTCGAGACACAGGTCAGCTCGATCACGTTCCGGTCCGCCGACCTGCACGCTCCCCAGCCCTCCACCCAACCCGGCCTGTCCGCCCTGCTGCGAAGACACGCCGAGCAGAACCTCGCCTCCGCCATCCCGCTGGGCGACTGGCTCGACTCGTTCCGCGCCGCCCTGCACCGTGCCTGGTCCGCCGGCACGCCCACCCTGCCGGCGACCGCTCAACTCCTGTCCCTGAGCGCCCGCACCCTGCAGCGCCGTCTCGGCGAGCACGGCACCACCTGGACCCGCGAAGTAGAACTGCTGCGCCGCACCCGGGCCCTGGACCTCCTCCAGGCCACCGACCTGACGCTCGACTCCATCGCCGAAGCGAGCGGCTACGCCGACGCACGCGCCCTGCGACGGGCCGTCCGCCGCTGGACCGGCCACACCACCACCGCGCTGCGACGGCCCGGCTCGCCGGCCGAGCACAGCGGCCCGCGTGATGGCGCTGAACGCCAAACGCCTGGCGCCGTGCGTTAAAGACGGAGCCGGCGAGGCGGGACAGGATCGTCGTGCAGTTCGTTCCACCTGACCGCTCGACTCTGTTATGCAGGGGGAAGTATGAAGAAGATCTACTCGGGTCTGGCCGCGGCGGCACTGATGTCGTCGGTCCTCATGGCGGCACCCGCCGTGGCGAGCGCGCCCAGCGCGCCCAGCGAGCGCGCGGCCGCCGCCTGCCAGACCTGGCACGACAACGGCGGGCCCGGCGGAGCCGGTCGCTACCACGCCAAGTGCGCGGGCTCGGGCAAGTACGTCAAGGCCACGGTGCGCTGTGCCAACGGCAGCACCGCTACCAGCTCCTGGCGCTGGGAGTACGCCAAGGCGGAGTGCCCGTACGGCGTGGACTCCAGCTCCGGTTCCTACCGCACCCGGAGCTGACCGCGCGGCACCGGGTCGGCCGAGGAACCGGTGCCGACCCGGTGCTCACCCGGTGCCGACCTGCTGTGTGCGTCCCCGGCCCGCGATCCCGCGGGCCGGGGACGCCCCGTCTCGGCGGTGCGCACGCCCGCCGTCAGGAGCGCCGCGCTTCGGTATGCGCGCTCGGAGTGAGGCGGGTCGCGGCACGGAAGGCGCGGGTGAAGACCGAGGCCCAGGTGAAGCCCCACCGCGCGGCACCTGCGTACGATGCGACAGGCGAGGCCGCACGCGTGGGGGAGCGGCCTGACGCGGCGACAGCCGTGCCTGAACCGAGGGGAGCGGCGCCATGCCGAGACGTCGTGCGGTCGTGGTCGGGGCCGGAATCGGCGGCCTCACGGCCGCCGTGGCACTGCGGCGCAGGCGCTGGGACGTCATCGTCTGCGAAAGCGCCCCCGCACCACCCGCCACCGGCGCCGGCATCGGCCTCGCCCCCAACGCACTGCGCGCCCTGCACACCCTCGACGTCGACGTCACCCGGTCCACCGGCAGCGCCGTGCCCACCACGATGGGAGTGCGCCGCCCCGACGGCGGGTGGCTCACCCGGATTGCCACCGCCGACCTGGCCGCGCGTTACGGGGTGCCGCCGATCGCCGTCCCGCGCCCGGCGCTCACCGGACTTCTGGCCGCCGCCCTGTCGGCGGAGACGCTGCACTACGGCACCACCGTGACCGCCGTCGACGACATCGCGGGCCGCCCGGTCGTCCGTACCGAAACCGGTGCCGACCTGCCGGCCGATCTGGTCGTCGTCGCCGACGGGATCCACAGCCCGCTGCGCCGGACGTACTTCCCCACCCACCCGGGACTGCGCTACCTCGGCGAAACCGCCTGGCGGGCCCTGGTGGAAGCGCCGGAACCCGGGATACCGGCCATGAGCGAGACCTGGGGCCGGGGCGAGCGCTTCGGTGTCACGCCGCTGGCCGACGGGCGCGTCTACCTCTACGCCACCGCTGTCCTGCCGGCCGGCGCGCGGTGTGCCGACGAGCGTACGGAACTGCGCCGCCGCTTCGGCGCGTGGCACGACCCGATCCCGGCGCTGCTGGACCGCGTCGACCGCCTCGCCCCCGCCGACGTCCTGCGCCACGATCTCTACGAGCTGGCCGCCCCGCTCCCACGGCTGCACCACGGCCGGATCGCCTGGATCGGCGACGCGGCCCACGCCATGGCCCCGAACCTCGGCCAGGGCGGCTGCCAGGCCATCGAGGACGCCGTCGTCCTGGCGCACCTGCTGCCCGACGGAACAGGCGGAGGCGGCACGGACGGTGACAGCAGAGACGGTGACGGCACGGACGGCGTCCCGGCGGCCCTCGCCGCGTACACCCTCGCCCGCCGCGACCGTACCGACGCCGTACGACTCCGGGCCCGCCGCGTCGGCCGCCTGGGCGCCCTGCGGCACCCGCTGGCCACGACGGCCCGCGACCTCGCCGCCCGCGCCACCCCCGCCCGGCTGGCCCTTCGGGGCATGGACGACCTCTTCAACGGTTTCGGCCTCCCGGCCCGGCCGGGGCACTGACGCCCTGCGGCGACCGGTTGAACCGGATGAACCGGTCGAACCGGCCGCGCCCCGGGCCGGCGGCCTGCTGTTCGAGACGTCTGTCAGACTTGCCCGCCGTGAAGATCACCCTATTCCGAGGCTCCCTCGTCCTGGGAGCCCTGGCGCTGCTCTGCTCCCTGCTGTTCGTCGTCCCGACGACCGCGGCGGCGTACGAGAACTGCGACACGAACACGCTCTGCTTCTACGACCAGGACAACGGCACGGGCGCGCTGGAGAAGACCACCACCCGGACCGTCCTCTCCATCCCCCAGTCGAGCAACCGGGGGAACTCGGCAGTCCGTTCCCTGCACAACAACACCACCTCCTGGGTGTGCCTGTACGCGGACGCCTACTACGGCGGCACGCTCGTGGCGGTCGCACCGAAGACCGAGGCCAACCTCCCCGACCTCTCCGGTGAGCTCCAGGGCCGCGTCAGCTCGTACAAGCTGACCCTGTCCAAGGGGCACTGCTTCACCGGGTTCGAGCGCTGCGAGCAGGGCAAGCTCTGCATCTTCGCGGAGGAGCGGGCCCGCGGCGGCATGTACGCGACCACGTTCCCCCACAACGGCTACGCGCCGGTCTGGCACGACCGTGTCCACTCGGTCGTCAACAACACCACCTCGTCCGCCTGCTTCTACTCGGCGGCCGGCCATCGCGGCGGGTGGAGGGACGCCGACGGCACCTCCTACGGCGCGTACAAGGTGATGCCGGGCGACAGCACCACCCTCCCCGCCCCCTTCGCCAAGACCTTCCGCTCCCACAAGCTCACCGACAAGGCGGACTGCTCATGACGACCCGCGCCTCCGGACGCCCTGCCCGCCCGCGCCGCCGCGGCTCCGTCGCCGCGGCCCTCACCCTGAGCGCCGGCCTGCTGGTCGCCTCGCCCGGGGCGACCAGCGCCACGACGCAGGAGCCGTCGCTGCTCGACGCCTGGGTGGAGAGCGGCCGTTTCACGTTGGCCGCCGGTGTGACGTACGTGCGCTACACAGAGCGGGCCGTGACCGAGGGCCGCGTCGCCAAGCGCGAGCTGAACGTGGTCGTCGCCGACCCGGCCCTGGGTGCCACCCGCCTCGAAAGCACCGTGGGCGGTGCCGCCGCCCGGGCGGAGACCGTCGGCGGCCAGCTCGCCGCCGTCAGACCGGAACGGCCCCTCGCCGGCATCAACGGCAGCTTCTTCGCGCCGGAGCCTCCGCACAAGGGGAGCATCGTGTTCGGGGGAACCGCGGTCCGTGACGGCCAGGTCAACGGCACGGGCTGCCTGAACGGAAACCAGGCGGTCGTGCTCCAGCACGGACTGCCGTACATCTCCAAGCTCCGGGCGACGGTGACGCTCCAGGCCGTCGACGCCTCCGGTGCCGTCGTCGCCGAGCGGCTCCTCGACGACGTCAACCGCGATCCGGGCCGCGGTGTGGGCTGCGTGCGCGGGGTGGGCGATGTGCGCAAGGACCTCGCGTACGACCCGAGCGACCCGGCCGACAAGACGACCGTCTTCGTCGACGGGGACGAGATCGTCGCCTTCAACGACTCCTACAACCTCCCCACGCCCCCGGCGGGGCGCGACAGCCACGCCGAGGTCACCACGGACGACGACCCCGGGTACGAAGTGACGGTCGACTCCCGCGGCCTGTTCACCCTCCCCACGGGCACCGGTGGCCAGTGGACCGAGGGGCGGGGCGGGAAGAACGTCGCGAACGGCGGGTTCGTGCTGCAGGCGGTGGGCGCCGAAGCCAAGCGGTGGCTGCAGGACAACCTGACCACCGGGCGCACGCTTCGGCTCCAGCAGGAGGTCGTCGATCTCGAGTTCCCCGACCACCACATCGCCCTGGACGAGTCCGTGGACATCGTCTCAGGACTGGCGCACCGCCTGCTGGACGACGGCGTGCCGGCCACCCGCAGTGACACCTGCGCCCGTCCGTACGACCGGACCGGCGCCAAGCGGGAGGGCGACCCGCAGGTCGGGGACCACTGCAGGGACTCGCGTACGGCCCTCGGCGTCGACGTCAAGGGCCGTACGGTGATGGCGACCATCACGGGCCGCCGGGACGTGCTCGACGCCCAGGGCGGGGTCCTGCACCCGACCAGCACCTTGGACACCACCGGTGTCGACGGCGCCTTCCTGCCCGAGTTCGCCGAGATCCTCAGGCTGCCCGAGCTCGGGGTGATCGACGCGGTCAACCTCGACGGCGGCGGTTCGACCACCCTCTACACCCTGGACAAGCGACAGACAGGCATGACGGACATCGCCGAGCAGCCGGACGGCACCTATCGGCGGGTCGAACGCCCCGTGGCGGACGCCGTCTACCTCACGCGCGGCGGTTACGGCATACCCGGAGGCACCCTGCCGTAGCGCTGCGGCCCGCCGGGTCTACTTCCAGAACCACGCCTCCATGCTGGCCTGGCCCTGCCCGGAGCGCACGTTCCACGACCCCGCGTGGGGCCAGCAGCCATGCCTGCTGGCGAAGAAGTCCCAGTCGGTGTCGTCGTTGTTCCAGACCGACCGGGTCGGCTCTCCGACGTGGATGGTCTCGACATAACCACAGGTGGCGAATTCAGGGTTGTGGTAGTCGAAACGCCGCCCCTGGTAGTTCGGTTGCGTGTAGAAGCACACCATCTCCGCGGCGCAGTCGTCGGGAGCCTGGACCGAGTCCGCCGCCGAAGCGGCGGACGTCGGTGCCAACGCGGCGCAGATCAGCACTGCGGCGGCGAGCGATCGGTGCAAGCGAGGGCCCATGAGGCCACCTCCTGTTCCGTGCGGGGAAGCTTCCCTCCGAGCATGTCCGCAGGCGGCGCGCCTGGTGCGAGGGTGACCAGGACTCGCCATTTGTGGGATGAACTACCCCATGTCGCCCGGGGTGTACGACGCCCCGGCACCTGCCTCGGACAACGTCCTCTCCGGACGTAGGGAGAGGACTGTCGTGCGGGTCGAGGTGCGGGGGCGGCGTGTGTCGCCGGCCGTCAGTCGAGCATGTCCAGGACGTCCGCCCAGGAGCCCCCTTCGCCGGCGGAGCGGGACCGCATGGGGCGCGGGTCCGGGTAGGTCTCCACCGCGGCCCTGGCGCGGACGATGTCGGGTCCGCCGCACGCCTCGACCGCGAAGTCGCCGAAAACCTGGGCGAAGGCGGCAGGGTCGCGGAACTCCACACCGAACGCCCGGCCGTCCAGCAGGGGCACCCACACCACCCTGACGACCCGGGGCCATTCCCGCACCGGCTGGTCGTCCGCGGTCGATCGCCCCTCCAGCCACAGCTTCGCCACGTGCAGCAGGTTCACCTGCTCCATCGGCAGCCGCTTGCGCCGTACCCGCAGCTCACGTGTCGTCAGTTCGACGCGCTGGTCCTTCCTCGGGTACCAGACGACACCGATCCCGACCGGCACCCACAACACCACCCAGATCAGCGGCCAGACCACAGCGTCGCCCCACGACCGAAGCAACCCGCCGTCCAGCAGGTACAGGACCCCGAAGGCCAGAACCCACTTCGCCGTCATGCGCCAGAATCCGCTGCCCTGCCGGTACAGCACCCGTCGTTTGCCCGTCATCACCATGCCCGCACGTTGTCCACAGCTCCGAAACACCCACCCTGCCGAACTGCCCGTCAGCGAGGCGACAGCAGGCAGAACTCATTGCCTTCCGGATCCGCCAGAACCGTCCAGGAGATCGCGGACTGGTCGATTCCGGGGTCGGTGGCACCCAAGGCACGCAGCCGGGCTTCCTCTGCGGCCGGGTCGTCACCGGGGTAGGGGCAGATGTCGAGGTGGACGCGGTTCCACACGCTCTTGGTGTCCGGGGTCCGGAGGAATTCCAGGTAGGGGCCGACACCTTGGGCGGAGCGCATGGTCGCGTGGTCGTCCGTGACCTCGTGCACCGTCCAGTCCATCGCCTCGCCCCAGAACCGTGCCATCGCCCGAGGGTCGGCGCAGTCGACCACCACCGCGGCGATCGGCCCGGTGTCCTGGTGGATCGGGTGGGGTTCCAGGACGCAGAACTCGTTGCCCTCCGGGTCCGCCATGACCGTCCAGGGGACGTCGCCCTGCCCGATGTCCGCCGGCACCGCACCGAGATCCTTCAGGCGCGCGACCAGTTCCGCTTGATGGGCGGCGGAGGTGGTGGCCAGATCGAGATGCACGCGGTTCTTGACCGTCTTGGGTTCCGGGCGGGCGATGATGTCGATGCAGACGGCCGCGGGATCGGGGTACGCGAAGCCCACGGGCTCGAGGTTGGTGACCCCGGGTGCCTCGCTGTCGACACCCCAGCCGAGTACCTCCGCCCAGAACCGGCCGAGCGCGGAGTCGTCATGGGCCTTCATGTTGATCTGGACGAGTCGTGTTGCCATGCCGCTGATCTTAGAAGCTGCCCGGCAACCCTCACCCGGGGGCATCACGTCGCTCCGTGGCCGCCGGATGGCGATGACGCAGCGGCGACGTCAGCGCCCTGTCGGGCCGTCACGTTTCTGCGGTGAAACACAGCCGCCGGTCGGGTGAGACTTCGCCCCGGGACCTGCCGGTCCGGCCGCCGGCGCGTTACAAACCGCGTGTGATCAGGAATCTGTCGCGGAGCCTGCTGCTCCTTCTCGCGCTACTGTCCGCTCTTCTCCCCGCCACCGCATCGGCGGCCGACGGCCGGCACCGGGCCCCGCGCCCCGACCCCGTCGTCTTCGTCCACGGCTGGAACTCCGACGGTTCCACCTGGCGGACCATGGCCGACCGCTTCCAGGCCGACGGGTGGCCCGCCGACCACCTTGATCGGTGGACGTACGACGCCACCCAGTCCAACGCCACCACCGCCGCCCGGCTCGCCGAAGAGATCGACCGGGTCCTGGAGCGCACCGGGGCTGCCAAGGTCGACGTCATCACCCACTCCATGGGGGGCCTCTCCTCGCGCTACTACCTCAAGAACCTCGGCGGCGCTGCCAAGGTCGACGCGTGGGTTTCCCTGGCGGGACCCAATCACGGCACCGACACCGCACGCTGGTGTGGGGGCGCCCCCTGCATCGAGATGCGACCGGGATCCGAGTTCCTGAACAGGCTCAACAGCGGCGACGAGACCCCGGGTTCCGCCCGCTACGCCACCTGGCGCTCCCCGTGCGACATGATCATCAGCCCGACGGAGAGCGTGGTCCTCTCCGGCGCCGTCAACACCACCACCGCCTGCCTCGGCCACAGTGACCTGCACAGCGACCAGGTGGTCTACGAACAGGTCAAGAACCACATCGGCTAGCCAAGGCCCGCGCGCGAGAGCGCGCGGACCGGGCCCCTTCGACGGGCCGGTACCCGCCGGCGAGCCGACCTCCGGAGTCACCGGCGGAAAGCGGCCATCCGGCCGCGCCACGCCCGTCGTCGCACACTCGGCCGGCCGACCCCCCGTAACGTACGGATGATCAGGCAATCGTGCTGACCACACGAGGGGGATGAGGATGCCGGTGCACTTCCGATTACTGGGCGGCATCGAGGTGCTGACGGACGGCCGGGCCGTCGACGTGGGCCATACGCGGCAGCGGTGCGTCCTGGCGGTCCTGCTGGTCGACGTCGGGCGGCCGGTGACGGTGGACAAGCTGGTCGACCGCGTCTGGGCGGACCGCCCACCCCAGCGCGCCAGGGACGCCCTCTACAGCTATCTGTCCCGGCTCCGCCGCGCACTGGCCCACGCGCCGGACACCGAAACGGAGATAGAGCGCCGGAGCGACGGCTATCTGCTCCGTGCCCGGCCCGAGACGATCGACATCCACCACTTCCGCACCCTGGTGTCCCGTGCTCGGGCCGCCACCGACGACGAGCAGGCCATGAGCCTGTACGGCCGGGCCCTCGGCCTGTGGCACGGTGAGCCCTTCGGCAGCGTCGACGGTCCCTGGTTCCGCCAACTGCGCGACGCGCTCCGCCAGGAGCGGCTGGCGGCCGAGCTGGACCGCAACGACCGCGCTCTGCGCTGCGGCCGGCACACCGCCCTGGCGGCCGAACTGAGCGTCCGCGTCGAAGAACACCCCCTGGACGAGCGACTCGCCGCCCAGCTCATGCGTGCCCTCCACCACTCGGGCCGGCCCGCCGAGGCACTGGCACAATACCGCCGCCTCCACCGCGTCTTGGCCGAGGAACTGGGCATCGCCCCCAGCGAACCCGTCCGCGCCCTGCACCAGCGTCTGCTGGCATCCACCGCGGTGACGGGTAGCCCCGGACGGATGGGCAGCGCCGGACGGACAGGCAGCCCTGGACGGACGGGCAGCGCCGGACGCGCGACCGCGGACCGCGACGGCCCGCACCCGGCCGCGACCGACGGAGCGGGAGCAGGAGTGGGAGCACGAGCGGGCGACACCCCGCCGGGCCGGCCACCGCACCACGTACCACGCCAACTGCCCCCGACCTCCCTCCACCTGATCGGCCGCAGTGCGGAGATCGCCTTCCTGGACGACCGGCTCACCACGCCCGCGGCACCCGGCACCCCCTCCACGGCACCCGGCACCGCTCCCTCCGCTCCCGTCACCGCGCCGCTCGTCACCGCGCCGCTCGTCACCCTCAGCGGCCCGGCCGGAGTCGGCAAGACCACCCTGGCCCTCCACTGGGCGCACCGGGTCAAGGACCGCTTCCCCGACGGGCAGCTCTACATCGACCTGCGCGGCTTCGCGCCCGACGCCTCCCCGCTGCCTCCCGACGAGGCCGTCCACCGCTTCCTGGAAGCTCTCGGCACCCGCCCCGGCACGATCCCGGCCGACCCCACGGCCCGCGCCGCCCTCTTCCGTACCCTCGTCGACGGCAGACGTCTGCTCCTGGTCCTGGACAACGCCCACGACACCGACCAGGTACGCCCCCTCCTCCCGGGCACCCCGCACTGTTTCGTGCTGGTCACCAGCCGCCGGCGGCTGGCCGGCCTCGTCGTCCACCACGAGGCGCGCCCTCTCGCGCTGGACGTCCTCAGCCCGCACGCCGCCCGGGAACTGCTGACGGCCCGCCTCGGCCCGGACCACGCCCACGCCGAGCCGGACGCCCTCGCCGAACTGGTCGAGCACTGCGGCCGCCTGCCGCTCGCGCTCAGCATCGCCGCCGCCCGCACGGCCACCAGCCCAGGGCTGCCCCTGAGCGCGCTGGTGGCGGAGCTGCGCGACGGGCGAAACCGGCTGGCGGCACTGGCCACGGGCGACGGCGGGGACACCGACGTGACGTCGGTCTTCTCCTGGTCCTATCGTGCGCTCACTCCCGGCGCCGCCCGGCTCTTCCGGCTGCTGGCCGACCACCCCGGCCCGGACACCACCGCGGCGGCCGCCGCCGCGTCGGCCGGACTGCCCTCCGACCGGACCCGCGCGCTGCTGGCCGAACTCGTCAACGCCCATCTGCTGCAGCGCCACCCGACGGACCGCTTCCAGTTGCACGACCTGGTCCGCGCCTACGCGGCCGACCGGCTGGCCGCCGACGAATCCGATCCCGACCGCCGGGAGGCCCGCCGGCGGTTGTTCGACCACTATCTGCACGCGGCACTCACCGCCGACCGGCTCCTTGACGAGCACCGCGATCCCATCCCCGTGGACGCCCCTGTTCCCGGTGCCCGCCCCTGCGAGATCACCGGCCCGGAGGAGGCCCAGGCGTGGTTCGCGGCCGAGCACACCGTCCTGGTCGCGGCCGTGGACGAAGCCGCCCGCGGCGGCCCGACCGGACATGCCTGGCGGCTCGCCTGGGCCCTCGGCCCGCACCTCCAGCGCACGGGTGCCTGGACGGAGTGGGTGAGGGTGCAGCGCGTCGCCCTCGCCGCCGCGACCGGCGCCGGCGACGCGATCGGCCGTGCCCACGCCACCCACGCCCTGGGGCTCGCCTGCGCCTGGGCGGGACAGCACGCCGAGGCCGACGCCCATCTCGCCGCGGCCCTCACGGAGTACGCCGAGCTCCGCGACCTGCGCGGGCAGGCCCACACCCACCGCACCCTGGCCTGGCTCGCCCAGCGCCAGGACCGGCACGCGGACGCCCGCCACCACGCCGTCCGCACGCTGCGCTTCTACACACAGGCCGGCTTCCTCCCCGGCCAGGCCAGCGCCCTCAACGTGATCGGCTGGAGCCAGGCCCAGTTGGGCCGGCACCGTCAGGCTCTCTCCGCCTGCGGGCGGGCCCTGCGCCTGTTCGAACAGGTCGCCAACACGACCGGGCAGGCGTACACCTGGGACAGCCTCGCCTACGCCCACCGAGGGCTGGGCCGGCACGAGCAGGCGATCGCCTGCTACGGCGAGGCCGTGCGGCTCTTCCGAGCGCTGGGCGACCGCTACAACACGGCCACGTCGCTGACCGGGCTCGCGGACAGCCTCAGCGCCACGGGCGACCTGACCGCGGCGCGAACGGCGTACGACGAGGCCCTGGCGATCCTCGACGAACTGGACCACCCGGAGGCCCGGGAACTACGCCGCCGGCTCGGGTCTGCGGATTCCAGAAACGTACAAGGTCCACCCAAGACCGGGCGGCCACGATGACGGCACCTTGACCGTACGCGACCACCTGTCGCATGCATCTCATGGGGGACCGTCATGCTGACGACCGTGCTGGACACGTCGTCCTTACCGCGACCGGAACGCACCGAGGCATGGGCCGCGGCCACGGCGCGGGCCCTTCTGACGACACGTCTTCGGTTTCCCGATCCGGAACGATTCGACGCCAGCATGCGGGCGACGGCGCTCGGGCAGGCGCGGTTGTCCGTCCTGACCTACCAGCCCCTGACCTGTCACCGGTCGGCCGCGCACATCCGCCGGTCGGATCCCGAGCTGTACCAACTGGCCTTGATCACGTCCGGCCGCCACACCGTCGAGCAGGCCGGCCGCCGGGCGGTCTGCGGTCCGGGGGACCTCGTCCTGTACGACAGTTCCCGCCCGGTCGACGTCGTGGCGGGACCGGACGGACATCCGGGCGGTCATGCGGGCGGATGCGTGCTGCTGCAGTTTCCGCGGAGCCAGATGCGGTTGCCGGAGAAGCCGGTCGCCGCCGCCTGCGCGACGTCCCTGAAGGCGTCAAGGGGCCTGAGGCGGGTGCTGCGGGAGACCCTCGGCACGCTGGGCAGGGCGCCGGACGACTTCGACGACAACGACCGGGTCAGAATGGCGAGCACCCTCGTGCAGTTGGCGGCGTCCGTCGTCGCGGGGCACGTCGAGCGGGCGGGCGAACTGCCCGCGCCCTCGCGGGCCGCCGCTCTCTACCACGAGACCAGGGAGTTCATCGCGGCCCACCTCCATGACCCGGACCTCGATCCGGCCGCCGTCGCCGCCGCCCACCACGTCTCCCTCCGTACCCTGCACAGGGCCTACGCGTCCTTCGAGAGCACCGTGAGCGACACGATCCGTCGCGAACGGATCGGCCACTGCCGCCGGGACCTGGAGAATCCGCTGCTCGACGCCAGTCCGGTGAGCGCGATCGGAGCCCGGTGGGGATATCCGAGGGCATCGGACTTCACCCGGGCCTTCAAGGCCGCCGTCGGCATGCCCCCGGCCGCCTACCGCGCGGCGGTCCGGCGCGGCCCCCGGGCGTAACCGGACCCCGGCCGTAATTCGGACCCGGCCGTGATCAGACCCGGCTGTAACCGGACCGGACCCCGCCGTAACCGGACCCGGGCCGTAACCGAACCCCGGGCGTCACCGGCCTCCGGCAGGGTGCCGCCCCGGGGGCCGGGACGGCAAGCGCCCCGGTCCCCGGCTTCACCGACGTCAGCCGCAGGTCTCGTAGTTGTAGCCGGCCACACGCTTGTCGCCGTTGCGGTCGTAGAAGGTGTAGTCACCGTCCCCGTCCCGGGACACCGCGAAGGAGCGACCGCCGGTGCCCTCGTACGTGTCCACGGAGCCGTTCCCGTCCGTGTCCTTCAGCCACTGACCGGCCTTGCCGAACGTGTCCTTGCCGACCACGCCGTCCGCCGAACCCACGTAGGCGCGCTGCCAGGCGATCGTGGCCTGCTTGGTCTTGTCGCCGAAGGCGCCGTCGATCTCGTTCCACGCCAGGTGACCGTCCGCCCACAGGACCTTCTGCCACAGGCAGGTGGCGTTCGACGAGGCGTGACGACCCGTGGACAGGATCCCCTCGTCGTTCCAGTCGTCCGAGAAGCCCGCGCCCCCGCGCACGAACGCGAGGCCGCTGTAGTCACCGCTGGCCGCGGCCGGCGAGGCACCGATCAGGACCGCGGCCGTCACCGCGGCCGCCACACCGCCCGCCGCCCGGACACGCTTCCACGAGTTCATGTAAGCCCCCTCCACTCTGCGCCGGGACCTTCCCGGCCGCCCTCTCCGGTGTCCACCACGCGCAGGGCGCGTGGTCCGGGAGGCACAAGACGACTCTTCCGTCCGACCGGTCACCGGTCCTCAGCACAGGGCGCCACGGCCTTTCCCCAGAGCGCCAGGTCCGCACACGGGGAGCGGGCGGACCGGGCCGACGGACGGGCGGACCGGGCCGACGGACGGGCGGACCGGGCCGACGCATTCGTACGTGGCGACAGGGGCCGTTCCGGGCGCGCGCGGAGCCCGGGGTGGGAGCCTCCGTACCGCCGGCGGAAGGCAGACCGGGGGAGTGGCCGCATGAAGCGGCCTCCCTCATGGCTGTGTTCCGGCAGGGCCGCGGTGGCTCGGCGTCACGCCGCCGCCCTCCGCGCGTGCGGCGGCACCGACGACCCTCGGACGACGGGATCCCGGACTGCGGCCGGCTTACGAGGCGCCGTCGAGGACCTCGCGCAGTCGCCGCGCGAACTCGTCCGGCTTTCCCGGATATCCGAACTCTCCGTCGCAGAATCCCCCGTGGTGGCTCGGGAAGACGGTTACTTCCTGTCCGAGCAGCTCGGCGGTCGCGACGGAGGTGCGTCCGGTCTGCACGTGCGCGGACTCCTCGCCCATGGCGATCACGACGCGGGTCGGCGCGGCGGCGATCGCGGCGACGTCCGGCCGGTAGTCGCTGACCGCCCATGAGCGGTCGGACAGCAGCGGATCGTCACGTGAGCCGTCATCCTCCGTGGGCATCCCGAACGCGGCGGGATCGGCCTGCGGCTGCGCGAAGTACGCCTCGGTGAACTCTCCCTCCCACGAGGTCATGGCCACGAAGGCCGCCATCCCGGCTCCCCATCCGCGCTGTTCGTAGGCGTCCCGGAACTCGGCCCGCGCGCGCACGGCGGCCGGGCCGTCCGGCGTGAGGGTGATGAGCGGCGGCTCGTGCGCGACCAGCGTGGTCACGTCCGTGGGGTACTTCGCCACGACCGCGAGCGCGGTGATCGCACCGCCACTGCTGGCGAACATCTCCACCGGCCCGGCTCCGACGGCCTCGATGACGGCGTGCACGTCATCGGCCTGGTCCTGCGGCGTGTGGTCGACCCGCCCGTCCTTGCGGGTACTGCGACCGAGCCCGCGCGGGTCATAGGTGATCACGGTCCGCTCGGGGAATCGCGCGGCGAGCGCGGCGAAGCCGGAGGCGTCCATGGGCTGCCCGATCATGAACAGCGGCGCCCGTCCGTCCGAGGTCGGCAGCGGCCCGCGAACGTCATAGACGAGATCCGCGCCGGCCGTCTCGAGTGTGTAGGTCTCCATACCTCTGCAGACCGGCCCCGCCCCGAGAACTCATCGCCGCGCAGCGCCCCGACCTCCGCGTGCGGGCGCCGCCGCCTTGCCGGCTGTCGACGGCGCTACGTGGCGACGGCGTCGGAGATCGTGTCCCGGATCTGCAGCACGTCGTCGACGCCGGTGATCGCGCACAGCCGCCGGACCTGCTTCGACGGCGCCGCCACGCGCAGCTTCCCTGTCTGGTGGGCGCGGATCATCAGATTGAGGAAGGACGAGTCCGCGAAGGTGACTCTGGAGGCGTCCAGGATCACCTTCGCGTGCGTCTCGGTCGCCGTCTCCAGTGCGTCGGCCAGGGGCTTGGTGGAGTGCATGTCGTAGTCGCCGCGGGCTTCGACGACCTGCGCGCCGCGGTACTCGTACTGGAGCACCACGCTCTGCGGCGACGCGTCCTCGGCCACCTGTCCCGTCGGCGTCTCGCTGCCGGACGCGGTCAGGAGTGCGGCGGCGGCGGTCTCATCCCAGGGCACTCGTGGACTCCCTCCGGTGATCCCTCCACAGGAGGGAGGTACGACATCGAATGCAGGAAAGTTATGTCATGTATTTCTGTTCTGGCAAGCTGGGTCGCGTAAAATCCGGAGTCATGGTTGGAGTCCCTGAATCCCACACCGGATGGACGTTCATCACGAACCACGCGCGTGTCCTGGCCGCCATCGCGGACAATCCGAACGTCCGCATCCGTGACATCGCCGCGCGCTGCCGGCTCACCGAGCGCGCCGTGTCCCGGATCATCGCCGACCTCGAACAGGACGGCTACCTCTCCCACACCCGGGAGGGGCGGACCAACACGTACCGCATAGAGCCGGGCAAGGTGCTGCGCCACCCCGCGGAAGCGGGCCTCCCCCTGGCCTCTCTCCTGTCCTTGCTCGTGCAGGACGAGTCGGCGCGGACGGGCCGGCAGTCGGTGGCCTCCTAGGGGTCGTAACTGTCGATCCCCCGGCCCGCACAAGGCCCCCGCTACCGGCAGGGGCACTGCGGCATGTCTCCTTGGCAGGGGTGACAGGAGTCGAACCTGCGGCATCCGGTTTTGGAGACCGGCGCTCTGGCCATCTGAGCTACACCCCTTCGCGGTCGCCAGCATGCCACCCGGCCGGGCCGGCCACCACCGGGTTTCCGGCGGGCGGGGCAGGGGCTCATCGGGGCGGCGGGGGTGCCCGTCAGTCCTCCGCCGCCAGGCGCCGTACCTCCGTCAGTGCCTCGCCCACCGCTGCCGGAATGTCCGTCACCGGAAAGCGCGCGTGCCGTACGACGCGGTCGCGGTCCACCACCAGCACGGCCCGCTTCAGTCGCAGCACCTGCCCGGCGCGGAAGGTCGGCAGCCGCAGGGCGGCGGCGAGGCGCAGGTCGACGTCCGAGAGCAGAGTGAAGGGCAGGCCCTCCTCGACGGCGAACACCCGCTGCTCGTCGTAGCGTTGCGTGCTGACGCCGCGCACCTCCGCGCCCGCGGCCCGGAAGTCCTCGTACGCGTCCCGGAAGAGCCGGTTCTCCAGCGTGCAGCCGATGGCGCCGGGGATCCCCGACCAACCGTCGGGCAGAGGGCCGGGGAATCCGGTCGCCGGATAGCAGAACAGGACGGTGGCCGCGCCGCCGCCCACCGGGTCCACCGGAGCGCCGTCGCGGTGACCCGGCAGCTCCAGACGCGGCAGTCGCTCGCCCCTCAGGCCGGCGACGCGCCGCGCCTCCGCGCTCGCCTCGTCGGCGGTGCCGCTGAGCGAGCCGTCGCCGAAGACCCAGCGGTCGGCCCAGTCCTGCATCGACAGCAGCACCGGCAGCAGCCCCCGGCCGCTCTCCGTCAGCCGGTACTCGTGCCGCACCGGCCTGTCCTGGTACGGGACCTTCTCCAGGACCCCCGTCTCCACGAGGTGCGCCAGGCGCTCGGTGAGCACCTTCCGGGAGATGCCCAGCTCCTCCTGGAGCGCGTCGAACCGGTGGTGCCCGCGTGCGGTCTCCCGGATCAGGAGCAGGCTCCACCAGTCGCCGACCACCGCCGCCGCCTGCGCGATCGCGCAGGCGGCGTCCTTCTCGGGCACCGACCTCATCACAGCGTCTCCACTTCTCGCGGTCTCCACTTCTCGCGCGCGGCGGCCGCTCGTCGGAACCATCTTGCGCCATGAGGTCAGTTCCCGATAGAAACTCACCTGGAGTGAGTGAGTTCCCAATAGAGACTAACCAGATCCGGGGGTGGGCGCCGTATGAGCGGGACACGAGCGATCCCGAAGCACGACCGACGCGACGAGGAACAGGAGACGTCCCCGCCGGGCGTCTTCTGGCGCTTCTGGGCCGCCGCCACCGTCAGCGGCGCGGGCACCGCCGTCACCGCCCTCGCCCTGCCGCTCGTCGCCCTCACCGTCCTCGACGCCACCGCCTTCGAGGTCGCCCTGCTCGCCGCCGCCGGCGAGGTCTCCTGGCTGCTGCTCAGCCTCCCGGCGGGCGTCGTCGCGCAGCGCGTACCCCTGCGCCGCCTCCAGGTCGCCCTCGACCTCGTACGCTTCACGGCGCTCGGATCCCTGCCGCTCGCCTGGTGGCTCGGCACCCTCACGTATCCGCACCTGCTGTGCGCGGCGCTCGTCACCGGCGCGGCGACGGTGCTGTTCGACATCGGCAACTCCACCTTCCTGCCCGCCGTCGTCCCCGCCCGGCAGTTGGCCGCCCGCAACAGCGTCATGTCCGGCACGCACGCCGTCACCGACACCGGCGGCCCCTCCCTCGGCGGCGTCCTGATCAGCGCGACCGGCCCGGTCGGCGCGCTCGTCGTGGACGCCGCCAGCTACCTGGCCTCCGCGGTGCTCCTGCGCACCCTCCCCGAGAGCCGCCCCGCGCCCCGCACCGGCGAGAGCGCGCTCCGGCTGATGCGCGAGGGCTGGCGGTACGTCACCGGACACCCGGTCATGCGGCCCTGCATGATCTGGGCGACCGCCGCCAACTTCGTCAACGCGGCCCTCGTCGCCCTCACCCCGCTCTACCTGGTCCGCGAGGCCGGCCTCGATCCCGTACAACTCGGCCTCGTCCTCGCCATGGACGGAGTCGGCGCGCTGGCCGGTGCCGCCGTCGCGGTCCGGGTGACCACGAGCCTGGGCACCGCTCGCGGCATCATCGTGGCCGACCTGGCCGGCGGCGCGCTGCTCCTGCTCGCCCCGCTGACCACGTCGGCAGGGGACGCGTACTGGTTCGCCCTGGGCAACGCCGGCTTCGCCTTCGGCACCGTCATCGGCTCGATCACCACCCGCACCTACCGGCAGACCCAGTCACCTCCGGAGCTGCTGTCCCGCGTGATGGCCACGGTCCGCTTCGTCTCCTGGGGCGCGCTGCCGCTCGGCGCGCTCACCGCCGGTCTCCTCGCCACCTTCACCGGCGCCCACACCGCCCTCTGGACCGTCTGCGCCGCCGCCCTCCTGCCCCCGCTCTACCTCTTCTCCACGAGGGTGGGCCGCCACCGCGACCTCACCTGACGCCGCAGGCTCGATGAGGGGCGCCACATCCACGGCCGGGCTGGGCCGGGACGAACCTCGTGCCGGTGCCGGTGCCGGTGCCGGTGCCGGTGCCGGTGCCCGTGCCCGTACGCCGTGGGGCGGGTCGGTCCGTGCGGGTCTGGCTGGAGGGGGCGCGGGTGGCTATCGTGGCACCGGCAGACTCGGCCGAGGTGGTCGCCTTCTGGTTGTGGGCCGAGGCCGCCGGCCCGAGCAAGCGGGCGCCATGAGGGTGAACGTGTGCACCGGGGGAGGGGCCGGCGCCGTAAGCATCCGACCGCGCCCCGTGGTACCTGACGCCAACGACCTGCGGTCCAACCCTCCGCGGGACGACGAGGGAGGGCACGTCCATGGCACAGCCCCATCGGTCCGCCGCAACCGACTTCGACGCCCGCTCGCCTGGGACGTCCCCGGCCGGCCGGTCGAGCCGGCTACTCCGGCTGGGCGCGCCGCCCGTCGCGGCGACCGCGCTGACGCTGACCGTCGCGCTCTACATGACGCTGGTCGCCTTCGGGAACATCACGGACTTCGGGACCAACCAGCAGTTCGTCCAGCACGTCCTGAGCATGGACACCACGTTCAAGGACCCTGACCTGATGTGGCGAGCGGTCGAATCGCCGGCCCTCCAGAACGCCGCGTATGTCGCCATCATCGTCTGGGAGACCCTGGCCGCGCTCGTCCTCCTCGCCGCAAGCTGGTTCTGGATCACAGGGCTGCGCCGCGACGCGTACGACCGTGCCCGCGCCGCGAGCACGGTGGGGCTGGTGATGGTGCTGCTGCTCTTCGGGATGGGCTTCCTCGCGATCGGGGGCGAGTGGTTCGCCATGTGGCAGTCGTCCGACTGGAACGGTCTGGACGCCGCGGCCCGCAACGTCGCGCTGGCCGCCTTCACACTCCTCGTGACCCACCTGCCCGCCGTGCGCCGGACGGATGCCCAACGGACCTGACACCTCCGGCGCCGGGTTCGAGACGACCCACGGCCCTGTGCTCAGGGGCCCCGCCGGGCTCGGGCAAGGGAGAACGGCCGCTACGGGGTGAGCCAGCGGCGCAGGATTTTGCTCACGACCGGCATCGAGACGTACGTCATGAACACGTTGAAGACGCATGCCGTGACCGCGCTGGCGAGAAGGAGAGGAAGTCCGGTGAGGTGGGGCGTCAGGAAGAGGCCGCCGAGCACGGAGATCGGGTAGATCGCCAGAGTCGCGCTGACCGCCATCTTCCACCGCGGCGGCGCGGGCCGCGTGGAGCCCGGCTTCGCGAACCACGTCTCCATGCCGGTCAGTTCCCGCCGGGCGATCTCCGTGTGATGGTGACCTTCGCAGTCGGCGAACCAGGCCGCACGCTCCGGCGATTCCTGCCAGATCCGGCACGCTTCCGCATCCCGGAACCGGTGCACGAGGAACCAGGGGGCGTCGCCGCCGGAAGAGCGGAAGAGCCCGTACCCGAGGTGGCCGGGGAAGGCCGCCGCGGTGTCGAGGATGCCCTTCGCCCACTGCTGGAACGAGGCTTCGTGGCCGGGCTCCACCCGGCGGGCTATCAGGAGGGTCACCTCGCCGGCGTCGGCGGGAACGGTGGTGTGCTCAAGGCTGACCGCGGTCAACACAGACTCCTCGTCATCTCACCGCGCCCGGTCACACTCTACGCGCGGTGTCCAGCGGCCCCTCCGTATCGGGTAGGTGGCGCCGGCCTGGCGTTCGTCCGTACCGGCGCCGGGTGGGGCGAGGTCACGCAGGGACGCGGAGCGGCGGGTGCTCGAGGACGCGGGGCTTGTACTCGACCAGTTGGATGCGGCCGTCGAAGGTGCGGTGCTCGAGCATCTCGAGGGCGACGTCCGGATAGCCGTCGTAGATGCGTTCTTCGCCCGTGGCCCCGGTGATCACGGGGAACATCACGACCCGGAAGCGGTCGACGAGTCCGGCTCGCAGCAGGGACCGACACAGGCTGAGGCTGCCGATCGTGCTGAGGAGCCCCGACCCACTCGACTTCATGGTGCGGACCGCCTCGACGGCGTCGCCACGGACCAGCGTGGAGTTCGCCCACGTCAGCGGCTCCTCCAGGGAGGAGGAGAACACCACCTTGGGCGCTCGCGTCAGCTCGTCGACGGACGCCTCCTCTTCGGGCCGGAACTCGTCCTGGCCACTCGGAACCTCGCCCGCGGCGAAGCCCGACATCAGGCGGTAGGTGTTCGCTCCCATCAGATAGGTGGCCTTGGGCTGCTCGCCCAGCCATGCGAGGTACTCCGGGCCCTCGAGGCCCCAGAACCCGGGCCATCCCTCTCCCGATGCGTAACCGTCGAGGGAGGTGATGAAGTCGACGAGAAGCTCCGACATGGAGGTGTGTCCTTTCCTGGTGTGTCACGAGCTTGGACCGGCCGGGACCCACAAACTCATCGGCCGCGCCGTGCGGTCACCAGAAAACCCATGAGCTGCAGCAGATCACATCGATGGTTCCGCTGGGGAGGAGCCGGCCACCTTTCGACGAACTTCGAAAACATGGCGGACCTTTCCCGCCCTTGCGCAGAATCTGGACCGCAAACACCACCCCGAGGAGAGCCACCTGCCCTGAGGCGAAGCCCTCCGGGCCGGTCTCGCCTCGCGCATCGGTCGCGACTGCAGAGGAGTTCCCATGAGGCTGAGAAGAATCAGAGCACGGGCGGCGGCAACGGCCGTGGCGATGATCGCCGCAGTCCTTGTTCCACTGGCGGCGCAGGCACCCGCACAGGCAGCACCGAGCGTTGCGGCCGGACCGACCGCGTGGACACCGCAGATCTACCCCCTGTTCTCGGGCGAGTGGGTCCAGCGGGGCGTGGTCGACCGGGAATGGGGGCTGTACGCGTGCTCCCGGGCAGAAGGAATCGCCTGCGTGTCGATCGGCCAGGGCGACGGCACCCACAGCATCTTCCACCTGTACAAGTGCGACACGCGATCGCTCTCGAACTTCATCGACGCGCTCGCAGTCCGTAACCACCAGACCAACGGAGCCCAAGTCCACTTCTGGGGTCCCAAGTACCACGCCTGGGTCCCTGCGGACGACAGGTCCTACTCGATCGAAGACCGCCTGACGTACGACTTCAACAACCTCGACATCTGCTAAGGGGCACATCGACCCGGACACGCTGATCACGGTGTCCGGGTCAGAGACCCCCGGGCAGCGGCACCGGTATCGGCGCAGCCGGCCCACCGGAGACCACGACCATGCATCGACCGCGCCGCACGCCGCTGACCACCAAGCCCGGGACGTGGCCCTCGAGTGGCTGCAAGCTCAGGCGGACGCGGACCGGACGGCCGGGCGGGAGCCGGCAGGAGCCGAACGACCACCGCGGAAGCTGCGCTGGGGCACGGACGGGATCACCCGCACCGTGAAGACTGCATCCCGCCCCACGATCCGCCAGCACCCCAGACCACCACCGGCATCCCCGCCCGCTTCCCGATGCAGGCGCCCCCGGCCAGACCACCTCCCACTCCTCGACACAGCCTGCTCCCCCCCACCGGGCCCCCACCACCCGCGCGAGAGCGAACGCCCGTTCGGCCCGACCTCGGGCCGCATCACCCGCCGCGCCACCGACACCCACCGCCGCTACGCCACCACCTCCGGCGGGCCTGGCAGATCGACGTGCTCCAGGGCTAATCGGCGTCTGCGTGCAGCAGCCACCGCCCCTGCCGCGAGCACACCCCCTCCCACCGCAGTGCATACCGCACCGCCCGCGCGGCCGCTCCCGTACGCCGGGCCGTACCGAGATGGCAGCCGCCCCGGACCGGCCCCGCACCACCGCACCGCCGACCCGCCCCGATCCCACCGGATCGGGGCTTTCCTTGTGCCGGCGTTCCGTTCGCTCTCACAGAGGCTGGCGGAAAAGCCGGCCACCCGACCTCATCGCTGTCGACAGGCCCTTGTATCCGGATGCGAGAAAGCGGCCGTGCTCAGTGCTCGCGGGACGGGTCGAAGGAGTGCACCGGCACCCCGGGCGCGAGCTCCCCGTGCTCGAACTGCAGGCTGAAGTCCTCAGCCAGTCGGGACATCGCCGTCCGGCCCTCCGTCAGCAGCAGCCACTGCGGTGGCAGTCGGACGTCGCTCACCGCGGCGCCCAGCAGGTTCCCGCAGATCGAGCCGGTGGAGTCGCTGTCCCCGGAGTGGTTGACCGAGAGCAGCAGGGCGTCCGCCACCGACGCGGTCGGGGCGAGGAAGCAGTGGACGGCGATGGCCAACGCCTCCTCGGCGACCCAGCCGGCGCCCAGGGTCTCCACCCGCTCGGCGCTCGGCGCGCCGGGCTCGTCCGCCAGGTCCACGGCGGCGCGCAGGGCGGCCGTGGTCTCCTCGTGCCCGGTGTGCCGGCGCAGCAGCTCCATCGCTCGCAGCACCGCGCCCGCCCTGGACTCGCCCCGGAGCAGGTACGCCACGATCGCCGCGAACGTGCCGGAAGCCAGAGCGGCGGTCGGGTGACCGTGCGTGATCCGGGACGCGGCGGCCGCCAGGGCGAAGGCCCTGGACGGGCTGTCGCCGGTCAGCCCGAACGGCGCGGACCGCATCACCGTGCCGCACCCCTTCGACTGGGGGTTGACCGGTCCGGGCTCCCCCGGCGGGGCGTAGGGGTCGGGTACGTGCCCGGCCGCGACTCCGGTCAGGCAGGCGTTGCCGGGCGCGCGGCGGGCGTACAGCCAGGGCAGCGTGCGCAGCCAGCCGGTACGGACCGAGTCGCCGTTGGCGCGCGCGGGCGGGGACGGCGGCAAGGGGTGCACCATTCCCGGCGACACCACCCACGCCCCGATGCGGGCGCAGGGCTGCCTGTGGGGCGAGGGCGGCAGTGGCTGCGGGCTCTCGGGCCGCTCCTCTTCGACACCCGTGCGGCTCATCACCGCACAAAAGAGTGTGGCCGGTGCCTGTTGATGCCGGGACAGGTGTGCGCGCCGTGGTACGGGATAGCAGGAAGTCGAATTCGGGCCATGATCGCGAAGGGTGGCGCCTGTGTCTCAGGAGCAACGCAAACGGGGCCAAAGGCTGCGGCTGCCGGTGAAGGCGGCCCTGCCCGGCCGCCATCCGCACGAGGACCAGCCACCTGTCACCGACCGGGTGGTCTTCGGGGTGACGGCCGTGCTGACCTTGGGCTTCGTCATCTGGGGAGCCACGGCCACCAGCGCCCTGGAGAGCGTCTCCGACACCCTGCTGAACGCCCTGATGCACAACGGCGGCTGGGCCTTCGTCCTGGCCGCCTCCGGATTCGTCGTCTTCGCGCTCTGGCTCGCCATCAGCCGGTACGGACGGATCGAGCTGGGCCAGGAGCACGAGAAGCCGGAGTTCAGCACCGTCTCCTGGGTCGCCATGATGTTCAGCGCCGGCATGGGCATCGGCCTGATGTTCTACGGCGTCAGTGAACCCCTTGCGCACTACACCACTGCGCCGCCGGGCACCGACCCCGCGGACTCGGCGGACGCCATGCAGACGGCGCTCGCCACCACGCTCTTCCACTGGACGCTGCACCCGTGGGCCATCTACGCGGTGGTCGGCCTGGCCATCGCGTACAGCACCTTCCGGCGCCGCAGGCGGCAGACGATCAGCGCTGTCTTCGTGCCGCTCATCGGCAGGAGGCGCGCCGAGGGGGCGCCGGGCCGGGTGATCGACATTCTGGCGATCTTCGCCACGCTCTTCGGTTCCGCCACGTCCCTGGGACTCGGTGCGCTCCAGATCGGCAGCGGCATGCACGAGGTGGGCTGGCTGGGCAAGGCGGGGACGGGGCTGCTCGTCGCCATCATCGGCGTGCTGACGGTCTGTTTCGTCTTCTCCGCCGTCTCCGGCGTGGAGAAGGGCATTCAGTGGCTCTCCAACACCAACATGGTGCTGGCCGTGATTCTCGCGGTCTTCGTGTTCATCGTCGGCCCCACCATTCTGATCCTCGACCTGATCCCGACCTCCCTCGCCGCGTACTTCGACGATCTGCCGCAGCTCGTCGGCCGCACCGAGGCGTCCACCGGTGGTGGTGACGTCGCCGACTGGCTGAGCAGTTGGACGGTCTTCTACTGGGCCTGGTGGATTTCCTGGACGCCGTTCGTCGGCATGTTCATCGCCCGCATCAGCCGGGGACGCACGATCCGTCAGTTCGTCGGCGGTGTCATCCTGGTGCCCAGCACCGTAAGCCTGGTCTGGTTCGCCGTCTTCGGCGGTACGGCCATGCGCCTGAAGGAGCAGGGAAGCCTCGGCGGGGCGACCACGCCCGAGGCGCAGTTGTTCGGCGTGCTCCAGGAATTCCCGATCGCCGGCGTGATGAGCCTGCTCGTGATGATCCTGGTCGGCATCTTCTTCGTCTCCGGCGCCGACGCGGCGTCGATCGTGATGGGCACCCTCTCCCAGAAGGGCACGTTCGAGCCTGCCCGGTTCGTCGTCGTCTTCTGGGGCGTGGTGACCGGTGGCGTGGCGGCCGTGATGCTGCTGGTCGGCGAGGGCAAGGGCGACGCCCTCGCGGGCCTGCAGCACTTGACCATCCTCGTCGCGGCCCCGTTCGTCCTGGTGATGATCGGCATGTGCTGGGCCCTCTTGCGGGACCTCCGCCGTGACCCGCTGATCGTCCGCCACGAACTCGCCGAAGAGGCGGTGGAAGAAGCCGTGATCGCGGGCCACGAGAAGTACGCGGGCGACTTCGAGATCCGCATCGGCCCGGCGCAGGACGAGACCCCCGCAGGGGAAACACAGGACGCCCGCGACCACAAGGAGCCGGGCGCCCCGCCTTCGGCCTCCTGACGGGCAGAGGGGGGCTACTGTGCCGGTCTCGGTTGGGATGAGGCCCGGGGCGGTGACCTGGGTCTTCGCCATAGGCACCGATCGCCGGCGCCGACCACTCCGGCCCGGCACCCGACCGGCGCTACGCCGAACTGATCGGTGACCCGCTGGGCGGCCTGGTCCCCGGCATCACCGGCTGGCCTTGGGCGGCTGTGTTTGAGCAGGGGACGCTTGCAGGTCAGGGAGGCGCAAGCGGTCAGGCGGGCGGCGTCGGTGGCGGTGACGGCCAGGGTGCTCGACGACCTCGGTGGTGGGGTGGAGGGGCGCGGGTCATCGCGCCGTTGGTCGCCGTGACGGCGGGCTGGGCGGGCTGTCCGATGATGCGGGAGGCCAGCAGCGACCTGTCGTATTCGCGCAGCGAGCGCAGTTGTGTGGCGCATACGTCCGCCAGGCCGGCGTCGGCTGGGGCGAGGTCGCGCCGCACCAGCCACTGCTCGGCCTGCGCCGGGGTACCCAGGAGGTCGGCTTAGCGCCCGCCGGGCAGTGCGACGGCACTATTGGCCAGGGCCAGGGCCAGGGCGGGGTGCTCCTCCTCGCCCGTTGCCGACAGCAGGGCGGGTTCGTCCCTCAGAGCTCTTCCACCCTTCTCGTGGTGCGGGTTGTGTCCATCCGTGAGGAGTGCCTTCCCCGACCGTGTGGCCGCCCGGTTCCCCGTCCGCGTCTTCGGCGGCCCGACTGCCCTCTTCGTATACGGCGGCCCGCGCTTTCTTACCGACCCGACCTCGACGGCCCCGGCGAACAACAGGGCCCGGTCCGTGCCCAGGGACAATCAACCTGCTCGGGTGGAGGGTGGTGGGGCGCAGTGTTGTGCGCAAACGAGGACCAGCCGCTGTCGGCTCGTCCGGCCCTGCTGGCCCGTGCCTTCGTAGGCGGCTGGCCGATCGCCGTCGCTCGTGAGGCGGCCCGCGCTTTCCATGGCCGGCGTGCAGGGTGTGCATGCCATTTCGGTCTCCGACCGCGCGATGAGCGTCGTGGAGCTGGTCGTTAGTGAGCTGATGACCGACGCCTACAAGTACGCCCCGGCCCCTGCCTGCTGGACCTCGCGCTCAGGCAGGACGTGGAGGATGCGACGGCCTGTCGTACGTGCGCCAGGCATGACGAAGAGGTCAGTGGAGGCCAACGGCGAGGACCGGGCGGCGCCCGACTCGCCGTGCTGTGCCTGGACGACGGCGTATGGCCGATGCAGGAACGTTTCCCATTGCTCGCGAGCGTGAACCTGATCAGCCCTTGCGCTTCGGGCCGCCGGTAGTGGGATCCATCTGCCGAGATCCGCGCCGACGTTCTGTCGGCTGACAGGGAAGGTGTGTTCATGCGAGGTATGACAGTGGCGCTCGCAGCGCTGGCGGCGGTCAGCGTCGGCGCGATCACGGCTTCGGCCGTGGCGACAGAGCAGGGCTCCAGGCAGGCATCCGGGGAGTTTCTGCTCCAGAGTTGGGGAAACGCTTCCTGTCTCACGGCTCTCGGGCCGGGCAAAGTCGTCGTGACTGAACGATGCACGGACAACGACAACGCCATGGTGTGGCGTCTGATCGGCCGGGCCGACGGGTTCTACAACATCCAGAACAAGCGGGACGGAACCTGCCTGGATGCCGACGAGCGCGGCGGCGTCGTCTACACCCGCAGTTGCCAGTTGGACAACAAGTTCCAACGGTGGCAGATCCAGCCGAGTGCCACCGATCAGCAGATCTACAACAAGGCGAACAACTCGTGCCTGGACTCCGGCGGTAACCAGGGTTCAGATGTCTATGACAGGGATTGTGACAGCTACAACGCCTACCGGCGTTGGCAGGTCAACCCCACATAGGACCGGTTGGTGAAGCTCCCTCTGGGGTGGGAGCCGCCGTCACGGCTCCCACCCTCGGCGCGAGAAGAGTCGGAGCAAAACGGGGAAGGAGGCACGCCTCTTAGCCGGGCCCGCCAACCACGACAACCGCTGCGGCACCTCGCCCGCTACGAGGAGACCTTCCGGTAGGAGGGCGATCCGAAGCGCTTCCCTGCCATCGCCGCCCTCGAGGCCGTGTCGTACGGTGCCCGTGAGTAATCCGCCACTGTCCCCCGTCCGGGTCAGCGCCCGCACTTGGCAGCGGCTCGCCCCGATCGCCGGCGCCGCCTCACGAGGACCCCGATCCCAGGCTGCGTCCAGTCGTCCAGGAGGGCGACGCACCCCCACGGCGGCCGAAGAGAGCTGACCCCAACACGCAACGAGCCTCGGGAAATCAGGCATGACGTCCCCGGGGCCCGGCTCGGGGACGGTACCGTCCAACGACGCCGCGGCCCCGCCGTCACGCGGTGGCACCGGCGCCAGGTCGTCAACGGGATCCTGTGGGAGTTGTCCACCGGGGCTGCGTGGCGTGACCTGCTCGAACGTTATGGGCCGTGGAAGACGGTCTACGAACGTTTCCGGCACGAAGCCGCCGACGGC
This sequence comes from Streptomyces sp. NPDC006339, assembly GCF_040612775.1. Classification (NCBI taxonomy): domain Bacteria; kingdom Bacillati; phylum Actinomycetota; class Actinomycetes; order Kitasatosporales; family Streptomycetaceae; genus Streptomyces; species Streptomyces sp. NPDC006339. The sequence goes on from NZ_JBEXQW010000028.1 coordinate 58,945, forward strand.
ACCCGGTACAGTCTCCGCCCCATGTGCAGCAGTATTCCGACGCCTCGGGGCTGTGGACTGGACGATCGTCTGTGTCGACTCGACCACCATGCGGGCGCATCAGTATGCGGCCGGGGCCAGCCGCTCGGCTTCACCCTGACCGGCGGCAACGTCAACGACCGCACCCGGTTCGAACCCGTCATGGTCGAGGTCCGCATTGCCCGGCCGGGGCCGGAAGGACCCAGACCCGGCCCGAGCGTGTGGTCGCCGACAAGGACCACTCCGCCCGCATCATCAGGGCCCACCTACGACGCCGCGGTATCGCCTGCACGCTCCCGGAGCGCGCGAAAGCGCGGGAGCCACGTGTCGAGGGCGGTGCGCTCGGCACGGCGCACGAGAGCGAAGAGACCGCCGGGTCGCGGCGGTGAAAGACTGCCTAAGCAGCCTCCGCGGGGCGGCGGTGCCGCCTGCGGAATGGGGCCCGCAGGCGGCACTGCCATCCACCGGCCACCAGCCATCGCCGCCGTCCACGGGTCGGGGGTTGTCCGTGCACGGCGGCGTTGCCACGCCTCTTCCCGTGCGTTCGGACTTCACACCTCACCTCTCGCCGGGGCGCCCCTTCTGGCCGTCGGCGACGGCGCAGCCGGGACGCCGGCAACTGGAGGCGGGCACGACCGGGCGGTCGATGTGGAGGTGCTCGATGTCGACGCCGTACTCGCCGTCCCATGCGGTCCCCACCTTGCGGGCGATCGCCTCGGCAACGGCCACGTACCTCCGGACTGAGGACCGAGGGAAGGCTGTACGCAGCCGACGCCGACGCCGCAGGTCCGACTAGGTTGAGCGCATGACAAGCCTTGCTCACCCCCAACTCTCCGGGCTGGGGCGGAACCCGTCGGCTCCTCAGGACGTCCTGGTACGTCTGGCTACGCACAAGGCCGGCCGACACGGGATATCGCAGCGCCGCGGGCGGCTGGAGGACGCCGTTGTCGATGCTTTGCTGAAGCATGGCGACTGTGACACCGCGGTGGGCCTTCACGGGGACCGGATCTCTCCGGAGATGCGCCGAAGGATTGCCGAGCATCCTGATCCGGCGATTCGCGACGCGTTCACAAACTTTGTCCGCGACATGGTCGACCGCAAGGTGCAGATCGGCATCGACCTCCTGGAGGAAGCCTATGGCCGGCCTCGGATGATGCTCCCCCACGCGCCAAGTCCGAGCCTGCGTGCCGCAGTCGCGCGAGCCTGGTACGACCGGCCGCTCGCCGTACAAGTAGAACTGCTCGCCGACCCCGATCCACAGGTCCGTGCAGCCGCCACCGAGCGCAGGAATCCAGGTGTCCCGCCTGAGTGGAGGGAGCGTTGCCTTTCCGACCCTGCCCTACGCGTCAACGTGGCGCGCTATGTCCCACTCACATGGGAGCAGTTCGCGCAGCTCATACGGTTCGAGGAAAAAGAGCACCATCAGGCTGTCGCCGATAACCCTCATCTGTCGGCAGAGATGGTTGCCCACCTTCCGGGCATCGACGACCCGTTCGTCCGGGTCGCGGGACTGGCTGCGCGAAGCGCCTCTCGATGAGCGGATGAGCTACCTGGACTGTCGGCACACAACATTCCGGCGCGTACTGGCGTCCTGCCACGACCTACCTGAAGAGGCATGGCGTCGGCTGGACAACGACCCGGAACTCGTCGTCCGTCGTGCTGCCGCCCGTCGGCCGAACACGCCGCCGGAGGTTCTGGAAGGACTGGTCCGCACCCACGGCGACGTATCGCACGTCCGACCGCTGCTGGTCGACCACCCGAACTTCCCTCGGGACGCGCTGCGCACGTTCGTTGACGAGTCAAGCCCGAACGTGCGCTACCTCGCCCTGCAGGACCCGGAACTCCCCCTGCCGTATCTTCAGCAGCTCACCGCCGCTCCCCAGCCCTTCCTGCGCCGCGGGGTCGCCCGTCACCCCAACATCACGGACGAGTTGCTGGAGCATCTGCTCGGTGACCCAGACCCTGAGGTAGCCGACGACGCCGCTGCCAACTCTGCGCTGCGGACGACCCGGATGTATCGGATCCTCATCGCTGCCGGTTTGTGACTCCACTGAACCCGACGTGCAGCAGGGGCAGCGGCCTCGCCGGATACGGGGAGAGCATCTGGTACGACGCGGCCTCGGCGAGGTGGAGCGGCCCCTGCCGAGTCGACAGCGCCGTGCCGTGCGCCTGGTCCGGCAGGAGTCCGGACCAGGTGTCGGGCTCATGCGGGCGTCGGTCTGCTTGCTGCTGAGGGGCTTACGCCGGTCGAGCAGATGTGGGCATGATCGCGGGTCGCCGCCACCCATGTGAACCTGCACGACCGGCTGCTCGCTGCCTTGACGCACGCCACCCGCCGCCGTTCGCCCACGCAGTCGACCGACCCTCCTCCCGACGCAGGCCAGGCTCGTCAGCACAGCACAGCACAGCACAGCACGGCACGGCACGGCACGGTCCGACCGGCGGCGGGGTCAGACCGCCGCGAGCTCCTCGGCGACGAAGGCGTCCACGAACTCCTGTGTGCGGCGGTCGAAAGCCGTGTACTGCGCCTCTCGCTCCGCGCCCGTAATCGCGTCGCCGACCAGGAGGTTGCCTTCGGCGTCGACGCGCTGAGGGCGTTCCTCCGCGTCGGTGAGCAGACCGACGGTGGAGCTCGAGAAGCCGCAGTAGTAGGCGATGCCCTCGTTCAGACTGGTTTCGAGGACGGTCTGCATGCCCGCCACGATCGGATCGTCGCCAGTGGCGCCGGCCAGGCCCAGCCACAGGATGCGCTTGCCGGCGAGGCGCGGCTTGCTGCGGCCGTAGGCGAACCCGTAGTTCCAGACGCGGTCGATCCAGCCCTTGAGAATGGCCGGCACGCTCTGCCAGTACACCGGGAAGACCGCGACGACGGCATCGGCGTCCAGGATGCGCTGCATGTGGGCGTGCACTTCTTCCGAGTACCTCTTCTCCCGGTTGCCCCAGTCCGGCTGGTCCGCCACGTTCATCCGCGGGTCGAAGCCCTCGGCGTGCAGGTCGAGCAGGTCGACGCGGTAGCCGGCGGCTTCGAGTCGGGCTGTGGCACGGCGGGCGGTGTGCGCGGTGAGGGAATCGGTGCGGTGGTGTGCGACGACGACGAGGGCTGTCCTGGCACGGCTGTCGTTCTGCGTCACGGTGTCTCCTGGGGTTCTCGATCGGTCCCGGTCGGTCCGATGTACGAGTCCAGTTCAGCCGCTACGGCGTAGATGATCCATGGGAGAACCGCTCCAAAACATAGGAGATCGTCTACAGTTCCTTCCGTGGATCCTTTGAGTTCGCTGCTGAGCGGTATCCGTGCCGAGGGGTCGGTCGTCAGCCACGCCGTACTCACGGTGCCCTGGGCCGTCCGCTTCGCCGACTCCGCGCCGCTCACCATGATTAGCGTGCTGCGGGGCGGGGGAGTCCTGCTGCTGCCCGACGGAACGGAACGGGCGATCGGCGCGGGGGACACCGCCATCGTGCGTGGCCCCGCACCGTTCCACCTCGTGGACCAGCCCACCACTCTGAACGGCGCCCACGCCGCGTACGAGATCGCCTGTTTCACCGAGAGCCCCGAATGCGGTGGCCAGGAACTCGGCGGTATCCGGTGGGGCGCCGACTCGGAGCAGGCGACCGCGCTGATCGTGGGCGCCTACCGTGCATCGGGCCACCGCCATGAGCGGCTTCTGCGCGCTCTGCCACCCGTCCTGGTGGTCGAGGAGGACGCCGACGTCTGTGCCTGGCTGGAGACGGCCGCCGCCGACGCCGCCCGTCTCTCGGCCGGTTCGCAGGCGCTGATGGACCGGCTCCTCGACTGGGCCCTGGTGTGCACGTTGCGAAGCTGGTTCGACAAGGCGGGCGCCGACGCGCCCGGTTGGTACCGGGGCCTCGCCGACCCGGTCCTCGCACCCGCCCTGCAGTCCTTCCACGACCGGCCCGCCGAGCCCTGGACGGTGGCCTCCCTGGCTGCGCGGGCCGGCGTCTCCCGGGCGCTGTTCGCCAAGCGCTTCACCCACCTGATGGGCCGTCCGCCCCTCGCCTACGTCACCGAATGCCGCATGGACGATGCCGAGGCGCTGCTGTCCGACACCGACCTCGGCATAGCGCAGATCGCCAGGTCCGTCGGCTATGCCGACGCCTTCGGCTTCAGCGCCGCGTTCAAACGCCACAAGGGCCGAAGTCCCAGCACCTACCGTGCCGCGCTGGCCGTCGCCGGGGCCGGTTCTCTCGCGTCGACGTAGACGGGGGTGTGCGGCATGCATGCGGGAGACACAGGCAACGTGCCGTGCGGGGATGGGAAGGCAGCATGCCGATGCTGACAGCCGGTTCGGCCGGTCCACCAGCCGGCAGGCGCCCGCCGCCCGCAGCGGCCAGGAGCGCGGCCACGGAACCACGGGCGGCGCGGACACGGCGCTCCACGGACGGGCTCCGACCAGTGCGGTGGACAGGCGAGCGGACGCCGTTTCGGCCAGGAACTCGCAGATACGGATGATGGGGCCGTCATCGCCAGCACTCGATCAGGGCTTCAGCATGGTGGCTCGTCGGACCACAAATGCGTCGTCGGCACGAGGGGTGGTGAGGGGCTGGTGTGTTGAAGGACGGCCAGGGCCTCCTCGACACGGCCGAGGCCGACCAGGTGCCGGCGAGGTCGTGGACGTTTCTGCAGTCGTGCTGTTTCGGTGTACGGTCCGGGTGCGCAGGGGGCGTCCGGTGCGATGCCCACGCACCGGCCTGTGGCCGCGGTATGGCGCGCGCAGGGGGCGACCTGAGCGAAGGGGCGCACCCCGGTAGATCCCCACGTGCGGGAGCTCGGTGCCGAGCATCATGACCCGCACCGACTGGGACTTCGAGCTGGCGGACTGCACCGTGGACGAGCACGGCCGGCTCATCACCCCCGTCCTCACCCGGTCCAGTGCGTCGTCGCTCATCAGACGCAACACACCGTCGTCCGCAGACGTGATCCTGACCGTGGGCTTCCGGCTGGGCAACGACACCACCACCAGGCAGGTGACGGTCCTGGTGACCCAATCCGGCGTCCTGCACCGGGCTCAGGGCCTCTACGGGAGACTGGCGCGGCTGTGCCGCCCCGAGCGGTCACCTGCGGTGAATAACCCCCTCCCCTGGTTCCAGGGCGAGCACCCTCTCGCCCGCCCTGTTGCCGACCTGCGCCGGCACCACGCCGCGTACACGAGGGACGGCTATACCCGGATCCGCATCCGCCGGCGGTCGTACGCCTGCACTGTGACGAAGACCAGCCCCTGACCGCGGTGGCGCACCGCGAGCTGTTCCAGGCGTTCATCGGCGCAGCGCCCATCACCCCGCAGTCCCTCGAAGCGGCCATCACCGCCTTCCGCGCCGCGCTCGGTCTGCCGTCCCCCGAGCACATCACCTGGGCGCCGCGCGAGAAGACGATCCCGCCCCGCGTGGCTGTGATGCTGCGCACCCTCGGCTCCGGGTCCGCGCTCACCTCGGAGCGGCGGCGGCCTGTGCGTCGAAGCCGCGCGTGCCGCCGCGGAGCGGGCGCCGGTGCCGCGGCCGCTCAGCGAAAAGCCGGAAGAGCCGGTATAGATCGGCGCTCTGACCCGGCTACGGGGTACCTGGAGCTGCGCGGTGTCCCGCAACTGGCGGACGGCGGCTGTCTCCTTCTTCTGTACGGCGGTATTGATGGGGTGGAGCGGTCGGCCGCGATCTGATCGTCCAGCCAGATGACAGCGGACGGATCACCCTCGCCCCGGTTGGCCGCCAGGTTCTCGAGGTCTCGGAGATGGCCCTGCCGACCCGTCGGCCGACACCCTGCTCCACCTCGGTGCACAGGATGCTCTGTGGCTCGAAGTACCAATCGAAGAGCGCGGCGAGGGATGCGCTCCCGAGACGAACGGTGACGATGCCCTCGGCGCCAAGGGCGATCTCGTCACCGGTCGCCGGGCGGAACGCCTCCGGACGCGCCCCGAGACGCCTCTCGTGATGCGCCTACGCCTGATCCTGCAGGTAGTCCCAGGTAGTGGTGTAGCAGCGGACGCGAATCACGCCGATACCGGCTGCCTTGGCCACCTCGTCGACCCGGCTGCGCCGTCCAGGTCAGACGGCCGGCTCGGCCTGTGCGGGAGCGCTCCCGGCGCCGCCGGTACTGCGCCGCCTGCCCAGAATGCCCACGGGGTTCTCTCCTCCAACGTGCGATCGTCCTGTGGCCTGTGTTGCTCGTCGGTCACCGTTCAGAGGTGACCGTACGATGCGGCCGGTCATCGGGGGAGGGAGTGGGAAGACTCTGTCCGACAGCGGTGTCTGCCGCGGCTACGGAGCCCCCCGCCGGCCGGCCGCTCCTGCTGGAGTTGTGCCCGGCGTGCGGCGCGGACGGCCCGTCCCGGCCGGGCGCCTGGTGCAGGCGGTGACCGCGACGCCGGGGCCGCGGAGGCCGCGCATCTCGTCCTTGGATGGACCAGGGAGCGTATGGCCGCTGCCCCGCCCGGAGGAGGGCGTGCGATCACCGCCGTTCAGCCGGTACGTCCAGGTGTGGTACGGGCACGTCAGCCGCTTCGAGGACCCCTGCTCCGGGGTGGTTTCCGGTGGAAGCACGTCCATGAAGCGGTGCCGGCACACCCGGGACAATGCGTGGAGAGCTCCGTCCTCGTCACGTGTGACGACGAGGGGTTCGCCCAGCACATCGGTGCGCAGGTAGTCCCCGGGCCGGGCGACCTGGTTCACATGACCGGCGCACAGCCAGTCGGAGCGGAAGACATGCTCCCGCTCCAGGCGGTAGAAGTCCTCGCTGCTGTAGGCCCCTCCCGGGAGCGTTTCCCCGAGCTCCAGCGGGAGCGCCGTGAGACGAGTCAGTTCGTCGAGGAGGGAATGGAGTCCTCGGTGCGACATGGCGCAGCCACCACCCTTCTTCAAGTTCCTCCATCGTTCCCGTGGAGCCCTAGGCAGCGGATCGTCGCGAGGACCGATATCCGAGTAGTCCCTTCGGGTGAGACGTCCTTGTCTCATTTGGTTAACATGTGTCTCACCGGGGGGGGGGGGGTACGCGGTCGCGGCCCCCGGGCAGCTCAGCGCGCCGTTTAGCCCGGGGCGCCGCACGTCACGCAGCTCACGAGGAGGACCGCGGTGCGCGGCCGAAGCGCGGCTTTGGCCGGCCGTCCACGAAGGGAAGGACACGTCGCATGCGCACGCTCTACGTTGTCACTCACCCGCAGGCCACACACCATGTCGAGAACGTCGTCGGGGGCTGGCATGATTCGCGGTTGACCCCGGCCGGCATCCGGGCTGCGGCTGCAGTCGCCCAAGCGCTGCGTGCGCGGATTCCCCGGAGCGCCGACGTGGAGCTGTACGCGTCGGACCTGCGGCGCACCCGGCAGACGGCCGAAGCGGTGGCCGAGCTGTTCGGCGTCGCCCCGGTGCTGGATCCCAGGCTGCGGGAGAAGTCCTACGGAGAGGCGGGCGGCAGGCCCCAGCAGTGGCTGGACCGGCGGTTCGTCCCACCGCCGGCCGTCGGCGAGCGGCTGGAACACGACGAGGGCGTGAAGGGCGCCGAGACCAAAGCGGCTTGGGTCCGGCGCGTCTACGCCGCCATGGACGACATCCTCGGCCGCCCGTGCGAACACCAGATCATCGTGACTCACGGCGGCACCCTGACCTTCGTCGTGACAGCGTGGATCAAGATGCCGCAAGCAACGGTCGGCTACGCCAGTCTTCGGGCGCCTGCGGGCAGCATCACCACACTGCACGAGGACGACTTCTTCCACAACCGGCAGATCGTCGCGCTCGCTGACACCCACCACCTTGACCCCGCCGCAGTCGACTGACTCTCCTCACGAGAGCCCGGGCCCTGCCTCGCGACGCCAGCGCCGTGGGTGTGCGGGCCCTTCCGCTTCCCCGTGTACGCCGCCGCCTCTGCCAGCCGTGACCAGCCTCTGCGGCTTGACGGTCAACTGCCCCAACCCGACGACGACGGCGAGTGTCTGGCGTACCTGATCGAGTGGCCCCGGCGCACCGAGGAGCCGACGGGATGAGGGTGCGGCTGCTGGTGTCGCACCACCATCACCGCCACAGCGACCTCGCCGCACTCGTCGCTGACCTAGGCAGGGACGTCGACCTGTTCGCAGACTCCGGCGCGTACAGCGGCCGCCTTCCGATCGCACGCACCAGACGCCGCAGGCCCTGCCTTGAGGCAGATGGCGCTAACGCCAGCCGACAGCGGCGGTCACGAACTGCCACCCAGGCTGGACGACAGAGGACCGCGCCCCCGCGGTTACAGCGGGTCCGGGCCGGAGAGCGCGCAGTGCCGCTTCCTGGTGCCTTTCTGTCGCAGCTCCTCGGCCGAGTACAGCTTCGGCAGCCGAGGCCAGTACATGTAGCTGTCGTCGCCCCCCCCGGGCCCGCTCGATGGCGGCCTCCAGCGACTCCAGGCCGCGTTCGACGGTGTTCAGGATGGCGGCCGCCGTCGGGCGTCTGGTGCGCGCATGCCTGCTGGTCTACCTCGGCGGTGAAGCCGACTACCCCGACGTCCACCCCGACCAGGGCGCCGCCCTCGGAGCTCCGGCAGCCGATGCGTTGCGCAAGACTGTCGAGATGACCGCCCACACAGCGCTCGCATCTGCGGACGAGATACGCACCTACCTCATCGACCAGCTCAACCACGTGCTGCGCCGCCCGGGGATGTATGGCGACGTGGAGGCCAGCACATGGATGTTGATAGACCACCTCCTCGTCGTAGAGCGACGGTCTGAAGTGTGGAATGAGCAGAAGCACGTCTGGCGCCAACAGGGCGTTTGGACCCCGACGGGTGTCAAGGGCGCACTCAGTCTTCTCCTACCGCCCGATCACGGGTACAGCGTGGCCTCCGTGTACGCCGAATTCGCACGGCAGCAGGGATGGCTCAAGCCCGACCGGGTGCTGGATGTCGAGGCGTACGTGTCAATGCGAAACGTCGTTCCTCAATGGGGCCTACAGGACCGAGTGTGGGCTGACGTGCTCGCCGCCTTCGGTCCTCCATCGGTGCTCTTCGGCGGCAGCAACCCTCTCTACGGAAAAGCCCTCGGTTACGTGACCGAGGACCCCTCGGAGCCGATGCTGTCCTTCCACCTGTGGAACGGAGCCGAGCCCGGAACCGAGCCGTCGTGGCCTCCCGCGCAGGAGGAGCCGGTGCTTCTTGCCATCCGCTGTGGTGACGGGCCGTTTGCCGACAGTTTCACCTTCACCCCGGAGGGGAAGCGGCGACGACCGGAAGCCGCGCATATGGAGGACTTGCCGGGACCTGAACCGGCGAGTGGTGGGAAACGATCAACTTGAGCGTGGGATGCACCGCCCCAGACCGTGGTCAGGAGCACTGATGAGCGAGTTCCGTCGGTGCCCTACGGAGACGTTCGAGCCAGTCTGGGGGTAGCTGCTGGCGATCTTCCTGGACTTCCTACAAGGGCCGCTACCCGGACGTCACGCCCCGGTCAGGAATTGTCGGTCGCTGTGGACGCCGTCCCGCCGTCCACGGCCAGTTCACCCCCAGCCCGTACCCCGGCGCTCCGCATTCGCCGGCCACCCGGTCGTCGCGCACGCGGCCCCAGACCACGGCGTGGTGACGCCCTTCTACGCTGCGACATCCGCGCCGACAACCTCCTCTATGGCCGCCTCGCCGAGAGCCGGGGCTCCGCAGGCGGCCGGTACCCGGTCGCGGCGGGAGCCCCCCGGCCCATGGCCGCCGGGTGTCGCTCTCTCATCCACGCACGGCCGGTGGTCCGGTACCAGGAGGCGGCCACTACGGCGGCGAGCGCTGCTTCGACCAGGTCTCCGCCGTAGTACATGACTTGTGCACCGGTGTGCAGGTCGGCGGCGGTGAAGGCGGTGCCGGGCGGCTCGGCCGCGTACAAGGTCTTGGCGAGAACGGCGTGCGCGGCGCCGGCGGTCAGCAGGGTCGCCCCTCGCAGGACCGGGCTCCGGCGGCGGCGTACGGGGTCGAGCTGGCTGACAGCGAAGGTGTACAGCAGCCCCGCGGCCAGGACGTGCGCGTGCACGACGGCGTGCAGCCACGGATTGTGCCGCATGACCGAGAACAGTTCCGTGCGGTACAGCAGCCACAGCCCTCCGACATTGAGTAGGGCTGCCGGCGGCGGGAAGATCAACCAGCCGACCACATGGCTGTGGGCAAGGACCAGCAACCGCCGACGCGTGGCACCGGGCGACAGGACGCGCAACGCCAGGGTGAAGGGGCGGCCCAGTACGAGTAGCAGCGGGGCCGCCATGCCGATGATCAGATGTTGGATCATGTGGGCGGTGAATGGTCCACCCGGCAACGAGCCCACCACCGCCCAAGCCACCCCGGCACCCCCGGCGGCGAAGGAAGCCCCTCGCCACCGCGGCCAGACATCCCCACGCCGCCACAGATTGGCCGCTGCCAGCAGATACAGGACCGCCACCAGCAGCACGGCCGCCACGGTGACCAGCTCGAGCAGGCCAGGGGCCATGGCCGGGCCCGGGTGGACGTGCGCGAGGATCACGCCGCCGCCCTGCCACGGCGGGCCGCGCGGATTGCCAGCACCCAGCCGAACAGCAGCAGCACCAGACCGGCGATGTTCCATACCCAGTCGTAGGGGGTGACATCCACGCCGTAGCGGACCTGGTGCAGGCGCAGCAGCTTGTGATCCACGATCCCGTCGAATAGCTGGAAGATCCCCAGCCCCAGCAAGAACCCGGCCCAGGCATGGGCCGGGGCCAGGGCGCGGCGGCGGCGTAGATCGGCGTAGGCGAAGAACCCGGCGATCAGCGCCACCAGCTCAGCGGTGTGCAGCAGTCCGTCCGAGAGCAGGCCCACGCTGAGGGTTGAACGGTCATAGAAGTGGTGCCAGCCCAGGATCTGGTGGAAGACGATCTCATCGATCGCGGCCATCACCGCCACCCCGATCACCCCACACACCACCATCGACCTGCGCGGTTCCGGCCACATTCCGGGGACCATGCGCGGCCGGGCCGATGCGCTCATGGGGTCTGCCTTTCTGCTGTGCTCGAAGTGGTCTGCTGCTCGGTACGCCTACCCCTTGACGCGGGGCGCACCTACCCGGTCACGGCATCTGGGTGAGCAGCTCGGCAGCCGGATAGAGCCGTCCCGACCGGCAGGTCACGGCGCCGAGCTGTAGCCGCTCCACGCGGCCTTCCTGGGGCCAGATCAGCCCCTGCCTCCGGAACCACACGCTCGGGAAGCACGTTCACCCAGTCCCGTCGGTGCGAGGTCAGCGCCCCCGGCCCGGGAACATGCACACGCTGATCTGCCGCTCGCCGCGCGGCGTGGGTGACTGGCTTGGGGCTCATCCCGCCGGTCGATGCCGGGCCGGTGCTGTGGTGTCGCGGGGCAGGGTGGAGGCCGCCGACCGGCTCACCGTGGCGCTGGGGTCGCCGCTGTGGTGGCGGCCGCGCGTGACGGCGGCCGCCCTCGGGCATCTGGTGCGTGCGGGCCTGCTGGTCTACCTCGGCGGCGAAGCCCTCCTCGTCGGATGCCCACGCCACGTGTACCGTGCTGCCGGCCTGCGGCTCACCATCCCAAGGCGGCCTACAGGGCCGCTCCCGGGGGTGAGCACGCTGACCGTCCCGGTGCTCGGGTCGGCATCGACTTGCCGTCAGATGACCGCCTTGCCGCCACCGTCGTAGACCTCGACCTCGTATGACACACCCATCCGCCCACGAAGCCGCTCGTGGACGGCCTCACGGACGTCACCCGGCAGCGACACCTGGCCGGGGTGAGCACGAAGACCGGCGGTCGGCAGCAGCCTCACGCAGACACCGGCCGCCGGCCGCCCGTAGGGGACGAGCCGGACCGTCCGCCGCCGTCCTGCTCGACCGGTCCTCACCGTTTCACCCTCGTCGTCCCACGCCCCACGTATCGGGCGTTGGCGGCGGTCTACTTCCCCCAGCACACGGTCGAAAAAGCCGGAGCATCGGCCCTGCCGACCCATTGATCCTCAGACCGTCCGACTTTCCCGCGAGCCCTTCAGGAGGAGGCGCTCCGAAACCCAGATGTTCAAAGGTGTGCAAAATGGGTATTTTCGCACGTTCGGCGTCAACCGGACACCGTCCGTTCTTCGCGGGCGGGCAGACGACGCCAAGACATGGCGGTGAGACCGATGGCTTCATGCAAGATCCCCGACTACCGCACCGACCACCGCGGCCGACACTGGACGCACTCCCTGCGCTGCGCGCAGAAGGCAGGAGCCGTCATCGTCACCGACGAGTCGGAGGAGCCGGTGGTCTACGCGCACGAGGACTCAGGGGCCGGTCGTTTCCGGCCCTGGATCACCGAGGCCGGTTCCCGTTACGACAGTCACGACGTCCACCCCGAGTGGTGACCGCGGACAGCGCGCGACTCCGACGGAAGCCCCAGGCCCCAGCCGGCCTTCGGGCAGCAGATAGACCGGCCACATCGCCTGCTGCCGGTTCTCGGACCTCGCCGATCCGCAGACGGACTGCGGCGTCATCCTCTCCAACGTCACGCTGCTGGACCGACTGCCGGTGCAGCCGACCCCGGGCGGCGAGTACCCGATGGTGCAGGCCGACAAGGACGACGTCGAGGACCTCGGCCTGCTCAAGCTCGATGTCCTGGGGGTGAGGATGCAGTCCGCCATGGCGCACGCCGTCACCGAGATCCGCCGCACCACCGGCCGGCACATCGACCTCGACAACCCCGACCACGTCCCGCTCGATGAGCGATTCGCCTTCACGCTCATCCAGAACTCCGACACCGTCGGACATCGTCGATTGCACCAACGACGAGACCCGCCTCGTCCGCGCCAGCCTTGTCCTCGGGCCGTCGCTCCGTGATCGACCGGGTTCTGCCGACCACCTGACCGGACTACATTGGAGCAGTTCGACATCACTCAGGGGCCGAAGGGGCCGCAGGCCGAGAACGTCACCCCTGCCTGCCCCGCCCCACATGCGGTACTGGGGCCGTGACCTGGACAACGGAATCGGCCTCTCAACTCACCTGTACGGGCTAGGCTCCATTCCGGCCCGTGCCGGAATGGAGCGCGCGGGACAGGCCCCGGTCCCCGTGACGGGACGCAGTACGGCCGGGGCCGCCCCTTCCACTGACGGAACCCGCAGCCGTCCGGTGAGCACCGCGAGAACTGTTCGTGGTCCGGCAGGTAGAAGTGGGTGATATGGGTGCGTCCGCACATCAGCCACTTCAGCTCCTCAAGGTGCGTTCTCGGGCGGAAAGGTCAGGAAATTGGGCCTACGCCAGCGCCCTCGCCCGGCGCACTCCCTGGCGGGACCGACACGCCACCTCGGTCGCTCTCCATGCCGGCGGCCGGACGGTCACCGGCAGGACGCAGAGGCTACGGGGCGGTGGTGTAGTGGACGACCTGTCCCTGCTGCTCGCAGGGGCCGCCGGCGTACACGTTGATGGCGTCGATCTCGGCCTGGTCGGCGGACAGGCCCCAGCGGAGCTTCGTGGCGACCCACTCGCCGAGGTAGCGGCACGTGGCGTCCGGCGCTGGGGGCATCCACGTGGCCGGGTCTTGGTCGGCCTTTTGACGGTTCGCCCGCGCGGTGACCGCGACCAGCGATGCAGCGGCGTCCTGGTCGTTGGCGTACGCCTCACGCCGGGCTGGCGTCCAGGCTCTCGCGCCGGAGTCCCATGCCTCGGCGAGCGGGACCATGCGGCCGATGTCGAGGGCGGCGGGGTTGGTGACCTCCTGCTCGTCGTAGTACGACAGTCACTCCCCCTCGGAGAGCTTGCAGCCCGCTGCGACGGCCAGCGCCTCGGTCGCTTGGGCTAGCAGGACCTCGTCCTCGGCGCGCGCCCCACGCCGGCCCCCGGCACCCTTCTGGGGGCGCAGCCAAAGCGCAGGTGCGGCCCCAACGATTTGCTCGTGGAGCCGCCCGTGCACGCGTATTCGTTACCCTATTCAGAGTCGGCGAGTATCAATCAAACCTCGTTCCGTTCTGATTTCCAGCCACCCAGCCAATGCCGCTGGGTCGCTTTCCGTTCGACCGGCAGAACGACTCGACAGCATTGCGGATTGCCTCGATGGAGATCACACCGCGCGGGTCGAAATATGAGGGAGCGTAGTGATCCGAGAGAACTTCTGGATCTGGATCCAGAAGTGTCCCGCTGTCCGAAACCCAGAAGTAGTGTCCCATGTCGCTTCCGGTTTCTTTTTCGATTCGTGCCGCCTCCTCACCCCCGGCGAACCACACGACTCCACCGAGTCCCTTCTCCAGGTTTGCACAGACATCCAGGAAGCTGACCGGCGCCTGCGTCTTCTCATCGTTGTAGACCAACCAGGTGGCGATGACATGATTTTCGTCACCAACTCCTGGGCGGAGTACTGTATCAAGTGATTCGGACACCTCGTCAGGTGTACTGAGGTATCGAGTTTCTCCGTCGAAATGGACCGCCGGGATCAAGGGGCTAGCCTCCTACCTTCAAGGATCTTTTTGCCGCCTGGATAGTATACGGTGAGCGTCCATCCGACGGGAAGGATCGCCTCCACGGCGTTCGTGCAGTTCAACTTCTTATTACACACGCCGTTATTGTTGTTGATTGCGACAATGGCGTGCTTGATGCCCTTGCTCTTCATCCAGGCTGCGTACTTGGCTTCAGTATGAGAGGCAATGCTGTAGTTTCCGATCCTCTTGGGAGGATACAGGGCGTGCCCGGATGATTGCAGCAGTTCGTCCGCCTTTTTGAAGAGGTCGTCGTGCTCGCCGCTCATAAGCTGATGCACTCCGTCTGCGTGTGCTGCGGGGAGCGGATTCCCGTCCATGTCGAGGATTTCTCCGTACGTCTTATCCCCCAGCCTGCTGTACGTAGGAAGCTTGTCAATTACCCCCTGCACCTTTTCGCAGAGGCTCGTGCTGGTGTTATGGACGAGAACGTCGGTCGTTCCGGTGGAGACGTAGTAGGTGTGGAGGTCGTCTACGGAGAGATTCCAGGCGTCCTGAAGGCCCTCCCAGTTCCGCGCCCTGACGATCTCTGCTGCGCTATTGCCCGGCGTGAGAAGGGTGTCGCCGGCCTTTAGGCTGCTTGCGTGTTTCCATGCCTGGACGTTGTGTGCCCAGTAAGGGTGATTAGCGGTTGAGGTAAGTGTCGACCCATCACCCAGCGTGACGTCCGTAAAGTTGCGGTCGTCGGGGGTGTGAATCGTGTGCGTGACGGCCCGGGGCCCGGTTTCGCGGGTTTCTGGGTTTGTGGCGGTGAGAAGGTCACCCGCCTTGAGCTTTTCAATGGGACGATGGGTCCCGTCGGCCATGAGGACCAGGGTGCCGGCGGGGAAGCTATTGGCGGCCGTTGAGGAGAGGCATCCGAGCGCTCGCCGGGTAGCGCGCAAATCCTTAATGGCAGAAGCGGCATTGTCAAGCTTGGAGACGAGCTTGAGCTTTCCCCATGGCGTGACGCTCACCGCAGCCATCACGCAGGTAACGGCTGTTGGATTCTTGATGCACGCCTCGACGTCAGCAAGGCCCGACAACTCCCAGGCGATCTTCCCGTAAGTGCGAGGGTCCTTCGCTGCCTGGAAAGCTGTGTCGAGTGCCCCGTCATCGCAAATGATGCTGTTGATGGGGAAGTAGGGCGAGTGCAATTCGGCGGGGAGTATGTCCATGCAGAAGACATCGGGTTCATTACCCTGGTTGCCTTCCTGCGCCTTGCGCTCTTCTTCCGCCTGTCGGAGTGCTTCGGCGACCTCTCGTTCGGCAAGCGTCCGTACCGTGGTCCAGGCGGCCTTGGCTTCTGCATCCGCTTCATCAGCGCTCTTGCCTGCGGCCTCTGCGGATGCACGGGCTCGGTCCGCTGCCTCGTTCGCTCGCGTGGCGGCGTCGCGCGCGTAGATGGCCGAGAACATGGCGTCAGAGGCCGAGTTCTTGGCGTTGATGGCGTCCTGTCTCGCCTGGTTGGCGGCGCTCCGCGCGGTCCTGGCTGAGGTGGCTGCGGAGACGGCGCTCTTCTCGGCGGCGTCGGCCGATGCCTTGGCTTCCGCCGATGCCTTGGCCGCAGCGTCGGCGGACTTCTGTGCCTCGGCCGATGCGGCGCTGGCTTCGGCCGAGGCATGCCTGGCCTTCGCGGCGGCTTCGGCCGCGCGCCAGTAGTTCGTGTTGGCCTTCGCCGCAATCAGGTTGCCTTCGGCGAGCAGGCGCTTCACGCGGTCCACATGGTTGGCCGCGAGGTCGTCCTTGCGCTGGGCCATGTACTGGCCCGTGGTGATGAAGTCGTGGAGGAGCTCAGCAGAGCTAAGCACTGCGATAAGGGCAGCCGATTTAACCTCGGGTCCGCCAGCCGTGGCCAGGCGGGTGGCTTCGGCCTTCTCGTCGGTGAGGCGCGCGCCGTACTGGTCGGCTTGGAGGAACTTCGCGAGAGTCCTCGGGTCGCCATCCTTGACTGCGGCGGCGGCTGCTTCCTTCACACCGCGGCCGCCGAGGGAGGCCAGGCGGGATGCCTCGGCTTGCATGTCGGTACGGCCGGCCTCGTACTGTCCCTTTGTGTAGAAGGCCTCGATCTGCTCCGGGGTTCCGCCGAGTGCTTGGGTGGCGGCGGTACGGACAGCCTCGTAGGGGCTTTGCGTGGTCAGGTCGACGACGCTCTGGCGCACGTCGTTGGCGTTGGCTTCTTTCCAGCGGGTGCGGAGGTAGTCGAGGACGTCCTGGTCGGTCCCAGTCAAGGCGCGGGCGGCGGCTTCCTGGTGCCAGGGGCCGAGCAGCTTCATCGCCTGCATGGCAAGCTGGCGGCCCTTGGCTGCTGTCGCCTCGATGTCGGCATCGGGGCGGGCGGCTTCCTCGGCCAGGTTCGCTGCCGTGTCGTTCAGGGCGAGGCTTTCGAGCCGGGCCTTGGCCGAGTCGGAGACGTTCTTGTCCGAGGCCGTCTTCAGGGTGCGGGCTCGTTCCACGGCCGCTTCGGTGCGGGTCTGCAGGTCGGCTGCCTCAGTCTCGCGGGCCAGGGCGAAGACCTCTTTCGCCTTCGTCACCGCGGTGGTGGCCGCGGTGGCCGCAGCCTTGGCCGCATCGGCGTTCTTCTGTGCCTGGGCGGCGTATGTGGCGGCGTCTCCTGCGTGGTTTGCGGCGTCCTCGGCGTAGTCGGCGGCCTTGGTCGCGTGATCGGCCGCGTCATTGGCGGCGTCCCGTGCTGCGGTGGCGGCAGCAGCGGCGCGGAGGGCGAGGGCTTCGGAGCGATCTGCGGCGCGGTCGGCGGCCGCGGCGTGGCGGCGGGCTGCAGCCGCGGCCTGCTGGGCCTCGGTGGAGTGGAATCCGGCTGCGTCGGCAAGCCTGTTGGCGTCCTCCGCTGCTGCGGCAGCGGCCTTGGCATTGGTTGTCGCGCTCTTGGCGGACTTGGCTGCCCCGGCTGCGGCGGCGGAGGCCAGGCCGGCCCTCTCCGCTGCGGCGGCAGAGGTCTTGGCTGCTGCTGCTGCTGCGCGTGCTTCCTTCGCCAGCTTACGTGCCTCTTCGGTCTTGCTGGCGTCACCTGCCGTGGCTATGGCTGCGTTGAAGGCTCTGTTGGCTGCCTCATTTGCGGCAGCGGCTGCCGAGTGCGTCTGGGCAGCCGCAAGAGCGGCCCTGCGAGCAGCTCGGTTCGCGGCGTTTGCAGAGCCGATGGCCTCCTGCGCGGCATCTGCCGCCGCGAGGGCGGCGCTTGCAGCCTGCTTGGAGTGTCTCTCGGCCTGGTCCTTGCTGACGTTGGCTTTCGCCAACTCGGCGGCGGCGTTCTGAGCCGCTTCCTTGGCGAGTCTGGAGGACTCGATTGCCTTGTCTTTGGACTCTTTGGCCTGCGCCAGCGCGTCCTCGGCCTGCTTGCCGGCCTGTTCCGCCTGCCTGATCAGATCGGCGACCGACGCGTGCTCCTGGTCCCTGTCACGGGCAGTGAACTGGCCAACTTCCAGGAACTCGACGATGTCCTCGGGCGTCCCGTTGATGGCCGCCGAGGCTGCGGCCTGCATTGCCGGGCCGCCATTGGCCGCAAGCCGGGTGACCTCGGCCTTGTTGTCCAGCTGGCGGGCCTCGTACTGGCCCTTGGCCAGGAAGTCCTCACGATCGGCGTATGTACCCTTGACCGCTTTAACGGCCGCGTCTTGTAGAGCACGGCCGCCCAGTGCCGCGATCCGGGTGATCTCGGCCTTCCGATCGGTATCGAGCGGCTCTTCGTAGCCGTAGAGGAGGAACGTCTCCAGCTCATCCGGCGACTGGATAACTGCCTGCGCGGCTGCCTGGCGGGTGCCGGGGCCTCCGAGCATGGCCAGCCGTGCGGCGTCCACCTTGTTGTCAAGATGCGCAATTTGTGGCGCTTCGTCCAGAAACTTGCGAATTCCGGCTTCGCCGCCCAACAGCGCCTTCTCCGCGGCGTCCCTGAGGCCGGCACCACCGGTTTCCCAGGCGGTGAGTACCTGCTTCCGTGCGTCCGCGGCAAGAGGAGGCGGCTCCACCGCGGCGGCTGTCGGTGCTCCCAGCAGCCCCGCCAGCAGCCCCGCCGACAACACGGCTCTCAGTATCCGGCGGCGAGCCGAGAATCTTTCCAATGCTCCCGAACCAGGGGTTCGGAAGGCCTTACGCCGAAACATCGGCGTCCCCCTCCTAAGTCGTAGTTCCCTCAGCCCTTTAATCTCTCGGCGATCCAATCGCGAGGGCCTTCCAGGGTGGCACGTTTCGGGTGCCATTCAATGGAAATTGGCGCCATACGCGACGCTCTGAGGTGGGCTAGGTCGACCGATCGTACAGCCGGTGAACTTCCGGTCTAGGAGAAGACAGTAGTCCTCGACGGGTCCCGCACCGACAGAGAAAGAGCAGCTCACAGGCCCTCCGGGAGCCTCAATCACTGACCCTAAAGTCTCGCAAAAAAGCGGAGATTAT
This sequence comes from Streptomyces sp. NPDC006339, assembly GCF_040612775.1. Taxonomy (NCBI): domain Bacteria; kingdom Bacillati; phylum Actinomycetota; class Actinomycetes; order Kitasatosporales; family Streptomycetaceae; genus Streptomyces; species Streptomyces sp. NPDC006339. Next base: position 77,749 of record NZ_JBEXQW010000028.1, read on the forward strand.
CGCAAGGATCGCCATTCGCGCAAATCGAATCTGCACATCAGTCATCTCTCCTCTTAGCTGCAGGCGCGGACCCTTCAAGAAGAGAAATGGTTGTACTTGAGAGGTGATTCTCTCGCGAGAGGAAAATCACACACACGTACGACACGTGTGCGGATCTTGGACATGCTTCACTCTTCGAGGTCGTGACGGAGGGACATATCCGTCACAGGTTCAAGAAAGGCCGTCATGGCGAGATCCCGTGTCCTCAAGGCGATGCTGGTCGCACTGACCTCGACCCTTGCAATAACAGCGACGACGACCCTTGGAGCCGCTCACGCCCAAGGCGAGATCGTGGCCACAGGAACCGAGGCGGGCGGCGACATGCCGCCCGCGATTGAGGACTTCACGTACCCAAACGCGCAGAAGATCGAGGTGGAGACCGGAGCCATCCTCAAGCGCGGAGACGGTCACCTCCTGCTCGCGACCTGCGACGGCAACGAGGACATCCGAATCCTCAGCCGCACCACGCCTGCGCTGGACTACTGCTTCGACGTCACAGCCAAGCCCGCCTACCTGGAGCTCAAGATCCCTGTGTTCTACGGGATCATCCCTGGCGGCGATCCTGTGAAGGTCACCGTCCAGCACAAGAGCGGCACCACCCAGACCGCTATGGTCGAGGCCAACTCCGGGCTCAACGGTTTCGGTGAATCCGGCAACCCCAAGACTGACGACGTCACGCTCGTCGAGCTGCGCATCGGCAGCTGAGACATCGCACGTCGGCACCGGGCTCGCTGCCAGTCAGACGCAGACGCCCGGCCGCTTGCTCCCCAGTCGGCCCTGACGCCCCGGAGCACACAACTGAGCGCTACTGCTCCGTCTCGGAGCCCAACTGCCCCTGGCCTTTTTCTCGGTCAATCGAACCGTATGTCTCCGCAGGAGCACCTTCACATGACTCACCCCCGTACGCGCGCCGCCCTCGGTGGCGCTCTGGCTGCCGTTGTGGCCGCGTCCGGTGTTCTAGTCGCCACCCCCGTCCAGGCCCTGGACGGCACGGCAACGTCCGACACCTCCTACGCCTTCACCGCGAAGCTCGCCATCGGCGACACCCTCCGATCCTGCACCGGAACCCTGATCAACGCCCAGTGGCTGCTGACCGCAGCTCGCTGCTTTGCCGATGACCCGTCAACCGGATACACGGTTGCTGCCGGCACTCCGAAGTGGAAGACGACCGCGACGATCGGCCGCAACCGGCTCGACTCATCCGACGGTCAGGTCCGCAACGTGGTCGAGCTCGTCCCGCGCACCGATCGCGACCTGGTGCTCGCCAGGCTCGACACCCCGGTACGTGGCGTTCTGCCCCTGCGTGCCGCCGGGGCCGCACCCGTCCAGGGCGAAGGCCTCACGGGCGCCGGCTACGGCCGAACCAAGGACACATGGGTGCCCAACACCCTGCACACCGGGGCGTTCACCGCCGGAGAGGTCACAGCAACGGGTCTGCTGATCGACGGCACTCCGGTGTGCAAGGGCGACACCGGTGCCCCGGTCGTCCGGGAGAAGGACGGAGTGCGTGAGCTCGCGGGCGTCGTGACGGCGTCCTGGCAGGGCGGCTGCCTCGGTGCGCCCGAGGGGGAGACCCGCACCGGCGCAGCCGCGACCCGCGTCGACGGCCTCGCCGGTTGGATCAAGCAATCGACCGCTTCTACGCTGACGCCATGGCGCCTGCAGATGGTCGCGACCGTCAATAAGGACCTCTACCACTCCGTACGCGACAGCAACTGGGACTGGTCGGTCTTCGGTGACGTCGAGAAGGCCGCTGGCAGCATCGGCGAGGTAGAAGTCGCCGCCGACGCGGCGATCTCCGGCACCAACCACGTCCTCGCGCTGGGTGGCGACGGCGCCGTCTACCAGGCCACCCGCAACCCCAACGGCACCTGGGTCGCCTTCCGCGCACTCACCAGCGAACTCGGCACTCTTGCTGGCATCAAGAAGATCTCCGTCACCTCGACCGGCACCGGCCTCGGGCTCGTTGCCGTCACCAACAGCCGTGTCTACCACGCGGCCCGCGACTCCGCCGGCAAGTGGTCCAAGTGGGGCGACGTTAGCACCGCCGTCGGCGCCCTGACCGGTACCAACCCCGCGCCCGCCGAGATCACCGTTGCGCAGATCGGCGGCACCACCCACGTCGGCGTTGTCACAGCCGAAGGCCGGGCCTTCCACACCATCCGTAACAGTAACGGCACCTGGGGCACATGGGGCGAGATCACCAAGATCGCCGGAGCTCCTTCCAAGGCCAGCAACATGGCCTTCGCCGGTACTGGAAACGACCTCCAGGCTGTCCTGACCGGGCCCGACGGCGTCATCAAGCATGTTGCCCGCCTCGCCAACGGCACCTGGAGCGCCTTCGGCAACCTCGGCCCCGTCCTCGGCACCGACCCCGTAACCAGCGTCGGCGCAGCCACCGTGGACAACGAGTTTCACGCCGCAATCATCACAGGCGGAATGATTAAGCACACCATGCGCCATACCAACGGTGCCTGGGAACCCGCCGACACCCCGCTCGGCGCCCCCGCCAACCCCACCAGCCTCGCCATCACAGGCAGCTGGAACTAGACATCTGAGCGCTGTAGGGGCCCGCACCTGCTGGCCCCTACAGCGGTGCCCAGTATGAGTCACCGCCCACCGCATCAGTCCTGCGTTCACCTGCCTCGCACGGTGGAAGGCAGCCACGAGCTGCCTTCCACCGTCGTTCTTGACGCCTCGGCTGATGAGCCGACCGGATTCCACGTCCTGTCCCTTCGCATGAACTGTGAGGTCAGGAGCCATTTGTATCCTTTTAGGAGTACCCGTGCCTGCAAAGCGGTCGCCTCGCGTGTGGCCCCTGGCCGCCGCCGTCACGCTGACTATGGTCGCCCCGATGCCCTCGGCCACCGCCCTGACTGACCAGCCCGCAACTTCGGACCTGAGCTTCACAGCCAAGGTCAACGTCGCGGACAAAATTGCCTGCACCGGCGCCCTAATCGACCCTCTCTGGGTACTGACGGCCAAGAACTGCTTCACGTCCGCCGGGATACCAGCCACTGGAGCACCGGCTCTCGCCACCACCGTGACAGTGGGCCGCACTGATCTGAACCAGACCAGTGGCAGCGTCCAGCAGGCAATGGAAGTCTTCGCACACCCGGACCGGGACCTGGCGCTCATCCGCCTCGCGCACCCGGTCACAGCGCCCGACGCCAAGCCCGTCCGACTTGCCACAGTCCCGGCAGCCGCGGGTGAGAAGCTGACCAAGGCCGGCTTCGGGCGAACCAAAACCGAGTGGGTGCCTGCCAGGCTCCACACAGGAACATTCCGTGTGGTCTCCACCACGGACAAGAACATCCATCTGGACGGTTCTGACACGGCGACTGTCTGCCAGGGCGACGCCGGCAGCCCGACCTTGCGCACCATCGACGGGACCACCGAGCTGGTGGCCGTCAATTCACGCTCTTGGCAAGGGGGCTGCCTGGGAACCGATCCTTCCGAGCAACGCACTAGCGCTCTCGATACCCGTGTCGACGACGTAAGGCCCTGGTTCCAGGAAATCAGAGCCACCCGCCCCCTCAGCCGGCTCTACGCCATCGGCGGAGACAGCCAGATCTACACCGCCACCGGCACCTACGACACCGCCGGAGACTGGACAGCCTTCGCCCCAGTCCCCGGCAGCAGCTCCATGAAACAGATATCCGCGGTCACGATGGGCTCGCAGCTGCGCCTGTTCGCCGTCGGCGCCGACGGGCGGATCAGCAGTGCCAACAGCGACTACACAGCCGGCGTCTGGACGGCTTTCAACCAAGTACCGGGCAACAGCTCGATCGCGCAGGTTGCCGCAGTCGTGATGGGCGACAAGGTCCGCCTCTTCGCCCTCAGCACCGACGGAAAGATCTACACTGCCACCGGCGATTACACCGCCGGAACCTGGACCCCGTTCACACCAGTCCCGGGCAGCAGCTCCATCCAGCGCGTTGCCGCTGTAGCGATGGGCGACAAGGTCCGCCTTTTCGCCATCGGCAGCGACCAGCGCATCTACTCAGCCAACGGCGACTACACCACCGGAAACTGGAGCGCGTTCAACCCCATCGCCAGCAGCGGCATCAAGAACATCGCCGCCACCGCCATCGGCGACAAGGTCCATCTGCTCGCCGTCGGTAGCGACGACAAGATCCACACGACCATCGGCGACTACAAGGCCGGAACCTGGGCGCCGTTCGCAACCATCGCCAGCAGCGGCATCAAGGACGTCACCGCCACCGCTATCGGCGACAAGGTCCGCCTCTTCGCAATCGGCAGCGACACCCAGATCTGGACCACCGACCGAAACCCCAACGGCAGCTGGAGCACCTTCGCCCCGGTCCGCAGCAGCAGCATCAAGGACATCGCCTCCACCGCTACCAGTAACTGAAGGTAGACCGCCGCTTCGACCGACGCGGGCGGGCACCAGTCAGCGACACCGTGCCCGCCTGGTCGCTGTGACGGGCCGGGCACACGGAGCGTCTTTACGCTCGGCGGCACGTCCGCGCAATGCGGAACGCACCCCGTAGCGCAGGACCGCGACCACGGCTCCACCACGCCCTGCCCACCGGGCCGCTGCCGCCCTCCCCACCGCCGACGCCGACTCCTCCTGGGCCAACCACGGCATCGTGGCCCCGGGCGTCCCGGCGTTTGTGCGGGTCTTCGAGGACGCCTGGCAGGGCGGCGACATGACTATCTGCCTCGCCCCGGCCAAGAGGGCCACTGGAACGGCGTGGCCAGCGACCGCGGCGACCCTCACCAGTGGGCCCACGCCTGCTGACAGACCCGACGCGCCGCCCGGGGTCTGCCATCCTCCGGCAGACCCCGGGCGGTAGGCGCACTGCAACCGGTTCTCCTGGCCCATGCCGGCAGCTCCCATCAGAGGACTCGTACGCCCTGCCCCCAGACCCGGAGGACGAACGAGTCATGGGCGAGCACGGCGAGGACCAGGAGCACAGCGCCGAACTGGCGCGGCCGCCGCTCACCGCGGCCCGCGCCCGGGAGTTGACGGCCGGGCTGCGTGAGGCGATAGACGACGCCCGGCCCTCGGTGGCGGTACTCGCCACCCGGGTCCGCGACGCACACGCCGTCGGCACTATCGGTGCCTGCAGCACGCCGGGAGGCGGCCGCTGTTTCCACGGCGACGGGACGGGACGTGCCCGCCCGCTGTGGGAGCCGGCTGCCGGGCACGCGTGAACGGCACGTGAGGAGAACGCCCGCGCCCCAGGCCACCCTTCCGGGGGCGCGGGGCGTGGGCGGGAGCAGCACCCCGGAGGGCTACGCCGGTGCCGGTTCCGGGCACAGCGACGCGAGGGGAGAGCATCGGCCCTTCTCCACCGCGCGCAGCTGCTCCAGCCGACCTCGTCCCACTTACAGCGATGGCAGGCTTGATGACGTAGGTGTGTCACGCGCTGTCATCGGCGCGTGGGGTAAGCAGGGGGACGACGTCGGCATCAGCGCCGAGGATGTCGTCCTGCTCCCGGTCATCCGGCCCGCCGTGGACTGGCGCGCCCTGCGCACCATTCGACCGGGCCGCCGCTCCCCGCTCGCCGCCCTGGAGCCGGCCGGGCCGGACGGCGACAGGCTGCTGTTGACGGCGGTCGGGCGGATCGCCGGTGTGGGCCGGGCCGCGGTGGTGAACTGGCTCCGCCGACACGACGACTTCCCCGACCCCGTCGGCGGCACGGAGGTGCATCCGGAGTTCGAGGTCCGCGCGATCGTCGACTGGCTCCTCGCCCACCGCAGGATCGAGGTACCGGCCACCCTGCCGGTGGCCTCGCTGCTCGTGGCCGGAACCGGCGGCGGCAAGCTCCCGTTCCACCTCGAAGACCCGTGGCTCGTCTTGGCCGTCGACGCCGACGGCGAGGACCGGCTCACTGCGTGGACCACCGACGACGACGCCGACGCCCTGGCCGAGCTCGCCGCCGACGAGTACGGCGCCTCGATGAGGCGGCTGACCGCGCCCGGCACGGCACCCCTCGCGGTGACGGGTGAGGTGCGGGCGGTCGACCGCTACCGGGCCGGGGCCGGCGGCCTGCGCATCAAGCCTGGCCTGGACCGCCCGCCTGCGGGGCGCCGCCTCACCACGCCCGTCAGGCGGCCAGGTCCGCCACGGCGTGCCGTATGCCACCCCGGGCCCGGAGTGCGTCTGCCGGCGGCACGACTGCGGCGGCCTGACCCCGGCCACCTGGTGCACCGAACACGGCCGAGCTGCCGAACCCGCCATGGAGTGGCACCCCGAGGGCGGCATCACTTGCCCCCGACCGCCGACAGCCGGCCCTTCGCTGAACACATCGCGCCCCGCCCGGATCCTCTGGGGCGGGGCGCGTGTGCCAGGGGGCGGTGCTACCGCGCCGTGTGGGTCGACCGGTCGGCCTTCCCGGTCGGCAGCCGGGTCAGCCCCACCGGGTGCTGCATCGTCAGGTCGCCGCCTAGCGCAGGTTCACTTCCCATCCGGCCTCCAGGAACGCGGCGCGGAAACGCTCCCTCGATCACCTCGCGGTGAGCGCTGCTGTGGTCGGCCACCCGGACCACGCAGTTGTGACCCATGCATGCGATCACCATGTCCGTGGGAGGCACCCGCACCCCGAGATCGTGTACGGCGCAGAGGGCTTGCGTGAGCGGGTTGGCGCGTCCTGGATTAGCTTGGCAGTCGTCATGGGAGCCAGTCTCCTCAGGCATGGTGCGGGCCCTAGGGTGCTCGGGCACCTTCCCCTCGACCGAGAGCGAGTACGGCGGACCGCGGACGTCCCGGCGGCCTAGGGCACCTGCGTGGCATTCGGCGGGCTTGGCGCCCCGCCCGAGACCCTGGACGTGAAGCGGGAAAAACCGCAGGTCGCAGCGCTGGTCTGACCCGCACCGGTCATGCGTCGGCGGGAGTCACGCTCCAGCGCTGCCGATCGTTGTACTTGCAGAAGTCGGTGATGAGTGGTCCTCGCCAGGGTGCTTCAACGCAGAAGTTATCGACCCGCAGCAGAGTGTGGGTGCCCTTCTCGTCCGTGAACTGGTCCGGTACGAACGTCTGATGCTTCATGTCGGTGTAGCAGGGGGCGGTTGTCATCCTCCCCCGCTCCATCTGGGGGGCGTTCAGACACAGGCCCGTCTCTACATTGATGTACTGCTCGAAGCGCACCTCCTCCCCGTTGGGGCCCTCCGTGTATCCGTACTGCTGAGTCCAACGCTGGCGCTTGTCCGCGGTGCGGGTCGCCAGGACGACCGCATCCTGCCCGTCCACGGACGCGGGCTCGGCCACCAGCGTCGGATCCCCTTCGAGGGCGATGAACACCTCCTGGTAAGGGGAGGGCTCGGCCTGCGCAGCGCCGGTGCCGGCGAGCATGGTGGCGACCAGGCACGCCCCGGCAGCCCAAACGGTGGTCTTCTTCAACTGAACGCTCCTTTGCGTGCAACGGTCGAGGGGTGGTGCACGGCTGCACCTGTCGGTCCCTTACCTGTTTCGATCATGCACGCGATATAGCGCCCAAAACGGAATCTACTGCGCAGATAACCCGCATTGCGCAGTCATCGCACCGGAGGAGCCGGGTGCCGGCTTCTTGTGGTGGCCGCGCGGAGCGCGTCGTTCTTGCGTCACTCCGGTGGTGCCCGGCCTGCGGGCGGCGGCACCACCACGCACCGTGTCACCCCACTCGTCCGGCTCGGCCTGCGCCGCACCGTCCTGAACTTCGCCGACACCACCCCCACGGCACGACGGCACCACACCGGGTCGGCCACCGAGCTCTACGCATGACCTTGCCCAGGTCCAGGGCCGCGAAGAGAGGGCGGTCCGTGTTCTTCGTGCCGGGTCCTCGCCGCTGACAAGCGGCGAGGACCCGGAAGCGACGCTGTGTTCATGCGGTCACGCAGTGGCGGAGCCAGGAGCGGATGGTGTCCGGATGCGAGGCTTCCAGCCGGATGTGGCCGCAGGAGCCTTCCAGGTAGTTGAGGTCTGCTGCCAGCACTCGCGTGTGCCGTCCGGTGGGCACCGACCACCACCAGCCCGGCCCCCACCGGCGGCCCGGAACGACCGAAAACGTGGACACCGGAGCCAGGTCCTCGAACCGCACCGACGCCGTCTGGTCCCACGGCTGTCGCTCGACTGGCTGGAGTGCACGCCGAGAATCCAGATGCGCAGACTGCGTCGTGGATCGGTCCTCGGGCTCCTGTGCCCGCAGCGGACTGGAGCCCGAGGGCCTCATTGCGGCCTTGCTGCGGCAGACCACGTGAGGGCTCCTCGATCTGGAAGGCACTCCAGCACCTGTTGGCCGAGGCCCCTGAAGTTACTGAGAGGCCCCCGGCGGCTTCCGACGCAACCGTTATCTACTTGCCGAAGAGGGGGGCCGAGGTAGCCGCCTAAGTGGTTACTGAAGACCGTTCGCCCCGCCCGGGTCTCTCCTGGGCCGGGCGTTTTACGGTTAGGGCACGAAAGGGTCGAGCTGGGACGGCGGAGACAGAGGTGTTCTGCTGGCCGAGCAGGGTCCGGTCACGGCGTAAGACGGCGGTCTGGGGTTGTCTCAGGGCGGGGTGATCGTCACCGGTTTCGTCGCGCCGCACCCGCCATCGTTCCGGCGGCCGGGCCGGAGTCGCCGGAAGCTGGCCAAGCAAACCTGCCTGCCCGGCGCGCTTAGAGGCCGCCACCCCAGGGCGTTCTGCAACGAAAAGAGCCGGTCCAGAGGACCGGCTCTTGTGCAGTCTCGCGCGCCAACGCGATCGTGCGTAAACCCTGTTCGGCGGCTGAAGCCCGTTTTCAGGGGTCGGTTGGATGGTGACAGACGCCGTGACGACACAGCAAGGAACCGTGGGACAGACTCGCGGGATTCTCCTCGGCTTTCCTGAGCAGCCGTCGGCGCCGCTCCCGAGAGCAGGAGGCACCTGAGTGCATCAGCCCTGGCTGGGGTGCTGCGGAGGGTGTCGGGCGATAGATGCTCTGCTGTCCCAGGCACGGAACGTCACGATGACCTCACGGGGAGCGGTGAATTCCCTGCCCGGACACCGCGCATCAATGTCCCCCGATCGGCTCAAGCTACTGGCAGCATATGTCCGCACCATCTGTCTCGGGCGGCGCCAAACGTCCCGCAGGCAGCGAACTACCGGCTGAAGCCCGACCCCCGGTGCGTACATCGCCCGGGGGTCTCACCTCGTCACGGAATCCGTGAGCAGGATTTTCTGGGGGAGACATGACCTCGCACGACTCGGCTACCAGGATCGGACCGCGAGAGGCCGTCATCCTGATCGTCACCACGGTGTTCTTCACCGCGACAGTGCTCCTGGCCGCACTCGGACTGCCTGTCAACGACATCTTGATCCTCATGAGCGGCACCGCCGGGGCTGCGGTCGTGACGGTTACGGCCATGACCCTCGCCGGCGCCGTGCGCTCAGCCCGCGTCGCCGAGCGAGAGGCCCTCGCAGTGCTCGCCCGCCTCGCTGCCCAGGCGTGACGGGAACAGCACGCCATGGGGCGTACCTTGAACCCGATCCCGAACCCGAACAGCCTCACAGGGCGCCTCGCCCAGCACCTGCGCGACGGCATGGCACTGCGCCGGCTCAGCTACCGCGAGCTGGCGACCATCACCAGATACCACGCCACCACTCTCCAGCGGGCCGCCGACGGCAAGCACCTGTCCACCTGGGAAGTAGTCCGGGAGTTCGCCAGTACATGTGACCTCGACCTGGAAGCGACCCGAGGGATGTGGAAGGCCGCACACAGCGAGCGCCACCGCCGACGCGACCCCCGGGCCAGGCCGGTCGGAGTCGAACAGATCCACAACTACGCGGAACTGGGGGTCTTCCTGGTCGACTTACGCGAACGGAAGGGCAGCCCTCCATACCGGCTCATGGAGCGGCGGGCGCTGGCCCACTGGAAGTGGTTCGGGCGCCTGCCGCACTCCACCGCACAGCGCATCGGAACGCGCCAGACTTCCCGGCCGACGCTCAACCAGATGCGGGCATTCCTGGTGGGATGTGGCATCCCACCAGAACACCACGGTGACCTCGTACGGGCATGGCATCGAGCACACACCAGGTACCAGGAGGACCGGGCGCGGGGGACAAAAACGCATCCCCCTTCCGAGAACAGTGGGGCCCTGACCAAGGTTGCCCTCGAGCACAGTGCGCTCCAGGCAGCACACGAAGTCGGGTACGCCCCACTGGAACCCTTCCGTGGCTATCAGCGGCCCTGGTCCGTGATCTGCCGGTCATGCGGGCAGAACCTGCGAATCCGCCTGGATTGGGAAATGCATCGACAACAGCAGACTGGTGACCGGGACCTGACCTGTCGCGCGTGCACGGAACGCCCGGCTTCAAACCCCTCAGCGCCCGCCCCTGGCAGTCCGGCTGCCCTCGCCGAAATCGCGTCTCTGGCAATCCTGACGTCCGGCCGGGGCATGGCCCGCTGATCCGTGCAGACTGTCAGCTGGCGACGATGCCGGCCTCGGCCGGCCCCCCGGTCACACCGCCGTACGGTGCGTAACGGCCTTTCGCTCCGCCCTGGTGTTCCTGGGCGGGGCGGGTCGAGGATGTCTCCCCGGAGCTGGCCTGGCAGCGCATGACTGATGGGGCGGACCGGGGAGCAGACGTTGACGGACGCGCTCGACAACCCCAACGGCGACGCTCTCTACCGCCGCCACTACGCCCGCGCCGAGGCGGAGGACGAGCGGCGCCGTGCCGCTGAGCGGGAGGCGCGGCGGCCGGTGTGCCGGCGGTGCGGGCGGAAGTTCACGGACGAGTGCTGGGAGGAGATCACCGTGCACCGGACCGCCATACGGGCCGGGGGACAAATCCGTGTGCGGTCCGTGCCGCGCCGACGACGTCGCCCGCGGGGAAGCCGCCGCCGAAGCTGCCCGCATCGAGCCCGTCACGCCACCGGAACTGGGGCCGGAACACGGCCAGGAGCCGGGCAAGCTCCGGGGGCTGTTCCGCCGCCGCGGCTGACCTCGCACGACGCCGCCCCTCCTCATGCCGATGGGGCGGCGTCGACGAGCAGCGGCTTGGGTCAGGTCGGCGCGGCTTGCTTCGCCATCGCGGCGAGCGCCAGCCCTTCTCCACCACATCCCGAGAGGGGAGCGAGACCAGACGCTTACGTTCAGCCATCTGGGCAGGGGTGCCCCTGGCATGCGGAGGTGAGCGGAGAGACGCACTCTGAGGTAATGGACGGGTCTGGAGAGCCTCCTGCTGCAGCGGCGTCGAGGAGACCGGCGCGTGAGCGCCGGAACCTGCTCCTGGCCCTCGTGGCAGGGATCGTCATCGGTGCGGGCGGGGCCGGCGCCATCTGGGCTCTGACAGACAGCAGTGGGCCGTCTCCCGAGGCCGTCAGCCCTCCGCCGTCGCCGACCACGCAGACACCGAGCCCCTCTCCGACACCCACTGTCTTTCAGCTGACGGGCACCTTCCTGCTGACCAGGAATGCGGTCAGCGACGGCGAGGGCGACGGCGAGGGGAGCGAAGGTTTCGACGACATCACCGAAGGCACGGCGGTCACGGTCTACGACGCCTCCGGCACGGTCATCGCCACCGGCGCCCTGGGCGAGTCGACCAAGACGGGGACCGCGTGCAGCTTCGAGGTGATCGTCCCTGACGTACCCACAGGTCAGGGCTTTTACAAAGTGGAGATCACCCACCGCGGAACCCTGCAGATCAGTGAGTCCGAGGCGATGAGCGGGTCCTTCGGAGGCAGTCTCGGATGAACGAGCCGTCCTTCGGAGGACAACCACGGCGACGCCGGGCGACCGGCAGCGACACCGAGCAGTAGACGAAGCGTGATGTGTCATGAGCAATGCACAACCTCAGCCCCAGTGGGGGACCCCTGCGCCTGCGGCGGGACAGCCGCGCAGGCGCAGGCCGCGGATGTTCCTCTGGGTCTTCCTCGCCATCCAGGTGATCTTCCTGATCTGGATCATCGTCGGGGCCGCCTCGGGATCCGGGACTGGACTGCGGAACGCTCGACCGCCAGACGTCCAACGACGCCGAAAGCCTTGGTACCGCGATCGGGGTCGGAGTGATCGTCACCAGGCGAGGCGGATGCCGTCTGTGTAGGTGCTGGTACCTGCGCGGTCCCGCCCGCGGCGCCCGCGGGCGGGACCGTCCTGCGCTGCTGCCCTCTCCGCGGCTCGGTGAGGGGGCTGCCAGCCGACGATCAGGAGCCGCAGGCCCAGGTCTTCCGCGCGCCGGTGCAGGGACCTCGCCGCGCTCGCGGGGCTCGTCGGCTGGTCACTAGGGGGACTCACCATGGCCGAGGGGACGGACTGCGACAGGATTACCGGCTTGCTGCTCGTCGTGCTGCTGGTCTCTGCGACCCTGCAGGACGGTGAGAGCGTCCCGCGGGATGGGGAGTCCGGGAGCGCGATGTCCGAGGATCGTCCGCGTGCCGCGGATTATACCGGACGGGCAGGGATGGTGCCGGGCATGCCGTCCTCACACGTGAGTGCTGGGTGCGTCATGTGATGCGGACGGCGAGGATGGCGATGTCGTCACCGGGCGGTGTCGGCGCGTAGGTGATGGTCTTGTTTTCGAGGGCGGCTACGGTCTCGGTGGCAGAGGCGTGGGGCATGCGGGCCAGGAGATTGTGGACGCCTTGTTCGCCGAGCATGGAGGTGTCTGAGCGCCGTTCGGTGACGCCGTCGGTGAAGAGCAGGAGAAGGTCGCCGGGGTGCAGTTCGTCTTCGGTGGTGTGCAGCGGGGGGTTGTCCAGGACGCCGAGGAAGGCGCCTGGTGTGCCGAGCCGCACGACGGTCCCGTCTGCCCGGCGTAGCAGTGGGTGGGGGTGGCCGCCCAGAGTCAGGCGCAGGCGCATCGGCGTGGTGCCCACGTTGAGTTCGGCGTAGGCGGCTGTGCAGAAGGGGTTGGTGGAGCGGTCGGCGAGGATCGCGCGGTTGACGGCTTGGAGGACTGTGTGTGGCTGGGTGTGCCACTGTCCTGCGGCGCGTGCGGTGTGTCGTACGAGGCCGGTGAGTGCTGCGGCCGCCGGTCCTTTGCCGCAGACGTCTCCGATGGTCAGCGCCCATGTCGTCGCGCTGGTGGGGTGGATGTCGTAGAAGTCGCCGCCGACGAGGGTTCCCTGGTGTCCCGGGTGGTAGCAGGCGGCGATCTCCACCCCGGGTATCTCCGGTAGGTCGGGGGGCAGCAGGCTCTGCTGCAGGTAGTGGGCGACCTCGCTGTGCACGGCGAAGCGCCGGGCCTGGACGACGGCCTGGGTCGCCCGGTGGGCGAGTTCCTGTGCGAAGGGGACGTCGCGTTCGGTGAACAGGGTGTTCGCCGGGGTGGACTGGATCAGGACCATGGCACCGATGACGGTGTCGGACCGCGTCATGGGCACGGCCAGCCAGGAGGCCGCGGGCGTGAGCTCGCGCAGAGCGGCCCGGTGCTGCGGACTGCGGGCGAGGCGGTCGAGCTCGCGTGCGACGTCGGTGACCAGCTCATGCCGGCCGGTGCGGAGGACCGCGCCGACCCCGCCCTCGGCATCGAACTGCGGAGGGAACTGCTCGAGCATGGCGCGCAGTGCCTGCTGCTGCTCAGGGTCCCGGTGGCTGAGGGCGGCGAGCTCGGGCCGGCCGTTGCGGCCGATGGTGTGGATGAGGCATCCGTCGGCGATCCGCGGTACGACCGCGGCCGCGATGCTGTCGAAGGTGGCGCCGAGCTCGAAATCCAGGGACGTAGCCAGGACGGCGCTGACTTCGGCGAGGGCTTCGAGCTGCGCCTGCTTGTAGGCGGCCTCCTGCTGCAGCCGGACGCGTTCGATGGCCTGCGCACACTGCCCGACAAGGGCGGTGAGGAAGCCGCGTTCGGATTCGGAGAAGTCGTGGCGTACGTCGAAGTGGAAACTGACCGCGCCGAAGAGACGGCCCTCCGCCGTGAGGGGCAGGACCGCGGTGGAGTGGTACCGCTCGGTGAAGAAGGCGGCGGCCTGGGGAAACGCCTCGGCCCGTTCGGCCGGGTCGGTGAAGAACAGGGCGCGGCCGGTTCTGGCGGTATACGCCATGGGGTAGGGCGCGGTGACACTGAAAGGGGCCGGGGTCTGAAGCGATTGTTCCGCGTCGTGGATGTGCCGCACGGTGTACTGATCGCTGCCTGGCTCGCTGAGGACCGCAGCTCCCACGGTCGCTCCGATGGCGGGCATGATCTGCTCTGTGAGGATCCCCATGACGCTGGCGAGGGTGCCGGCTGTGGCCAGGGCGGCGGTGAGCTGGGCCAGCAGTTCTGCTCTCAGTACGCGCTCGCTGGTGTCGCGCAGTACCCACACGAGGCGATCCGACCCCAGACGAGTCGCCTGGTACTCGTAGTCGGCCGCCCGGTAGGTGCTGGCTTGAGTCCAGTGGAACGCGCCCTGCTCCGTTCGCCCGGTGTCCAAAACGCGCAGACACGCTGCAAAAGACCCGTTGTGGGTCATCTGTGGCCAGAGCTCGCTGCACAGACCACCCAATGGGGCGATCCCGCCCGGCTGGCCTGCCCGGGCAGCCGCGTTCATGTACTCCAAGCGCATGTCCACTGCTCTGCCCGCGGCATCCCGCACCGCGACGGACACCGTCACCGCATCGGGAAGGCACTCAAACACCGGGCCCAACCCCACATCGAGCAGCGTGTCGGCCGCCTGGTCCGGCACCGTGCGTGAGGAGACGGCGCCGCGCGCTCTCTGTCCTGGTCCCGATGTGGCCATCGCTCCGTACCCCACTCATCCGTGCCGCAGAACAGCGGATACGTGCCGGTTTTTCTACTCAACCGAAGAAAACCTGTTGTCGCACGACAAGTGTCGCACGCGGGCCACGCGCTAGAAGGGAAGGGGGAAGGCTTAACTCTGCCTTGGCATAAAGCAGCCCCGGCCTTTGCCAAGCTCCGGCAGGCCAGTGGCCTGACCAGTACGCAGGTGGCCGAGCGCCTGTTGATCTCCCAGCCCAAGATCAGCCACTTGGAGAACGGCCGCCGGGCCATCAAGCCCACCGATGTCGGGGACCTGTGCGGCCTCCACAGAGTCACAGACCCACAGGTCATCGACTCGTTGATGCAGATGGCCACCGAATCGGACCGGCAGGGCTGGTGGGCTGCCTGCGGCGACATCCCGTACGCCGGCTACATCGGCCTGGAGACGGCAGCCTCCTCGCTCCACTCCTACGAGCTGGTCGCGGAGGTGTCCGCGGATCGGGCCGTGGATCACGCCCTACGCCGTCCCGGGGCCGGAGTGCGGTTGCCGGCGGCACGACTGCGGCGGTCTCACCCCGGCCGACTGGTGCACCGAGCACGGCCGGGCCGCCGAACCCGCGATGGAGTGGCACCCCGCCGCCAGCGTCCGCTTCACCCAGCTCGCCCGCCGCGGCGTCACCGTTCCGCTCGTCGCGCACTGACGGCGGCCCGTCGACGTGGCCGCGGCGGTGAGGTGCCGGGTGCGGCTTTTCGTGGGCACGAGCGGCGTCAGCGCGGCCGTGGCCCGGGTCCCCGGGTCGTGGCCGGCGGCGTGTGTACGACGAGGCCCCGAGGAGTGTTCCTGCGGACGGGGTCTGGATGTTCCGGCCCCGGTGCGAGGTCGGCCGTGAAGCCGGGACCGGCTGGCGCTTCTGGCCCGACCGGTCCGTGCTCGCTTGGAGTGGCGTGACTACTGGGCCGGCCAGATGCCGACGAACGGAGGCCAGAGGGTGATGTCGACGCCACCCAACTCAGATGACGAGCGTGTGGTGGCCGCGCTCTTGTCCTCCACGACGACGCGCGGTCGTTGTTGTCCCCGCGGAAGGAGATGTCCTGCTCCCAGGTGCCCAGCTCGCCCCCGGCGCGGAAGGTCATAGGCCAGCCGTGCTCTGAAGCCGGGGCCCTGCCGCAGCGGGGCAGGGCCCCGGGGAGGTGCGGTCGGTGCTCAGCAGCTCTGGGCCCATCGGTGGGAGTCGCCGCGGTCGTTGGCGACGCCGTTGAAGCTGACTTCCTGGCCGGGGGCGAGGCAGAGGGTCATGTCGCCGCCCTGGCCCGCGTCTTCGAAGACCTGCACGTAAGCGGGGATCCCGGGGCCTTCGATGCCGTGGTTGGCCCAGGAGGAGTCGTTGTCGGCGATGTGGCTCTCCCACCAGCCGTCGTCACCGTGCCAGTTCGCCCGCTGGCCCTGGTAGTCGGCATGTTCCCAGGCGCAGAAGTGGCCGCTGGGGCAGTCGGCTGCGCCGACGGGTGCGGCTGCGGCGATGCTGCCGGTGAGGACGAGGAAGACCGCGGCGGCCGAGGTGAGCAGGTTACGGGGGATCATGAGCGAGTGTCGCCTTTCTGTGGGGGGTGGTCGGCCAGGAGGCCGGCCGCGCGCCGCACTGCGCGGTCGCGCAGGCGGTCGTAGGCGGTGAGGTCGTCACGGTGCGCGGCACGGACCTGTGCGAGCCGGGCCGGCTCCAACCGGGTCCGCAGCGCCTCGAGCCCGCTCGCCCGGATACAGGCCGCGTCGTGGTCGTGGCAGGCGGCCCGGCGGGCCAGAGTGGCCCGGTAGCCGGGATCCTCACGGAGCAGGGCCTGTGCTTCGGGGCGCAGGTTGTTGACGGTCACCTGGGCGCGGAACCAGCTTTTCTGGTCGCCGTAGAGGTGGCGGTGCGCTTCGGCCAGGCAGCCGTCGGTGTGGGCGCGGACGGTGTAGCCGGTGGTGAGCGTGATCGACAGCTCGGCAGGGCCGGTCCCGAACAGCACCTCTTGCCGTGGGGGCGGCCCGGCGGCGCCCCGGTCGTGCAGGCACTGGTTCACGAGAACCTGCTCCGCGGTCGCGATGAGGTCGGTGCGGCCCTGCTCCGAGGCGGGCAGTGCCGGGGCCGGGTGGGGCCGTGCCGTACAGGCCCCGGCGAACAACGCCGCCAGCACGGCGGCCACCACAGGCCGGACCGCCCATCTCGAGGGAGCGTTAATCGTCACACCGCTACAAACGATCACATGAGTGTCGAGGCACGGCAGGGTGCCGGAGGGCAGGCGGGTGTCGTACTCCCGGCCCGCCCGGCCGGAGCTGGAGCGATCCTTTTTCCCGGCGCTCCGGCAGCCTCCGGCGCCGGCGCCGCCACGTTCGCCGTCCTCGCCTCCCTCACCCTGGGCGGATGCAGCGACCGCGGTGTCCTCGGACGGACGGCTGAGCGCATGTGTCCGTTCGGAGTGCTTTTGGGGTCAGTGTGGGTTCAGGATGCGGCGCAGGGTGTTCTCGATGTCGGTGCGTCTGGGGGTGTGGGCGCCGGCGAGGCCGCGCAGGGTGAAGCCGTTCATGGCGACGGCGGCGGTGGTGGTGGCGGTGATGGGGTCGGTGTAGCGGGTCAGGGTCTGGGTGCTGAGCTCGATGTAGCGGTCGGCGATGGGGCGCAGGGCGGCGAGGGACTCCACCGTGGTGCGCACCGCACCGGTGCGCGCGCCGTCGACCGACCCCTTGTTCGGGTGCGGCCGGGCGCGCATCGGCCCCCTTGTCCGGCTCCGTTACACCCCCTTGTCCAGCTCTGCTACCGCGACGTTTCTCCTTGACATTGCCGGTTTCGGCTTGCGGTCAGGTCGCGGTCAAGGGGGTGTGTGACAGAGGAGCCCGCCCGGCCGTGGCGTGTGCCCTGTGCGGTGCGGCGACACGAGGGGCGCACCGCCGGCGCCCGGCGGTGCGGTGCGGTGGTGCGGTGGTGTGCCAGGGGTGCGCGCTGGACTGCACCATCGCGTTGATGTGCGCGGCGACGTTCAGGAGCAGCCGGTGCAGTTCCGAGGTCGCGCCGACGATGTCGCCCGCGCAGGCGGTTTCGATGTGGTCGGCCTGCAACGCCCGGATGTAGGCGGGCGGCGGCGATGTCGTCCGGCTCCATCGGGGCGAGCGGCGCGGTGACGGTGTTCTCGGGCCTGGGTGCTCCTGATCGTCCGGCTGCCTCGCTGATCGCGGCGGCCGCGAAGGAACCCTCGAACTGCGGGTCTGTGGACAGAGTCCGGTCGCTGAAAGGGGGAGAACTCTCCCTCTCCGGTGTCCTTTGCCATCGAAGTTGGACCGATTGCCCCGAAGGTGGGCGGTTTGAGTGTCGCGCTCTATCTCCTGCGCGCCCTTGTCACCAGAAACGCCGCCCCGACGATAACGATCACAACGATGGCGATGATCCAGAAGGAGGGGGAGCCCTGACCTGCTCCCTTGGCCAAGAATTGCATGTGCGACATGTCGTTTCCCGTCCCATCCGTGGTAACTGATTACGACCCGTCATCCGGGTGCCCGGTCCACGCGCACGTACCCGTTCGATCCGTCCAGCTTCAATGGCAGGCGGTCCACGTTCACCGTCAGAGGACATCCGGGTTGATCACGATGCGGTCACGACGACGCCAGGACCTCCCGGTCCACGGGCGCACATCGCCGGACTCACCCGGCTCTTCCGGCAGGCCGCCGGCACCATCGCTGCCCGCAGCACCCCGGGCGGCCACTGCTTCCACTGCGACGGGACGGGACGTGCCCGCCCGCTGTGGGAGCCGGCCGGGCACCAGTGAGCGGCACGCAAGAACAACGCCCGCGCCCCGGGCCGCCCTTCTGGACGGTGTGGGACGCGGGCGGCCAAGGCCCTTGGAGGTCTGGGTGCAGTTCCTGGTGGGCTGCCAGGAGGTGGGGTGCGGGGTGCTGGGCGGACGTTCCCCCGTGCGCCCGGGTCGATGGTTGCTCGGTCAGTTTGGTCGGTGTGGGGGGACGTACTCCACGTTCACCACGCGCGGCACGGACGGCAGGTGCTTCTTCCCTGTCAGCAGGCCGTCGGTGGAGGTATCGCCCATGAGGTAGCGGCGGAAGAAGGCTGTGGTGTAGGCGGTGGTGATCCGGCGTTGAGTGGCCTCGTCCAGTCCGTGGTGTTCTTGGTCCAGGCCGTCCTGGGAGACGCAGTGTCCGGGGCGCCGGCCGGGGACGGCATCGTTCTTCCCGCCGACCTGTCCACTCGACGGGGACCACTGGGTGTTGAAGTAGTTGTGGTTGCCGCCGGTCAGGGTGACCTGGTGCAAGGGAGCCTGGTTCTTACCGCGGTTCCAGTCGACGTACTCACCGGTGTTGACCTGGTCGCAGGTGCCCCACAGTACGGCGAGCGGAACCTTGGTGACAGGCTCGGCGTCCCAGGTGGCGGTGGGGGCGAGGCCCAGTGCGGCCTTCACCGTGACGCCTTTCGGCCAGGCGTCGTGGCGATCGTCGGAGACGTGTTGCATCACTCCGCCACCGCCCATGGAGTGGCCGATGGTGCCGACCCGGCCGAGGTCCACATGGCCCGCGAACCTGGCGCGGCTCTCCCTACCCGTCTGCGTGTCGATCAGCTTGCCCCGCAACGGCCCTTTCCCCTCGGCCAGTTGCCGCCACAGGTCCAGATGCTTGTTGATCAGCGCGGCGCGGGCCTGGTACACCGACGGGGCTTGGCCCGAGCTGGTCGCGTTGATGCCGTTGGCGCTCATGGAGACCACGATGAAGCCTTCCCGGGCGAGGGTCTCGGCCAGGAAGTCGTAACCGGAGCTGCTGGGCAGGGGTGAGACTCCGTCACGGCATGGCCAGGACCACAAGGGGGCACTCGCTTGTTCGACGAGCTTCTGCCGACGGGCCACCTCGTCCTCGTCGCCGGCCTTCTCGGCTTCGGCCAGCGCCTTCCGCGCGGCCTCGAGTTCGGCCTGCGCCGCGCGGTCCGCGCAGGTGTGCCACAGCCCGTGCTGCAGCAAGATCAGGGGATGCCTGCCGCTCGCCATATTCCTGGGGTAGCGGACGACAGCGGCGAGTTCGACCTTGCCCTCGTAGGGAGCGGGTGGCGTGAACGCTTGATCGCCGAGGTCGTACCGCACCTCGCCCACCGCGGGGGTTCCCGGACGGTCCACCTGGCCGGGCCGCCCGTCCGGCGCGGCCTTCCCGGCCGACGCTTGCACGGGCACGACGGCCGCCGCCACGACCGCCGCCACTGCCCCGGCCGTGAGGGCCCCGCGGCCCGCCCTTCCGGAGAAGTGCTGCCTGCGGTGCTTCACTCTCATGGATGTTCTTCCTTTCGGTCGTCCCGGCCGTCGCCTGCGGGCGGGTACCTGGCCGTCCCCGCGCCGGACGGCGGAGACTCGTCATTGCGGTCACCGCGCGTCAGCGACCTGTCAGAAAGATGAAGGGAAACCGTTCGCCGCCAGCCGTCGCTCACAGGGGGCGTGTCCCTCTGCCTCACGGCGTGCTTCTCACGGAGGGGCACAGGACGCGTACAGCGAGGACGACCGCACGGAACGACCTAGGTGGAGTGCACCCGGGACGGCCTGCGCCCTGACCGGTCCCGGTTCGTGGCCCGCCCGCGGACGGATACCGGCGGTACCGTACGCGGCTGGTGCCTCCCCCCAGGGGCTCCGCCGTCCGCGCTCCGGCCTTGTGGGAGCGCTCAACGGCGGTGCCGGGCGCTTTTCCCCCGCCGCCTGACCGCAACAACGCACGCGACCGCCGCCACGAGGAAGGCGCTCGCCGTGCCGATGGCGAGGAGCGGTGAGCGGCCGGGCTCCTCGCTGTCATGGGCCGCTGCCTTGGGTGTCTGCCACTCGGTCACAGGGCGCGTGGCCGGTGACGTGGCCGGCGTGGGCGGGGGAGCGGAGTCGGTGCGGCCGGCCGGGGGCGTGGAGCGGTCGTGGTCGGACGGGGGTGCGGCGCCGGCCTTGCGGAAGGCGTCGTCGACGAAAGCCAGGGCCTGGTCGTGAAGGCGTGCTCCGGCCTCGCCGTCTTCCATCATGTCGACTCCGTGCACGGGGCTGTCGAGGATGTGGAGCCGCTTGTCCTTGGCGCCGGAAGCCCGGTGGAGGGCCCGCACCTCGTCGACGAAGGTCTGGTCGCCCGTGGCCGCGGCGAAGAAGGAGGGCACCGTGACCTTCGCCAGGCCCGGGAGGGGTTTCATCACCGGGAGTTCGCGGGGCGAGGACAGGATGAGCAGGCCGACGAGTTCGGGGATCTCGGGGGCGACGGTCGCCGTCGCGGTGCCGCCCATGGAGGCCCCGCCGGCGAGGATGTGCCGCGCGCCCCGGTCCCTGAGCTGTTGGACGGCGGCCCGGACGTCCCGGTCGAAGTGCAGGTTGGCGGCCCGGCCGCCCTGCTCGGAGGCCCCCTCGTACACATTGCGCTGGTCGTAGACGAGGACCTGGTAACCGGCCGCGGCGAGCTCCTCGGCGAACGCCAGCCAGCTACAGATGTTCCAGCCGTTCTCGTGGGAGAGGACCACGCCCCGCGGCCCGCTGCCCAGGACCAGGCCGGACAGCCGGACGCCGTCAGTGGCCTTGAAGGTGATCGCCTTGCCGTGCAGCCGCTTCGGCACGCAGGAGTTGACGGGTACCGCGTCCCGGAGAGGGCCGCGCTGTACGGCGGTGGAGGCGGCCGCCGTCCATCGCTGCGGGCCGGACTGAACTGCCGCGGCGGCCGCCGCACCGGCCCCGGTGAGCGGACAGACCAGAGCGAGCAGCAGGGCCGGTGCCAGGGTGCGGGCCGCACGGTGCGGCCGTCGGCCCAAAGGAGCGGGAGTCATGACTCCTTCGTAGTCGAGCCGTGTCAGGAAGCTGTCAGGATTCTGCCGGGTTCCTGTCTGGCCGCTCCGCACGAGAGACAAAGCGGGACAAGCGGCATGAACCTCCGATCGGTCGTCCCATACGATCGTCACTATGTGTGCACACATCCTGGTCGCCGAGGACGACCCCAAGCAGGCCGAGCTGGTCACCCGCTACCTCGAGCGACAGGGACACACTGTCCGGGCCGTCCACGACGGCCGTGCCGCGCTCGACCAGGTACGCGAGCGGGAGCCCGACCTCGCCGTCCTCGACTGGATGATGCCCCGGGTGGACGGGCTCGACGTGCTGCGCATCCTGCGTGCCGAGGGCCGCGACATGCCGGTCCTGCTGCTGACCGCTCGCGCCGCCGAGGACGACCTGCTGCTCGGCCTCGACCTGGGCGCCGACGACTACATGACCAAGCCCTACAGCCCCCGGGAGCTCGTCGCCCGCGTCCGTACGCTGCTGCGCCGAACGGCCCGGAGCGAGCCGCAGCCCTCCAGCGGAGACGGTGACCTTCAGGTGGGAACCCTCCGGGTCAGCCCCGAGCGGCACGAGGTGACGGTGGACGGCCGGGACGTCGAGTGCACGCCCGGGGAGTTCCGGCTGCTCGTCGCGATGGCCGCGCGCCCGGGTCAGGTCTTCACCCGCGACCGGCTCCTGGACGAGCTGCACGGCTTCAGCCACTACACGACTCCCCGCGCGGTCGACATGCACATCATGAACCTGCGCCGGAAGACCGAGGCCGATCCCCGCAATCCGCGCCGGTTGGTCACCGTCTACGGCGTCGGCTACAAGCTCGTCCCGGCCGACGTCGCCGAGGGTGCCGGTGGATCCGGGCCCGCTCCACTGACCCCGAAGGGACCCACCGGTGAAGAGGTCGAGGGGCGGGGCGGAGCGACCGTGCCGGGAGTCACGTATGCGAGGTCCTGAATCGTTCGGCAGGCTCCCTCTGCACAAGCGACTCCTGTTCCGTCTGTTCCTGGTCTCCGCTGTGGTCGGAGCGTGCAGTGTCGCGGCCACGGCCTGGCTCGCCGCCCGAACCGCGACGGGGGCGATCGAGCGGGAGCAGGGGCAGATCATCGCCGACGACGCCCGGATCACCGACCAGCTCCTGGCCTACGCGGCCGGCCACAGCACCTGGAGCGGCGTCCATCCCGAGGTGCGCCGCCTGTCCAGAGAGACGGGACGGCACATCGTGCTCACCGCACTGGACCACAGGCCCCTGGCCGACTCAGCGCCCCACACTCCGCCGCCGGCCACACGCTCGGTGACCGTGCTGGACCCGCTCTCCGCCGGCGGCGCCCACGGCTCCGCAGACCGGATCGACCCCCGCGCGGTGGGGCCGTACCGCCTCACCCCGACCGAACGCGCTCTCCTCCATCGCTACGCCCGACGCGAGGCGGCGTGCTTCGCACAGAGCGGGATGAAGTCCGTCATCGACACCGCCCCGAGCGGCCGCCCCACCGTCCGCCACCTCGGCCGCTCCGACGCGCCCGCTCCCGCGCCCCTGTGCGACCGGGTCCTGGAACGGACCATCACCAAGACCGAGCGCACAGCCCTCGACGAGCTCGACTCCCTCGTCGCGCGTTGTCTCAGTGGTACGGGCATCTCCGGCATCCGGGTCGGCATCGACTTCTCCTGGTCCAGGACGGCTAGCGGCTCGTGGACGTCCAACAGCGACGACGACATCACGTCCTGCGTCGCACAGAGCCGCCGCGAACAGCTCAAGAGCCACGTCGCCCCGCCGGCCAACCTGACCCTGGGACCGGCCGGCCCGGCCGGCCGCACCGCCTTCGGCGTCTCGCCCCGGAGCACGACCGAGATCGTCGCTCTGGCGGCCCTCGTGTTCGCCCTCTCCGTGGGTGCCGCCGTCCTCGTGGCGGCCCGGGTCGTCCGGCCCCTGCGCCACCTGACCCATGCGGCCCGACTCATGCGGGACGCCGGCGACACCGCACCTGTTCCCGTGCGGAGCAAGGACGAGGTCGGCCGGCTCACCGCCGCCTTCAACGAACTCGCCGAACACCGGGCGCGGCTTGAGAGCGAACGCAAGGCCATGATCAGCGACATCGCCCACGAGCTGCGGACCCCGCTCAGCAACATCCGCGGCTGGCTGGAGGCGGCCCAGGACGGCGTCGCCACAGTGGACGCCGAGTACATCGACTCCCTCCACAACGAAGCCGTCCTTCTCCAGCACGTCATCGACGACCTCCGCGATCTCGCCGCCTTGGACGACGGCCGCCTGGTCCTGCACCCCGAGCCGACCCCCGTACGCCTCCTCCTCGACCAGGTCGCGGCAGGCCATCAGGCCCGTGCGAAAGCCGCGCGGATCACGCTCGTCATCGACGCGGACGACGACCTGTGGCTCGACGCAGACCCCGTACGGCTGCGGCAGATCGTCGGCAACCTGGTGTCCAACGCGATCCGGCACACCCCTGCGGGCGGCACGGTCACGCTGAGCGGAAGCTCCGACGGCAGCGACGAGGAAGCTACCGGCGGCCGCGAAAGCATCCGTATCGAGGTCCGTGACACCGGCTCCGGTATCGCCGAGGAGGACCTGCCCCACGTCTTCGACCGCTTCTGGCGCGCGGACAAATCCCGTTCCCGTCAGTACGGCGGCAGCGGGCTCGGCCTTTCCATCGTGCGCAAACTCACCGAGGCGCACGGAGGGATGGTGAACGTGAGCAGCGAACCGGGGCAGGGGGCCGTGTTCGAGCTACGGCTGCCGGGAATGTACGACGGTTTCCGGGCTTGTCCCTAAGTGTCCGAGCCGGGCTTCGAGCGCACCCTCTCCTGGCCTGTGTCAGGAGATGGGACGATCGCTCAGCTCGAGTGAGGGGTGCCGAGATAGGGGAAGTCGGGGAGCAGGTCGGTGTGGGGGCCGATGTGGTCGGTGGGGACCTTGCCGGCGGTCAGCATGGTGAGGCGGGCGGAAGTGACGTCGTCGGTGAGGGTGCGGCCGTTGGGGTAGGCGGCGGGCTTGCTGCGGTCGTAGCGCAGGATGTCCGGTAGCACGGTCCGCAGGGCCTGCTCGGCCGATTGGCGGTCGTAGCCGCCGAAGTGTTCCAGCACGGCGGCCCACGGTTCGCTGTAGGTGGTCCAGTCGTCGGCGGGCTCGCCGGCGTTGTAGGCGTCCTTGACGTCCTCCGCGTTGAAGTACGCGGTCAGGGAGGGGTGGGCACCGCGGTCGACGGACTTCAGCTGTCCGTCCTGGCGTAGGCTCACCCGTCCCCATACTCCGATCGCCGGGTCGGTGCCGAGCTCGGTGTTCGGCATCTCCAGGACGATGCCGAAGACGTTCTTGTCGGCTCCCCAGTCCACTCCGGTCCATTGGAACTTGGCGACGATGCCGTCGAGGTCGGCGAAGAAGGGGTCGCTGCGGAGCCCGGCATAAAGCTTGTACGGTCCATTCTCCGCCGTCGTAGGTCCGCCTGTTTCCGCACCGAGGTCGACCGGCACGTCCGTGAAGATCTGCTGCCCGGCGGCCTCGTGGGACCGGGCCTGGTCACCGGTGGCCCGGTGGACGGTGACGGTCTGCCGACCGTTCTCGGGCGGGGAGAAGACGAAGCTGAACGCGATGTCGGCCTGGTGGTCGCCGTCGGTGTCGACGTTGATGCGGTAGACGGCGTCCGGGTGGAACTCCCGGCCGCCGGTCGGGGCGATCGGGTTGACGTTCAGGATCAGTACGGTCCGGTCACCGGGCACGGTGAAGGCGAACAGGTCCGTCATGTCCAGCCGGGCGTCGTCCAGAGGGGAGCGGAGATTGGGACCGCTGAGGTGGTGAGACATGCCACCAGCATCAGCGGTACAGGCTCTCCCACGACCTGCGGTGAAGGCCTCGCTACCCCGAGTCCACCCTTATGCCGTACGACTCCTGAGGACCGACGCGCACTCGACCTGCTCGCGGCTCAGCCGCGAGTACAACATCGAGATCGAGCATTACCACATCGACCACCCCACCCTGTCCTCCTCTGCCCCTGCCCGACTCGTCCGGCACACCAGAGGGGCGGTCACCTGGACGGGCGGCCGCCCCTACGCCGGGCGGCGGTGAGACAGCGTGGGACCTCGACGCGCAGGCTCGCACGGACCTGATCCGGCAAACCCCGGCCAAGCACACCGGCGCAGACAAGCCCAGCGCCACCCTGAGCAAACCGGCCGCCGCTACTGCGCCGTTACGACACCCTCTACCCGAAGGCGGTCACCGCGTGGGACTACCGCCAGGCAGTGCCCGTCGTCGTCACCGCCCTGGAGCAGCTCCAAGAGCACGGCGCCGGTGCGGCGGTGTGGCGGCGCCTGGGACGGACCGGGGAGCAGACGCTGACGGACGCGCTCGACAATCCCGACGGCGAGGACCTCTACCGCCGCCAGTGCGCGCGCGCCGAAGCGGAGGATGAGCGGCGCCGTGCCGCTGAGCGGGAGGCGCGGCGGCCGGTGTGCAGGCGGTGTGGGCGGAAGTTCACCGACGAGCGCTGGGAGGAGGTCACCGTGCACCGGACCGCCGTGCGTGCCGGGGACACGTCCGTGTGCGGCCCTTGCCGCGCCGACGACGTCGCCCGCGAGGAAGCCGCCCGCCTCGAGGCCGCCGCGCCCCCGGAGCCGCAGGACGGCCCCGAGCCGGACCGGGGCCGCGGCTGGTTTCGCCGGCGGTCCTGATCGCGTGCCCGCTGTGCGGTCGGCAGCCGCCAGGCCGCACAGTGGGACCGATCCTGAAGTCACCGCGCCACCGGGCGGGACGGATGGGACCATGTCAGCTCGCTGGCAAGCGGGGGGCGTCGGCAGGGGAGAGGTCGGGGCGCGCTCGGTGCCAGCGTGCGGCGTGCCGCTGGGGGCTGGAGGCGACGCGGGCGGCGTCGACGCCGACTTCCACCACGAGCTCGGGCTCCACCAGCGTGACGTGAGGAACTCCAGCTGCTACCCAGCGACACGTCAACGACATAATGACAGCGCGTGATCGCTCAAGTTCAATCAGTAACATTGCGGTGTCAGGGCTGTCCCCCGAAACAAAGGCACCACTCCATGCGCATTGCACCCCGCGTCGCCCTCGTCACCTCTGTCGCGCTCCTCGGTCTAGCCTCTGCCACAGGCCCGGCGTCCCCCTCCCCGGTCACCCTCGGAGAGAACCAGGACTACATCACGCAGGCAGCAGCGCAGGATGTGAAGCTTGAGAATGCCGCCCGTGCCGGCGTCGTTCTCGATGAAGAGACCGGTGGAGGTGTGAACGCGGGCGTAGGGGCCTACCACCGGAAGGGTGGGCGGGACGGGGTGTGGGAGGTGCTGCCCGCAGCTGACTCGGTGCTGTTGAGGAAGTGGTCCGGGGGCGAGGAGCTGTGTGCCGCCGCGTGGCCCAACGAGATGATGGCCGACGTCTCCATGCAGCCATGCGGCGCCATCGGCGCGAAGTGGTGGGACGAGATCGCGGTGGGTTCAAACCGGTACGTCTACCGGAGTGCCGAGAAGGGGACGTGTATGGCGGCTACGCGGGAGAACGCGGCCGTGGAACTCGTCGAATGCGCCTTTGAAGACCCGGCGCAGCAGTGGGTCAAGCGGCCACGGTGACGCGCGAAGTCCTCATACCCGGCGGCGCCGGGGTAGCTCTGCAGGAATTCATCTTGTTCCCCTTCACAAGGCCCCGGGTGTCCGCACCTGAGGCCTTGCGTATGTCCCCTCGTCGTGCGCAAGATCCGCTCATGCTCAGAGGATTGATCAAGGGAGACAACGCCTTCGTCCCGACGGCGGCACTGCGCGTCGCCGTCCGGAACGGCGTCGACGTCGCGGCGCTGCTCGTGACGGAACAGGGCAGGGTCCGGGGGGATGCCGACATCGTGTTCGACGGCGCTCCGGCGCACCCCTCCGGCGCGGTACGGCTGTCCGCCGGCGAGGACGGCACGGTGTGGCTGGAGACAGGCCTCACTGCGGTAGAGGAGGAGATCACCCGCGTCCTCGTCGTCGCGTCGACGGAGGAGGGCGCGCTGCGGGACGTGCGCGGGCTGTCCGTGGAGGTCTTCGGGCCGGACGGCGCGACGGTCGTGGGGTACGAGGTGACCGACGCGGGCGGCGAGACGGCGATGGTCCTCGCGGAGCTGTACCGCCGGTCCGGCGGCTGGAAGTTCCGCGCGGTCGGTCAGGGGTACGTGGACGGGCTGACGGGCCTTGCGGTGGACCACGGGGTGGACGTGGACGAGGATCCACAGGAGGTTCTGGAACGGATCCCGACGCCCGCCACCCCGCCCGCCCCGGCCGAGGCCCCGGCTCAGGGCCTGCGCCTCACCCGGGACCAGATCCTGGACATGACCCCGGAGCAGATCCGGGCCCTGGCCCTGGCCCAGAAGCAGGCCAGAGCCGAGGCACCGGACCAGGCGCCCCTGACGGCGTCCTCCCCGCCCGCGCCGAAGCCCGACCCGTCGGCCTGGACGTGCGGGCCCGTCTTCAAGCCGCGCACCGTCACCGGCCGGGACAACGACGTGATCACCGTGAAGGATCTCCCGCATGGCCCCGTCATGGTCGAACTGACCCTGAAGGGCGACGGTTACACGGGTCTGTGGCCCCTCGACGAATCCAACGCCAAGGGGCGTTATCTCGTCAGCACCACGGAGAAGGACTTCCGGGGACGGGTGATCACCTCCGTCCCCGAGCACGGACGGCTGCGCCTGCGGCTGGAGGCGAGCGGCTCCTGGCAGGTACGGATCCTGCCGCTGGCGGAGGCCCGACGCCTGTCGAAGGACCGGCTGGAGAGCTGGGGCCCCGACGTCCTGCTGCACACCGGAGGTACGGCCGACGTCACCTTCCACTACAAGGGCGACAGCAATTTCATCGGCCACGTCTACAGGCTGGCGGGGCACACGGACCCCACCACGCTTCCGAAGCCCGGAGGGTCCGTTGTCAGCGAGATCGGCGCGCGCAGGGAGACCTTGCCACTGCCCGAGGGGCCGCTCCTCGTCTATCTGTCCGCGGCGGACGGCCCCTGGGACGCGCGTCTGAAGGACGTGCAGCCCCACAGCAGCGGCCAGGACGCCGACGGCCCGGCGAAGCTGCCCGCGCCCCGCGGGGCACTGGGCTGGCTGCGCCGAGCGAGGCGCTGAGCGGCGCTGATCGGACAGGCCCTACGGGGGCAGCGCCCGGACGCTGCCCCCTTGCATGCAGCATCATGCCCATTCCATGCCGAGCCCCCGCAGCGCGGCGCGCTGTTCCTGGGTGAGTTTGTCGCGGCGGGTTTTGGTGTTCGAGACCCATACGCCGAGCTTGACGGCCACCGGTTCCGTCTCGCCGTCAACCGCGATCTCCTCAGCGTGGCTACGGGGTACCGGCCGGTGAGCACCTTCCCGCTCTACCCACTGGGTGAGGGCCGCGAGACCACGTTGGAACGCTTGCTGCGCCTTGCTCGGGCCCTTCGTCGCACCCTTGGCCGCCGGGGCGGGAGAGGGCGCCTCAACGGGCTTGATGCCCAGCCTGGTCAGCCGTTCCTGCTGCTCGGTGGACAGTAGCTTCCAGGTGCCTGGCTTCTGCTGTTGTTGGAGCCATCGTCCGATGTCGTCGCCCTCGAACAGCACCCCAGGAGCGATGGCCGGCAGCACGCCGTCGGCGTCGACCAGGTCCGCGAGGACGCGGTAGTGGCGTTGCCAGTCGAGTGGCCAGGGGCAGTTCCAGTCCGGGTCGATCTCCGCCAGCTGCTCCGCGCGTGCGGCGGCCCGCTTCGGGTCTTTGCCGAGGCCGTCTTTGCGCCGGAGGTTGGCCAGGTGCTGCCCGACGGGCACCATCGCCTCGCCCTCGCCCCATACGGCGTCCTGCCGGGGTGCGAGGTGTCCGGTGGCCCGGTGGTAGGCGCGGAGTGCGGCGAGTTTGGTCTCCCATGCTTCGTCGCCGGGCTCCCACACCATCCCGGCCTCGTCGAGGAGCTCTTTGCGGTGGGGGTCGAGTTCACCGGCCCGCAGTGCTTTTCGCTGTTGGTGCACCCATCGCCCAAGCGGAAACGCCTTCGTCGTCCCGACCTCGGTCGCGACGTCATAGGCAACGGCGTACAACCCGGTGATCTTGTTCTCGGTACGCCACCGGACCAGGGCCTGGTAGCCCTCGAGCCAGACGAGGGACTGGGGCCGGATGACGCGGCAGCGGGTGAGGGCGGCGATGTCGGCGGCGTCGCGGGGGGAGGCGAAGTTGACCACGACCGCAGTGACCCGGTCGACCTCCTGCTGCGCCTGGCTGGTCTCCTCGGGCATGTCCCCGTTCTCCGGGCCGGCCGCGCCGGTGGGCCGGACGTGGATACGCCGGCGTTCGGTACCGCGGGTCAGGGCGCGGGAGGCGAGCTGGTCCACCATGCGTTCCGAGTGCGAGCGCAGAGCTTGGAGGACGTCGACCAGGTGCGATCTCTCGGGTTGGTGTCGGTGGTGGTGAGAGTCGGTCGCGCTGGTCCGGGGATGGGTGTTGCGGGGCTGGTCAGTGGGTGTTCACGGGTG
>NZ_JBEXQW010000029.1:0-104746 GCF_040612775.1 Streptomyces sp. NPDC006339
ACGATGTTCAGTCCGGCGTTGAGCGTGCGGGTGTAGCGGCCGAAGCGTTCCACGATGGCGGCGCTGGCCTGCGGGATATGCCCCGGCAAGCCGGGGCATAGAGCGCGCAGCGCGCAAGCGCACTGCGAATTCCCCGCGCAAGCGCGGGGAATTGAATTCCGCAAGCGGAATTCGAAAAGCGATTCAATTCGCGCAAGCGCGAATTGAGAGCACCCGCGCAAGCGCGGGTGCCGAGGCTGGCAGCAAGGGAAGCGCATCACCCTCACGCCTGTGTAGGGCTTGGGAATCCCAGGCACCAACCCAGCAACAAAGCTGACGGCCCATCGGCCTGACGGGGTGGCGGCCTCACCAAAGAGACGGGGTCCGCTGTGCTCCCACCCGAACCTCTGTGTGACTGTAGAAACCGGCCCCGCCATGTTCCCTGACATCTCGCCAGTGTGCAGAATGCCCAACGTCAGAAGGCGAAATTAGGAAGGGCGCGATACGGAAGAGAGACCGTATGGATCGGTTGATGCATCACGACACTTGGTTGTGTAGAGCTTGGGTCGGTCCGCCACCCCCTGATCGTATCGTGCGGGCGGGGAAGGTTCGTTACCCTTCCCCGCCCGCCTTTTCTCTTAGGCGCCCGGGAAGAAGATTCGGGCGGCCTCAGCGTGCTGCGGAATCCCGTTCAGGTATTCGACCTGGAAGGCATCCCGGGCCGCAATATCGGCGGGCATAAGCGTGCTCACCCCCTTCTTGGTCTTGACGATCACTCCGTCGATGATGCTGATTCCGGCGCCGCCGAGGTCAGAGAACAGATTGACCCGAAGGTGCAGGTACACCTTCCCGGCCTGCTCCGCGATCGTGACCGCGTACGCGAGGTCGGCGAGCGGGTAGACGTGGGTGTCGCGGGCCCGGTCCTTCCCCCGGCCCTGTGTCAGCGCTTCCGGCCGCAGGGCGCGCAGGTAGTGCGCGAGGACGGCGCGGGTCTGCGAGCGCAGGGGAACGCTGATGTCGTCGGCGTCGAACTCGCGGACCCTGGGTCGCTGCCAGTGACCGGTGGTGCCGGTGGTGGCGACGCGAACGATCTCGTCGTATGTCCGGCGCAGCTTGCGGTGGACG
Organism: Streptomyces sp. NPDC006339; assembly: GCF_040612775.1. Lineage (NCBI taxonomy): Bacteria > Bacillati > Actinomycetota > Actinomycetes > Kitasatosporales > Streptomycetaceae > Streptomyces > Streptomyces sp. NPDC006339. The sequence continues at coordinate 1,105 of NZ_JBEXQW010000029.1, forward strand.
TACGTGATGTCGTCGTACAGGCCGGGGTGGGTGAGGCTGGCCCAGCCGTCGGGAAGTTCGAACTGGGCGGTCACGGTGGCCGTGGGGCTCGACAGGGCCGGGACGGGGGCGAGTACGCGCAGGGCGTCCGGGTCTACGACGTCGGCGCTGATGAGGGAGCCGAGAACGGATGCCTCTTCCACGATCCGGCGGGCGCGGATCGCGGAGAGCTGTCCGGCGGGAACTGCCTTCGCGGCGACCGTTGCTCGCTCGGCCAGGGTGCGGCCGACGAGGTGGGCGTGGAACCGCTTCTCGCCCTGGATGGATTCGCGGTCGAGGGTGGCGGGGTCGTAGCTCCACGACACCACGGGGGTGAGGTCGTAGGGGCGGCAGTGCGCGGCGAACGCGTCGGCCATGATGCCCAGTCCTCGGACGAAGGCGGCGGAGTGGTCGTGCAGGCCGGGTCGCTGCGAGTTTCCGCCGGAGATGACCATGAGTTCGTACAGGGCGTGGGGACTGCGCTTGTTGGTGAGGGCGTACGCCTCGTCGGGGGAGAGGGTGATGCGGCCGAACACCTTGGTGCGGTCGTAGAGCTGGCCGATGCTGCGCAGGCGGCCGGTGCCGCCGGTGTAGCCGGGGTAGCCCTTGGCGGGCAGGGAGTCCAGGACGGGGACGGCCGCGCGGGCGTCCTCGATGTGCTGGGGCAGGAGAGTGTGAGCCACGAGGGGCTTCCTTTCGCTGATCTGACAGTGAGTCGGTGGGGTGTGCCGCCCCTTCCGACAGTCATAACTATACTGCAATCCATGCCGAGAGTCGATGGAAAAGCCCAGATCAGAAGGGATTTCCGCAGCCCTCGCCCTCACGCCGGAAGCGCAGCGCCCGGCGCCGACGCGCAGCGGCGGTCACCCGTGGAGCGCAGCGGAACGGGCGCGCAGCGCACGCGGCCGCGCAGCGGCCGGGCCTCCCTGCCGGGCGCGCAGCGCCGCGGACACCCGCTGCGCGGGGGGGAGGAGGGGAACAGCGGCCCCGCAGGGTGCGCGCCCTGGCTGCGCGGCGCAGCGGGCCCGTGCAGCCAGGGCGGGCGCTGCTGAGCCCTGGCGCGCCGTCAGGTGCGGGCCGGGGCCGCACGTCGTCAGACGTGCGTCGGGTCGTCAGGCCCGACTTCGAGGCGTCAGGCTCCCGCCCCTGAGATGCCTTGAGGTGCGCCCTGCTGCTCCCGCTCGCCGGGGACGGCGGGGAGGACGGGTGCGTGGGGGTGGGGGCGGTGGAGCGCGGGCAGGGGTGCGGGCGCGGCCCTGGGACGGCGGGGCCGGCGCCCGCGCTGCGCCGGTCCCACCCCCACGCACCCGTCCGGCGAGGCTGCCCGCTGCGGCCCCGCCGTGCGCCGCGCCCTGGCCCCGCTCCCGGAAGCGCCGGCCCGGCGCTCCGCTGCGCCCTGGCTCGCCCGTTGTGCGGCACGAAGCCGGTAACGGTGTACCAGGCTGGGCGGCGTGTTCGGGGAAGGTGATGAATTCGGCTCCGGGGAAACTGTCTGATGGCCGCTCCGTTACGTTGATAATGGCTTCTGTTAATGATCGGCGTGGCGGGCGCATCGGAGGGGTGATCAGTGAAGAGGGTTGCGTTCTTTGGCCCTCCCGCGAGCGGGAAAACGACGATCGCGGGAAAGCTTGCCGCACACATGGGAGTTACGCACACAAATCTTGACGAGATCCTTTTCACCGGCGCTGGGGCGCTCCCCCTGGACGAGTTCCGTGCGGCGGCGGACCGGATCACGCGCGGGGATTCATGGGTGGTCGAGGGGAACTTTTCGAAACTCGCGGATGTGGTGTGGTACCGGGCAGATGTTCTGGTGTGGCTCGACCTGCCTTTGCGGCTGGTCGTGTGGCGGATCACGGTCCGGAGCCTGCGGCAGATCTCCGGGCTCGACACGAGCGCGCAGGCCCGGCGGCTGACCTGGAAGCGCGCCTTCTTCGGCCGGCGTTCTCTGCTGCGCACTGCCGTACGCAAGTACCGGCACAACCGGCCCCGCTACGCCCGGCAGGTCGCCGAGACAGCCGCCCTGGGCGTGCGGGTCGTCCGCCTCCGCAGCGGTCGGGAGGCAGATGCGTGGCTGGCGGAGCAGCTCGGCCGGCGGTGAGCCGGTGGTACTCCCCTCCAAGTCAGCACAGGGTGTTGTAATGTTGAGTGCGTCTTCGCCGGGGCCCGGATACGCGCGAAGCCGGCGGAGGGCCGCCCGAGGGCGACCCGGCACACCGCCGGCTTCTCACTGCCAGAGCCGAAAGACCCTGCCGGGTCACCCTACCCGCACTCTCCCAGGAGACGATCGTGATCCCGCAGGGACGACCCGCCGTCAGCGAGTCCGACATCGCCCGGCTCGCCGGCGTATCGCTCACCACCTGGCGCCGCCAGCACGCCGAGGCCTTCCGCGCACACGTCCCCGACCTGCTCCCCGACAGCCGGAGCCGGCTCTATGACCGGGCACAGGTCGAGGCCTACCTGGCGGGCCGCCCGATCCCCGCCCTGCCCCAGGACGAGCACCCCGAAGACCTCCTGTCCGCCCGCGAGGTCGCCGACCTGCTCGGGATCAGCACCGGCACCATCCGTGCCTACGCCGCCACCGGCCACATCTCGCCCGGCACCACCGTCCACGGCTCTCGACTGTGGTCCCGACGGGAGGTCCTGGACCGCCGGGACAACGCCCCCGGGCGCGGCGTGGGCGGCGGCCGCCGCGCCGGCGAGCCCCAGGGCCCCCGCAAGAGCCACGCCTACGAGGGAGACCCCCGCCTCGACGTCGCGCGAGAAGCGCTGGCCACGGCCGGCGGTGCTCCCAAGGGACGGGTGGCCGCCGAGCTCGCCGCCGTCCACGGCTCCACCCCCCGCACCTGGGAGCGCCTCCTCACCACGGCCGCAGCGCTACAAGACAACGACCCCGACGGCGGTTGAGGGCCCGTCGGCCCGCCGCGCCGTCCGTCGTCGTCTCCGGGTCCGGACGGGACCCGGAGACGACGACGGGCACCCGGCCAAGCACCACCAGTGTCCTCCGACAGGTGATCTTGACCGATTGGCAAGATCTTGATCGCCTCCGGCCCCGGGAGACAGCCGGATCTTCCTGCTGGCTGGGGTCCAGGTGAGGGACGGGTGAGTTGTCTGCCATGGGCGTGAGCGCCATGATCGTCAGATGGCTGAGGAGACGGTTGTCGAGAAGACCTGGCGGCTGATGCTGGCGGGCGATCCCAACGTGCGGCGGGGCGATCCGGCGGTGATGGAGGCCGCCTACGCTGAACCACGCCTGCGGGTCCTGTTCCCGTTCCCGAGTCACGGATGCCTCACCTTCCACCGGAACTCGCAGTACCCGTGGAGCAACGATCTACCGTTCATCGCAGGCAGCGCCCCGTGCACGGTGTACGGGCCGCTGTACTCGTCGGTCCTAGGTGAGGGGCTCACGCCGCAGGAGGCGGCCGCGTTGGTCGTGGCCAACCTGCCCGCCGACTGTGGGCCGGCCTTCGACGGACCATGGCCCCCGCCGGGCAGCCACACCGACTGAGCCAATAGGCCATCCCGCAGCGGAGCCGATCAAAGTCACTTGGCAATCGGTCAAGATCACCTGTCAGAGGGCAACCAGGGCCACGGGAGGGCGCCCCGGTGGTGAGTCCCTCACAGTCACACAGCACGCTCGCCCCCAGGGAAAACACCCTGTGAGCCTCACATATGCGGCTCACCACCGGGACGCACCGGTCCCCACTCACCACGGTGCGCAGCGCCACACGGACCGTGCCCGGTCCGGGCCGGGCACGCGGGCTGTCTCGCGTGGGGCCCACACCGCCAGGGGCGCGGCTGCCGCGGCAGGCCCCGGCGCGGAGGGGCCCGGGATGGCCTGGAGCCGGTGCCTCCACGCCCTCCACGTCATCACCCGCTCTGCGGCGGCATTGCGGACGTGTCGCGGGGAGTCAGAACTCGCGGGCCAGAGGCGGGCCGCCCCTCGTGCGTGGGCATGAGGTCGGTCCAGCGGCCGCCGATACGGCACAGCTCGACCTCGTGCGCCCTGCCTGGACGACGTCTTCGAGACGGTCCTCGACGTCCTCACGAGCGCCCGCCGGCCCGGGGGCACGGACGCCCCGCAGGCTGAGACCGACGGACCTGAGGCGCATCGGTCACGGCGCCCGGCGGATCGGCCGCGTCGGTCACGGTGGTGACCGATCGGTCGTCCGGATCGGTCACCGCGTACGGGGGATCGGTCACGGCTTGCTGTGACCGGCCAGCGTGACGGCCAGAGGGGGCATTCTGCCCCCGCGGCATGCTCCAGGGCAGCGGGTCGGCGCGCGGGGCAGGTCGGTCACGGCGCCCCGGCGGATCGGTCAGATGCTCGGTCAGATGCCTGGTCACAGCGCCTGGTGAGTGCGGTGGTGAGTGCCGGGCGAGGCGTGGTGAGTGGGACTGCAGGACGGCTCACCACGTCCCTCACGAGGCGGTGCGCCCGTGCTCGCAGGGCGCGGCGCTGTGGGCGTCTCCGGGGCCCACGTGCGGCGCCCCGCCCAAAGGGGAGACCGGGGCGGGGAGATAGGAGCTCAGAGCGCCGCTCAGGGCGGCCCAGGCGGTGCTACGGGGTCGGGGCGGCCGGGTCGGTGCCGAGAGTGCGGGGCTCTCTTCGGGCCGGTGCCGGGTGCGGGTCGAGAACTCCGCGGGCGCGAAGCTCGGCGACGTCGGGCAGGTCGAGGCCGGGGAGGCCCGCGAGGAGGTCGGCCTGGGCAGCCTGGATCGGAGCGGTCTGGGGGCCGGGGCCGAGGCCGAGGGTGCGGCGGGTGGTCACGGCGGACATCGTACGGGGGCCGGCCGTTGTGTCGTTCCGCTGCCATCGGTGGGACAAGTCGCAGACCCGGCCTCACGGACCGTAACTCGAGGGTACGCCCCACCACTGAACCGCCGTCGAGGCCAGACGGGCGGGTCGGCCTGCCTTCGTGCCTTCGGCAACCGCTTCCAGGTGGTAGCAAATCCATGCCCCAGCTTCAGTCGCTTCAGTCGCTTGGGTCGCTGTGCGGCGGCTGGGTTCAGAGAGGAAGACTTATGCCGAGCTCGCGCATGGCGTTGGACGGAGGGCCACCTTCGCTGCGCTCGGTTTTGCGCCCTTTGACGGTGGGCTGGAGGGTGTCGGGGTCGACTGCTTCGGCCGGGGCGGAGCTGGCGTAGAGGCCTTCGGGCTCTGTGTCGCGGTCGTGTGGGAGCAGCCAGAAGACACGGCGTCGGAACGTTCCGGAAGCTCGGGACGCCTTGGCGCTGGTCGCGAGAACGGCATAGCCGACCATTCGCCCGTCGCGGTGGTAGGCGGGCTTGCCCCCTCGGGTGGGGAGGCGGTCGAGGCTCTGGCGGACGTAGTCGAGGCGGGAGATGTCCTCGAGCCAAACGAGGTCGGTCTCGTGCTGGAGATCGTTCTCGCTGATCAGGGAACTCATGCCGTCTCCTCCTGGGCGAGCAGTCCGATGCCAGGGTAGTACTTCCTCGAATTCGACAAGATCATCTCTTTCGGGGAGGCCAGGCCGAGAAGTTCGCGGGCGCGGGCGGCGAAGGTGCGGTTGCTCATGGGGATGCAGCCTTCGCTCAGGCACCAGCCGCGGTAGGCGTCGTAGAGGGTCTTCTGTTCGGTGCGGCAGTCGGGGTGGATGAGGCAGGCCTCGTCGAAGAAGCGGCCGGTGTGGTCCTCGGTCTCGGCGTAGGCGTTGGTGGCGATGCGGACCTTGTCGGGGCCGGTGAGGTCTTTCTCGCCGGCGAGGTAGCGGCGGGCGCCGTCGATGAGCCAGTTGAGGATGCCGGGGCCTTCCTCTGCGACGAGGATGTCGGCGAGGTTGTCGATGCGGCGGTCGTCGGCGACGGTGCGCTCGAAGGGGATCAGGCGCATGCGGCGCCAGAAGGCGAAGCCTCCGGTTCCGACTTCGGGGCGGTGGTTGCCCAGGAGCCAGAGCTTGTGGGTGGGGTTGAAGGAGAAGAAGTCCTGGCGCATGCGGCGGGCCTTGATGCGGTCGCCGCCGGTGAGGTGCTTGACGCGGGCTTCGTCGAACTTGTCGCCGGGCTTGACCTCGGAGCAGACGACGACGCGTCGGCCGTGGAGTTCGGCGAGGTCGGTGGGGTGGCCTTCGTAGAGGCGGGCCATGAGGAAGCCGGGCGGTGCGGCGTCGGCGTAGTCGCCGAGGAGTTTCATGGAGACGTCGAGGAGGACGGACTTGCCGTTCTTGCCGGCGCCGAAGAGGAAGGGCATGACCTGGCCGCCGACGTCGCCGGTGATGGAGTAGCCAAGGAGCAACTGCAGGAAGCTGATCATCTCGGTGCCTTCGGCGTCGTCGCCGAAGGTGTCGGTGAGGAAGCGCTGGAACCTGGGGATGGGCATCGCGGCGGGGCCGACGGTGGTCGAGCGGGAGTGGAAGTCCTTGTTGGGGTCGGGGGTGCGTACGAGGCCGCTGCGGAGGTCGACGATGCCGGCCGGGGTGCACAGGGCGTAGGGGTCGGCGTCGAGGTACTCGGCCTTGAGCACCATGCCGGGCGCTGATTTGGCCTGGGCGAGCATCGCGTTGATGCCGGCCGTGCTGAGAGCTCGGCGGCGGTGCTTCTTCAGGGCGTCGGCGGAGTGCTCGCCGGTGGGGTCGGTGGTGGCGAGGTGTTCGCCGATCTCACCAGCGGCCCACAGGACGGAGTCGTCTTCATCGACCTGCCAGCGGGTGGTGTCCCACCGGTACCAGCCAAGGCCTGGAACGTGGCGGAAGTCGGCCTGGTAGAGCTTGACGAAGAGCTTGGCGTTGCCGCGGTCGGTGAGGGAGTCGGGCCTCAGGCCGTGGGCGGTCGCGCCGGAGGCGGCCTGGGCGGCCTGCGGCGTCTCAACGGGGTGTGAGGCGTGCTGAGGCGGCAGGACAGGGCCGGCCTTGGCCATGATCTGTTCTGCCAGGGCCTGGGGGTCGAAGTCGAAGAGCATGTTCGTCTCGCCGCCGGCGGGGCTGGTCACGGGCGGCTCCCGGGGTGGAGGGGACGGCGTGCTCCGGCGGTCATGCCGCTGCGGATGATCGCTTTGGCACGTGATTCCTGCCCGGGGCGGGCGAGGAGGGCAGTTTCCATGAGGGCGTCCTCCGCATCCTGGGCAGTGAGGTGCCCTGCGGCTACGAGGCCGCCGACGGTGTACGCGGCGCGGTTGAGCTTCTCGGAGAACCCGGTGCCTTCGGGGGCGTGGGCGCAGTCGGCGACCTCGGCGAGCACAGTGGTGAGTGCGGCGACGGTGGGGTGGGTGGCGCCGCGGGCGGCGAGGACGGCCTGGCGGGCGCGGCTAGGGACGGGGCGCGGGGCCGGAACGTGGGCAGCGGGCAGGTGGTGGGTGCGCTGGAGTTCTTGCGCCAGCCAGTCTGGGAGCGGTGCAGGAGTTCGTGCCGTGCCGACCGGCGTGTAGGTGCCGGCCTCGGTGGTGGTTCCGGGCGCGACGATGTAGCCGCCGTCGGCACGGACATCGACCTGCCAGGCCAGGGCGCGGGTCGTGCTGGAGCCGGAGGAGCACTGCCAGCGGCGGGAGTCCGCCTGCCGGTACCAGACGTGCAGGCCACCGGACGGGGTGCGGACCCTCAGGGTGGTGGCGTCGTCGGCCGGGCTGGTCTGACCGCGGAGGGCGGCAAGGACGGCGAGCGTGTGGAAGCCTGTGGTCATCGCGGATACGTCGATGTCCTCGGCGATATCGATGCCGGGCAGCAGCCGGTTGCGTGCCGGTGGCGGCGCTGGGTGCGCGTCGATGTCGATGACCACGAGGTTGGCCGGGCCGCAGGCCACTGCCACGCCCATCTGCGGGCGAGCGCCCCACCACTCCTGGATGCGGGTGCTGTCCAGGGTTGCGGCGTGGAAACCGTGGCACCAGCGCCCCGCTGCCCGGCAGGGGCAGGTTCGGCGGTCGTGTCCGGGCGCGCGGCAGTCCGGGCAGTTTCCGGCAGGGGTCTTCCTGCCAGGGGCAAGGGGATGGACCGGCCAGCCGTGGCTTGCGCACCAGCGAGCGAGCGCCAGCGGGGCTGGCGGAGCGACGGCGCTTCTTGAGTCGCTGGAGGAAACCCGCAGGTCAGCAGGCATTCGATCTCCCAACAGCGACTGAAGCGACTCAACGACGGAGACAGCCTAGCGAAGACGTCTGTTCGGGTGGACCACCCTCACCCCCGGGCGTGCCGCTCACCTGCTGCGGCAGCGACCGAGCGACTGACGCGAGCGACTCAACTGGCTGGTCAGCAGTTTCGGTCGCTTCTGTAAAGCTGCAGGTCAGACAGCGTCTGCAACACCAATCAGCGACTGAAGCGACTCAAGACGCCTATATATGACACGCACACGCGCGATCTGCATAGCTGATATGTATAACTTCGGTCGCTTCAGTCGCTGCGGACTTCCTTGTTGGGCGTCTGACCTGCACGTTTCTTCCAGCGACTGAAGCTTCGCACGGTCGCTGAGCTTCAGTCGCTGATCACCCACCGAGTGCCGCCGAAGCGACCCAAGCGACCGAAGCTTCGCTGCCGCTCCTGGATCGAGTTCGTCATGTGGCGGATGGGCGAGCTGGCTCAAGTACGAACGGTGACGTTGCTCATCACGTCCCGGGCCCGGGTGAGCGCCGAGCTCAGGAGCCACGACGCGGCGGCAGCATCTTGGATAGCGGCGCGCAGCTCGTTCCGGATGGTCTTGACCGTGGCACCGTTCGGCCCGGCGACGAGCTCTCCGTCGCTGGCGAGGTCGACGATGTAGGTGGGGAGGTCCTCGATTGCCTTCGGCACCGAGAGAGCAAGGTCGGAGAGGTGACCGAGGACATCGCCGATGCTGCCGATGTCGTGGCTCTCAGGTGCACCTGGCAGTGCTCGTACGGCATCGGCAGCGTGGCGGGCGAGGTCGGCTGCGGGCGTCAGTTCAGTCGCCATCAGGTTCTCCTTGTCGGTTCAGGCGAGGTCGTTGCGGGCGTTGCACACCGATGGGTGGTGTGGGCGTTCGCGAGTAGGAGGTCGATGCATCACAGTGGGCGGAGATCAGCCCTGTGGTGGATGGGGCAGCCGAACGAGAAGCGTGCCGGGTTCTCGAACTTGTCGGCGTTGAGCTGGTACACGTGCTCCCAGCCGTGTTCGTCGTACTCGCTCACATGGAACGGCTGCTCTGAGGCCATGCCCTTCTCGTCCGCCGTGATGTAGGGGAAGCGGTGCCGGGCGGCGGCGACCCGTGGATCTGTCGTTCGGGGCAGGAACGCGACGGCCGGGTTGATCCAGAGCCTGGCGACGCCGTCGACCTGGCCGTCCAGAGCGAGGTAGCGGCGATCGACCAGCCACTGGATCAACTCTCGCAGGGTGCTCTCCTCGATTTCGAGGTTCTCCGCTTCAGCCGCGAAGTCCAGGACGACCGGAGCGTCACCCTGCAGCTTCGTCGCCAGGATGATCAGCAGCCGCAACACGCTCGCTTCTCCCGGCGAGCGACGCCGTCGCCGCCGAGGCGGCCCTGGCCGCTGAGCTGCGTTCTGTTCGAGTACGTACTGGTGGTCGGCGGCCAGGAGCGCCGGCCCGTGGCAGACCGTCTCATCGCATGTGCAAGGGTCCATGGCGTGAGAACGAGCAGCACGTCAAGACCGCCTCCGGGAGTGTCCGTTAGGGGGAAGCCTTCGTCACCGCGCTGGAGGCCCGCAGGACCGGTTTGTTCATCAGGTGACCGTCAGGCGGTCACAGCACGGTTCCGTGGAGGGCGCGACGGTCGTAGGTGAGGGCGTAGCGGTGGGCAGCGAGGCCGTGCTCGAGGGGGCTCGGCGATCTGCTCGAACAGCAGCCCCAGGACGTCGGCGGCCTCGGCGTCGGAGAGGTAGGCCGGCGCGACTTCCAGCCTCAGCTCCCCGATCGTGTGGCTGCTGGCGAAGAGGTCGGCGACGTCGCGACGCAGCGCGGCGACGGCCGGGTCCGCCGACGGATCGGCGGGCGGCACCGGCGGGACGGTGCGGACGTCGTAGACGGCGGACCACGACGCCCACCGTGGCCTTATCGAGGGCCTGGAGGCCGCTGTGGACAGCGTGGAGAGGATGCGGGTGATCAGAGCTCCGCGAAGTCGTTCGTACGGCCGGAGACCGCGATCAGGGGGCGCTGGGACAGGCCGAAATCGAGCGCGGCCGCGGCGGCCGGGCCGGTGTCTTGCGTGCGAGACGTCTCGGTGCCCGCCGCGACTGCGCCGTGGATCTCGGAAAGGACGTGGGCGACGGTCATGCGCCGGTACGCCTGCGCGCGGCTGACGCCGAACCCCGCGGCGCAGTACGCCCCCGAGGAAGACGATGCGCGCCAAGGGATCGCCGTTGAGCTCCGCGACATGCTGGCCGGTCTCGTCGTGCCTCATAGTCGCTTCGATGCTGAACGTGGCGAGCAGGATGCGGTGGAGCGTGCGCTTCCCGTACTTGGCGAGCAGGGCTGCCAGTGGGCGCTCGTGAGCGCCGCCCGCCAGGATTCCCAGGGCGCCGTCGTTGTTCTGGACGCCCCCTCCAGGGCGGCCAGAGCCCAGCTCACCCCGCCTACCTGCGGAAACGGACTGCGAAGCTCATAGCCGACGCGTCGCCGGGGAGGTCGGTGCGGGGAGCTCGAGGGCCGGGGATCAGGGGGCGTGGGCCGCCGGGCATCAGTCCGCGGTTGCGCAAGACGTGGGCCCGCTCGCGGCATCGGGCGGTGCAGAACTTCCGGGGGTGGCGGGTGGTCTCGGGCAGGGGCTGGAGGCAGACCGGGCAGCAGCCGGGAGCAGCGACGGGGGCCAGGCGCTCCAGGAGCTGGCGAACGTGGTCGACCTCTTCCTGGGTGGTGAAGTAGGGGGCGTCGGCGTGGCCGTGACAGCCGGTGAGGAGTTCACGGAAGACGGCGCGCAGCTCGGTGAGGTCGCGGCGGCAGGTGCCGAGCAGGTCGAGGAAGTCTTCGACGGGCCAGGTGGCGAGGACGCCGGTGCGGGTGAGGTAGAGGCCGACGGTGTCGATCCGGTAGACGTCGGCGGTGTCGAGGAGGAGGTAGCCGGCGAGCTGCCAGGCGGTGCGCTGGGACATCTCCTTGAGCGGGTGGCGGGTGCTCTTGAAGTCGAGCAGCAGGCCCTCGACGGCGAGGTCGGCATCCGCCGTGATGCGGGCGCCGGCGAACGTCGGGCCGCCGTGGCAATCCTCGGGCCGGGTCCGGGCGAGCACGTCCTGAAGGGGGCTGTGGGCGGCTTTGTGGAGCTGGTTGATGACGTCGCTGACCATGTCGGGGTGTGGGAGCTGAAGCAGGCGCGTGAGGGTGAAGCCTCCGGGGTCTTCCAAGGCGGCTCCGGCGAGCGGGGTGAAGGCGAAGCCGATGGAGGTGCGGGCTAGGACCTGGTACCAGGCCGCGACGATGAGCATGCGGGCCAGGTCTTCTTCTTCGTCCTGGGCGCGGTCGAGGGGCAGGTGGCGGTTGTCGAGGTCGAGGTCCTGGACGGTCTTGGTCAGGCGTGCGGCGAGCTCGTTGCCGACCGCGCGCATCCGCAGTCCCTGGCCGTGGCTGCCGAACCGGCCGGTGCGCTCGATGCCGATGAGGGCGGCGTCGTCGACTGGCGCGGCGGAGGTGAAGGCAAGGCGCAGCCGCTGGTCGATCGCCGTGCCGACGGTGCCGGCCTCGGTGCCGACGCCGGGCGGCGGGAGCAGGACGTGGTCGGTGCGGTGCTGGGCGCGGTAGTTCTGCCGCAGCGGGCCCGGGCCGGCGGACAGCTCGCGGTCCAGGAACCGGCGCAGGGGGGAGTGGGGGCTACGCAGCCCGTCGACCAGGGACATGGAGGGATCACCACCGTTCATCGAGCGCCGCCAGGGCGCGCAGGGGGAACGGTTCGGACGGTAGGGAGCGGCACTGACGCGGTGTCACCTGCAAGAAGTAGGAACGGGGAGCTGTGGGCGCGGGATTCACCCGGGAGAGTGGCGGCGTGACGTCTCCGGGCGGGGGCGTCCGGGCCAGCCAGGGCGGGCACTGCCCGTGTCACGCAGTCCGTCACAGCCTCATAGCTCACAGCTCACCGCGTCTATCTGGGGAAACGGGGTGTGAGGCTCACAGGATGTTCGTCGGGACGGTGGTGAACTGCGTGGTGTGGTGAGTGTGCAGCGCCGTGGCACCACCAAAAGAGTGAAGTCGATTGTGTAGCCACTTGTGGAATCACTCCACAAGTGGCTACAGTCTTTCTTGTCGGACCTAACCCGACACCACCGCCGGACCTAACCCGGCACCCCGACATCCAAGGGAGCAACCCCCATGGCCAGCACCAAGATCGAGATGCAGCGCGCCGAGTCCATGATCGAGGAGCTGCGCAGCGACAAGCGTCGCTACGCGGCCTGGAACGACATGGACCGGTACACCTGGGCCTGCCAGGAGCTCGGGTGGTGGGAGCGCCACCTCAAGAGGCTGAAGGCCAGCTAGGCCACCCGGCCCGCCCCTGCCGGGGCGGGCCTTTCCCTCCCGCAGTCTCTTGTCTCAACCCGCCCTCCAGGGCGATCTCGCCCACGAAGGAGCCGAACCAATGAGCACCGACGCCACCAGCAAGCAATCGACCTCCGCCACGACAAGGAGCGCCGCCGAGAAGTTCCGTCAGGGAGTGATCGCCCTGCTCGCCGAGTTCGAGCATGAGCGCCAGGAGGCCGGCGAGGGAGGAACCGACCCGTTCTATGAGGTCAAGGCGATCGCCGCCGGGTTCGAGCAGTCCCAGGACGATGAGCAGGCCAGGCAGTCCTTCCTCACCGCACTGGCCGAGAAGCTCACCCTCGACAACGTCCGAACCTTGCGTCTCGCCGGAGAGGCGGCCGTCGCCGCGACCCCCCAGGTGATCAAAGCCGAAGCCAGCCACAAGAAGCCCAAGCGGATCGCCGACGAGGTCGGCCTCAGCCTGTCGCGGATCTACCAGATCCTCCGCAGCGAGTGACACCCCACACGAAACGGGCCCGCACCGGCGACCTAACCGCCGTACGGGCCCTCACCGCGGCAGGAGCAACCCCTGTCGCGGCTGGGCCCACCCTACCGGGCCCTGGCATGCACCTGTGTCCGCAGGTTTCGCCAGCCAGCCGTGCGACCACGAGACGTCGAGCAGGCCCCCCGGGTGGCAGTTGGACAAGAGCCTGCGGGCGCCGGTGCCTACGGCCGATACTCGCGGCCATGACGATGAGCGTGGGCCTGCATCCCGAGACGCAGAAGTTGGCGCTGGAAGGCGTGATGCCGTGGTTGGTGCCGACCGGTGTGGCAGCGGAGGCGGTATCGATGCTGGACCGACCGCTGCTGGCCTGGATGATGGATCCCGAGTTCCACATGTTTGACTCGGCGGCGCACTACGCCGAGTACGAGGGCGAGCCGGGCGGCCTGTCCAAGCTGGAGCGGAAGATCGCAAAGCTGCCGCCGCGCCCGGAATGGGCCATGGAACGGGTCTGGACACCGGACGAAGAGACCGATGAGAAGTACGACGCCGCGTATGAGAAGGGGTGCGTGACGATCGCGGGCCGCCGGCTGCATCCCCGCGATCTCGATGCCTACACCACCATCGCTTACGAAATGGCCGACCTCGCTGACCAAGACGACGAGTTCGACCCCGACGACGTGGAGAGCCCGGACGATCTCGTCCGCGGTGACCTGGAGGCGGGACTCGCGTGGGCGGCTGCTGGGGTCTGCGTCTTGCAGCAGTCGCTGCCTTACCCCTTCAGGGATGTGCTGCCCTACGGGGAGACGGACAACCGGCCCGCCCACCGCGTCGTGTACGCCTACGCGAGCCTGCTGCAGCTCAAGCACCCACGCAAGGCGGCCGCCTGGTTCACGGCGATGGTCTACCTCAACCCCATGGACAACATGGGCGCCCGATTCCAAGCCCCTGGAGGCCCCTCCACCCACCTGCCGTTCGGCCTCTGAACCCTGTGAGCCGTGGGGTCGCCGGGGTTCGCGTACGCGGCGGTGAAGTGCGGGCTGCGGCGCAGCCCGCCGGGGATACGGACGTTGTCGTAGTCCGCGCGGATCAGGTGGTCCTTGTCCCGGTCGATGCCGGAGACGTCGACGGCGTCGAGGCTGGTGTCGGTCACAGTGTTCCCCGCTTTCCTGTGGGCTGTTCGGGGATTTCCTGTTTGAGCCGAAGCGCGATAGTTGTCACCATCGGCTTCCACTGACCTGCGGCTTCAACCAGGCAAAGCACGATGTTTGTCACCAGGGCGGCGCGCTATCTGTCACCAGCAGCGCCCGGAACGACGAAGCAGGCTGGCGGCGGGCACCGGGTACTTACTGATCATTTCAGAATGAGTTCGGCTCAGGCGCTTGGCAGTTGGGGTCGCAGGCCGGCAGTGTGCCGTCTACGCGGGATCTTGTGTCTGACGACCTGTGGGAGCGGAGCGGGTAGCTCCGTTGTTGCCGCCGCTTCTGCTGAGGCGCCGCCGCTTCCCTGACCGGCTTGCTATGGATGCCCCGGGCGGTGCTTCGCGGGAACGTGAGCCGGCGGAACCTATCCGCGGAGCGGACAAGCTGCAGTGGCGTGACCGCGCCGCGGCGGCTGCGAGCCTGGCCGCCATCCCCTGTAGTGGCTGGACGGGTGACCGGCGCTCTCTGGGCTGGCTGCTGCAAGCATCGGCGCCGCACGGACTCTTCGCCCCCGTGCCTGGAGGTAATTTCCCCCCGGCTATTCAAGAAAAAGGGCAGGACTGCGGGTCATTACACTGTGCACCGAATCGCTGAACTGTGCCCGTAGGGGCGCTATCCAGGTATTCCACGTCTCTTCGCGCTCATCGCTGGTTACGCCCAGGCCGGGCATTCTTGTGACGCTTGAGCAGCGGCGGACGATATCACGGGCCAGCCCTCCAGCTTCGGACGGTCCGATTCCTCTGACCTCGTGAGCGATGCTGTGCATGTCGTAGATGATGGCGTCCACCTCCGCCGCCCCCACGCCACGCAAGAGGGCCGTTCGGAAGCGGCCAAGGCACTCCTGGAAGCGATCGTAGGAGGCTCTGCGAGCGTCGAGCAGCCACCGTTCGTGGTCGGCGCGGGCTTGGGCGGCTTGGAGTTCGAGGGCAGCGCGGTGATTGGCCTCGGCCTGTGCCATCGCACTGCGGTGTGCGGCTTCGGCCTGCTCGAGAGCCAGTCGGTGACTGGCCTGTGCTTGCTCCAAGGCATTCCGGTGAGCGGCCTGGGCTTGTTCGAGAGCGGCTTCCCTGACGGCTCGATGGTCGGCTTCGGCCTGCTCGAGAGCCAGTCGGTGACTGGCCTGTGCTTGCTCCAAGGCATTCCGGTGAGCGGCCTGGGCTTGTTCGAGAGCGGCTTCCCTGACGGCTCGATGGTCGGCTTCGGCCTGGGCGAGGGCTGCGCGGTGGTTGGCTTCGGCGGCGTCGAGGGCTGCCTGGTTCAGTGCATGAGTCTGTTGCAGAGCTGTGCGTTTCTGCCAGTGCGCGACCAGCACGCTTACCGGAATGCCTGCGAGGGCTGCGAGGGCTGCTATGCCTGCGAGGTCCATGACAGACATGATGCCCAGTCAGGCACGGTTCCGAGGCTCCAGGGTGGGCTGAGGCAGCCGGAGCGCGGGCAGCAGGGCGTCTATTGTGCGTCAGGTGCGCAACGAGCCCGCCCCCTAGAGGCCGATGCGCGGACGGACAAGACGCTGGCGCGGGCTGCAGCGCCTGACTGCTCGGGCTAGGCCCGTCTCATTCTGTGTCGCCAGAGACCGATCGCTGCTGCCGCACGGGCGCAGGTAGTGTCCTTGGAGGGAACGACCGACGGTTGCCCGGGCCCAGCGCGTGTACCGCTTTCTCAATCTTGACCAGCTTGTCTTCCAGATGCTTGGTGGGCCGGTCTTCGAGCATGACCCACTTCACCGCGTCGAGGTCGGCGGTGTACTGGGCCGTCTCCACCTTCCCTTCAGGACCGTTTGCGTCCACCGTGAAGGTGTAGACGCGGGGCAGGTGAGCGTTCTGGGACCGCTCCTGGTTGTCCAAGAGGAAGGTCAGGCGGCGGCGCGGCGGCAGGATGGGGATGGGCCGGGCCAGAATCTCCTGCATGACCTGGGTGAGATCCGGCTCTCCTGGTCTGGGCTCCCACCCTGACTCGAGGGGCGGGTTGCAGGAGATGCGGACGTTGCGGGCTACGGTCGGACCGGTGTTCTCGATGACCAACAGAAGCGACCCGTGGTTGGCATCGGGTTGGATGTCGACGATGACGTACGGCTCGTTCTGCTCCCGGTGAATGCGTTTTGACAGGGCCAGTTGCTCTCTGGCGGCCATGCGGGCGATAGAAGCCTGCCAGGCGGCGATGAGGGCGGCGACGACGGCAACGATGATCGTCCACTGGTCGGTGGTTAGGGCTCTGAGGTGATCCATGACCTGACGCTACCGACAGGGTCCGACAGGCACGGCCGGCAGGCCCCTGCAAGAACCAAAGACCACGCCCTGTCCTGCAGCCCTTGTGGCGATACGTCTGCCTTTGTGTCAACTATCGTGCTTCGGCTCACTGTTCAACGAATTTCAGGCCGGGAAGTTTTGTAACTAATACTCGATATCAAGGTAGTCGATATCTGAAAGTGATACGTCGGAAAGTCCCATGGCGCGGGCTCCGTTGTCCTGGAAATAGACTTCCTTGAATCCTTCGGCGACGATTTCGCGCATCTTCTGGTCGCTGGCGCCCTCATCGCGGGCGTCGAACAGACGCTGGGCGTAGGTGGCCGGGAGGTGGACGGTGAGGCGGCGGAAGCGGCCGTCGTCGGTGGAGCCGACGGCGGCGGTGTAGCCGAAGCGGGCGCGGGTCTCCACCGTGATCCCGGTAGCGGCGGCCTGCTTACGCCGGCGCTTTCGCACGCCCGGCTGCCAGCGGGCCTTCACGGCCGCCTCGATCTTCGCGGCGATGTCCTTGGGCGGGTTCTTGCGAGCACCGCGGCGGTAGCGGTTGACGGAGTCGGCGGTGACGCCGATCTCCTCGGCGACCGCCTTCGACGTGCCCATCTGCCTGAGCAGGTAGTTGATCCGGGCCTGGAGGCCCTTGGGCGGCTCCTTGGTGAAGTGCTCCTGGTCGGCGCGCTCCAAGGCGTCGTCGATCTCTCCTGCCATGGGTCAGCTCCCTTCGGGGATGGGGTGCGGGTGGGTGCCGGCCGGCGGGCCTACTCGCCGCCGTCGAGGACGGCGTCGTGGCCGTCGCCCTTGATGTAGCTGGCCGGGTTGTAGCCCTGCTCCATCAGGTCGACCGCCCAGGCCATCGGCTGGACACCTTCGAGCTTGGCGAGCCCGGGGGTGGGGCCGAGGCGGAAGGCGCCGGGGATCGGCTTGCCGGAGGCGGCATACGGGAGGAAGTCGACCGGGCTGGCGCTCGGCGTGGGGTAGACGACGCAGTCGGACAGCACCGCGAGCGGGTACATGCCCGTCATCTTCGCCATGTTGAGCATCTTGCGGTGCATGTTCACTCGCGCCTTGGAGATGACCGCGTTGCGGATCCACGGCGCCCACGTCGGGCGCTTCATCGCCGGCCACGGTTCGCCGTCCTTGTAGCTCTTGCCCTGCGGGCCCTCGAACAGCTTGCCGATGCCGCCCTTGACCGTTCCCTTGATCGCCGAGAGGACGGCCGCCATCGCCGGGTCGGACTGCTTGTGGACCTCCATCGCCGCGAGGAACTCGGCGTCGGTGAGGTCCTTGGTGACGCCGAGGTCGGCGAGGGTGTCGACGTAGGCGGTCTTGAGCCGGTCGTGCCACGGATCCAGGTACGCGCCGGTCTCACGCCGCAGGTACGCCTCCAGGATCTCGACGTTGTAGCCGAGCTCCTGGGCGTAGGCGACAGTGTGGGTCTGGTACCAGGCCGGCCCGGTCGGACGGCTTCCGTCCGGCGTGAACGGCGAGGGCAGGCGCGGGTCGAGCTCGACGTGGCTCAGGTCGACCAGCCAGCAGCCGGGGACCTTCGGGTAGAACTTCGGGGCCACGAAGTGCTCTGGCTCGGACAGGCCGACCGTGAGCCGGGCCGAGGCGGCGAGGAAGGCCGTGTTCAGGTCGAGGCCGACCGCGAACGGCAGCGCCGCCTCCTCGCCCGTGAGGAGGTCGACATCGCGGGTCCACCGGTACGCCTCCTCGTTGAGAAAGCCGCCCGTCCAGCCGGAGCTGACGACGACGGGATGCTCAGGCCGGGCCTCAGGAGGCGCCGGGGGGAGGGGCTCGGTCCCGAGCGAGCCGGGGTTGTGGCCGGACACCCAGTTCCCGGTTGCCTCGTCGCGGACCGCCTTCGTCGGCGGGCGCAGCGCGGTCATCAGCTCCAAGCCGTTGACAGCCGTGCCGCCGCGCGGGGTGATCACCCGCTGGGCGTAGGTCCCGAGAACGCGGGCGATGTCGGCCGGATCCATCTCCGTGACGCCGGGCCAGGACCGGGGGTCGAGGGCGTCCCAGGGCAGGATCGCGAGCTGCACGCACTGCCGCTCGCGACCCTGGGCCTTGCGGTAGACGCGCGGCCACGGGCCGAAACCGCGCTGGGTGAGCTCCCACTTCGCCTTGAGGATCTGCTTGACGACCGGGTGATCCTCCGGGAGGCGCAGCCCGCGCCGATCCTCCAGGCGCTCGGGAAGCCCGAACTTCGCGGCCGCAGACGCGGTGAGGACGATCAGCGGGTCCTGGTCCTTACCGTTGCGGTGCAGCTTCGGCGCGCCGAGACCGGACTCCTTCAACGTCCACTCCACCAGCTCCACGATCGTGGTCGCCGGGCAGTCCAGCACGATGCCGCCGACCCCGTAGGCGGAGCCGTCGCCGTCCAACACGGCGAGCGGGCCGTGCGGGAAGCGCGGGTCCAGCGCGGGCGCGGCGGCCGTCCTCGCCGCCGGGCGCCGCGGCGTCGAAACGGGACGCGAGGCCGGCCGGGCGGGACGCGCGGGCGCGGCCTTCTCCGTCTGCGCTTCGGGGGCCGCCGGGCTGGTGATCTTCTCAGGCGCCGCCGGTTGCGGGGTGGCCGCCGGGGACGGAGGCGTCGGGATGGCGGCGGGGGTGCCGGGCGCGGGGTACTTCGCCGCCCAGCCTTTCAGCAGCCGCTGATACGCCTCCAGGCGCGGCGACTTCGGCTCGGAGCGGCCGTTCTCGTAGTTCTTCACCGTCTGCACGGTCGACTTCAGGGCCTGTGCGAGGCGGGCCTGGGTGATGCCGGCGGCCTCGCGCAGTCGGGCGCGCTCCGCCGGGGGCGGGAGCTGCGGCTCCTCCGCCAGCAGGGCCTCGATGTTCGCGAACAGCTCTTCCTCGGATGCCATGCGTCTACCTCCACCCTGAATGCTAGCACAATTTAGCCCCGCATTTAACTCAAACATTAACCATATCCCGCGTCTGGTAGCGTGACGTCAGAAGATCGGTGTCGGGACGAACATCCCGGCAGCGCAGGCGAGTTGGGCCCCACCCCGACAGTGGCAGCACTGGGCGACGCAGAGCGCCCGCTCGCTGACAGGCGGCTGCCGGGGCGGCGCACTGACCGGAAGGGGAAGTGCAGTGACGGACGCGGACGTGGTCCCGGTCGTGCTGTCCGAGCGCGAGCACGACGAGATCCTGGCCTCGCAGATCCTGCCCGCCTGGACCAGCGACGCCGTACCCCAGGACCAGCCCGTGACCGTGTTGGTCGCAGGGCCTCCCGGCAGCGGAAAGTCCACCGCCTGCCAGGTACTCAAGAGCGCCCTGGACCGTCGGGGCGGTTCGGTGCTGATTGGCCGCGACCTCTACAAGACCGCACACCCCGCCTACCAACGGCTCCTGCAGAGCGATGACCGCACGGCCGGCGTTCGGGTGCGGCCGGACGTTCTGCGCTGGCAGACCGAGGTCGAACAGTTCGCGCTGACCGGCCGATTCGACGCCTTGGTCGAGAGCCCGGTCGTCGACCCCGAGCAGGTGAGGGCCCACCGAGCCGCGGGGCGCCGGGTCGAGGTGGTAGTCGTCGTCGAGTCGGAGGCCGTCACCCAACTGAGCGTGCTGCAGCGCTACCTGGCCCAGGACCGGTATGTGTCCTGGGAGAACCACGACCAGTGCACGCTCCGGCTGCTGGAGTCGCTGGAGGTCATCGAGCGCGAGGGGCTCGCCGACCGGGTGATGCTGGTGCGACGCGACTTCGAGGTCCTCTACGACAACCAACCGGCCGGCCCGTCCCCGACCGCGGGCGCGCATCGGGCACTGCAGGCGGCCCGGAGGAGGCCGTGGACGGCGCCGGAGACGTGGCGGTTCCGCCGCCAGGTCCAGCGCGTGGAGCAGCAGCTCCACCCCTCGGTGTGCACCGAGGAGCGGCGGCTGCTGGTGGCTGGCGGTCTGGAGCGGGCCGTGGCGCTGGCCGAGCCGGTGCGCCGGATCGCCCAGCCGCTCACGGTGCCGCCGGGCGTCAACTACCACCGGCTGTCCGCCGACGAGCACGCCTTCATCTTCGACGAGCTGATCGTCCCGATGTATCTGAGCGACATCACGCCGCACGAGCAGCCGGTGACGCTGTACGTGATGGGGCCGCAGGGCGCCGGAAAGTCGCACACGGCCCGCACGCTGCGCCGCGTGCTGCGCGCCCGCCGGCCTGTCCGGATTGAGGGCGGGCTGTTCAAGTCGATGCACCCCGACTACCGCCGCTTGCTGGAGGAGGATCCGCGGACGGCGTCGGCCCGGATCCGGCCGGACTACCGGGCCTGGCAGCACAAGGCGGAGCAGCGGGTGCGTGACCAGCGCGGCGACCTGCTGATCGAGATCGCCCCGGACGACGTCGACCACTTCCTTGCCTCCGCGCGCCGGGACCGTGCGGCGGGGCGACGGGTGGAGCTGATCGTGCTGGGGGTGCGGGCCGCCGACAGCCGGCTGGGGATCGCGGCCCGGTGCGCGGGCGTGGCCCGCATCGGCGGCACGCCCCGCTTCACCCAGGCCGCCGCGCACACCCGTACGGTCGCCGTGCTCCCGGACGTCGTGCGCGCGGCCGAGCAGGTCCCGGACCTGGTCGACTCCGTCGCCGTCATCCGTCGGGACCTGACCGCGGTCTACCGCAACGCGCGCCTCGCGGACGGGACCTGGGCGCGGCCGGTGAGGGGCGGGGACGTGGTGGAGGCGGAGCAGCACCGCCCCTACACCCCCGCAGAGGCGGCGGCGTTCTGGGCGGCGCTGCGGCAGGTGCAGGGCGAGCTGCCGCAGTACCGGCGCGAGCTGGTCGCCATCGCCGCGCTGGCCTGGCCGCTGATGCCCACCGCCCTGCAGCCCCGCGCACTGGCGTTCACCGTCCCCACCGCGGCGCTGCCCGTCCCCCACCGCGAGGGCTACTCCTCGCGCAGTTCCTTCACCCGGGCCGCGTAGCGGGCCGCGATCTCGGCGACCTCTTCCTCGGAGGCGTCCTGGAGGGCCTGGCGGTCGGCGGCACACGCCGCCAGGCTCTCCTTCAAGACCTTGAGCCGCTCGGGGTCGAGTGTGCCGGCGCGCCGTGCGGCGAGGATCCGCTCGGTGTAGAAGGCGCTGACCTCGTCGATCAGATGCTCGATGGCTTCGGGAGTGACGGGTTCGGACAAGACAGGGTCCTCCAGGGGTATCGATCCGGTGATGAGGCGTCATTGTCCCTGGTCATGACCATGTGATCGTGGACGCGGAAGGAGCGCGGGCGTGGGAGGCCGGGCCGTGGCGGGCCTGTGGGTCTGCCGCCCGGGGCGTGCCCGGGCATAGGCTTTGTCCGACTGGTGATCTTTCGGCGGGGGACCTAAGTGACCGACTTGCGTGCGCTGTTCAGCTCCAACGACCCCATCGACGCGAGCGAGGCGTTCACCAACCGCGAGCGCCAGTGGGAGCTCGTCGCCACCGCGGTCGCCGAACACCTGCGGCGCACCACCGCATCCGGCTTCGACCCCGCCGACCTCGAGGCGCCCCGCACCAATGTGATCGTCTTCCACGGTGTCGGCGGCGTGGGCAAGACCACGCTTCAGCGCCAGCTCGAGGCTGCGCTCGGCGGCACCCGGCCGGCGCAGTGGGGCGAGCAGATTTGGGCCGGACCGAAGATCCTGCCCGTCCGGATCGACTTGTCCCGCTCGGCCGGCACCACCTTCGAGGACGTCGTCCTGACCATCCGGGCCGCGCTCGCCACGGCCGTCGCCCGGCCGCTGCCGGCCTTCGACCTCGCGTTGCGCCGCTACTGGGAGGCCCAGCACCCCGGCGATCCGCTCGACGCCTATCTCGAACGCGGCGGCCTCGCCTCGCGATTCGGCAAGGCCCTGCCGCAGCAGACGCAGGCCGCCCTCAGTGACGTCGCCCAGGCCCTGCTGCTGCCCGGCGCCGTCGGCTCGGCCGTCGGGCAGGTCACCGGCGCCCTGGTCGGCGCTCTCCGCGAGCGGCGCCAGACCGTACGGGCGCTGGCCGCCTGCGCACGCCTCGCACCCCTGCTGGAGACCGAACCCAGCCTGGAGGCGCTGTCCTTCTACCCGCACCTGCTCGCCTTCGAGCTTCACCGGCTTCCCGAGGAGAAGAAGGTCACGCCGGTGATCCTGCTGGACACCTTCGAGGACACCGCCGACCGCCACCGTGACCTCGAACGCCTCCTGCAGCGCCTGGTGTGGCTGATGCCGAACGCCTTCTTCGTCATCAGCGGCCGCTCCCGCCTGCAGTGGGCCGACCCCGCCCTGTACGGACAGCTCGACCACACCGGCCCCACCGCTTGGCCGGGCCTGGCCACCACGACCGGCCCGGTGCCGGCGCCCCGCCACGGGACGCCAGGCGGGCGGCAGCACTTGATCGGCGACCTCTCCCCCGAGGACTGCGACGACCATCTCGCCCGCCGACTGGTCAAGGACGGCCGCCCCCTCATCAGCCCCGCGATCCGGGCCGTGATCACCGCCCGCTCCCACGGTCTGCCCCTCCACCTCGACCTGGCCGCCTCCAGTTTCCTGGAGATCCGCCGCACCCGCGAGCCGCAGCCCGCCGACTTCGACCACACCTTCCCCGCGCTCCTGGCCCGCGCCCTGTCCGACCTCACCCCCGACGAGAAGAACGTCCTGCGCTCGGTGGCCGTCCTGGACGCCTTCGACCTCGATCTCGCCACCCGCGCAGCCGGTCTCACCCACCAGGCACCCGCCCGGCGCCTGACCGAGCGTCCCCTCGTCACCGAGAACCCCTACGCCCTGTGGCCCTACCACCTGCACGGCGCGATCCGCACCGCGCTCACCGAGGCCGACGAGCACACCGACGACCGCTGGACACCCGCCGACTGGCACCAGGCCGCCACCCGCGCCCTGGCCGCCCTCGGCGACCAGTGGACCGCGAACGCATCCCTCACCCCCAGCCGGCTACTCCTCGTGGCCTGCCTGCGCCAGGGCCTGCGTCTGGCCCGCGATCACCGTCTGACCGGCCTGGGCTGGCTCGTCGACGCCGCCTTCGTCTACACCGACGACTCTGTGTGGGAACCCCTCACCCCACCATCCAGCACCTCGGAACAGGGACTGGACACCCCGGCCGACGCCCTGGCCGAGCTCCTCACCGCGATCGCCCGCCGCCAGCACGAACACCGCCAGCACACCGCCGACCGCCTAACCGCCGTCCTGGACAGCGGCCTGCTGCCCGGCGAGCTGACCGAGATGGCCCTGTACTACCGGGCCAAGGCCCACAAGGACCTCAGCCAGAACGACGCCGCCCGCGCCGGGATGCAGCAGGTCGCCGACATCGGCGGCCGCCTCGCCACCAAGGCCCGGCGCGGACTGGCCAACCTGGCCCGCCTCGCCGGCGACTTCCCCACCGCCCTGGCCGCCGTCCCCACTCTGGGCTGGAAGGGCCGCCACCACCGCGTTCTCGGTGACATCCACTGGTCTCAAGCCGACACCGCTCAGGCCGTCGCCGCCTTCGAAGCCGGCCGTGCCGAGGCCGAACAGCACGCCGCCGCCGGCGAGCGCGCCATGATGCAGGTCCGCCTCGCCCTCGCCGTGTCCTTCGCCGATCCCGTCCGCGCCGACGACGAACTCGCCCTTGCCCACCAGCTCCTCGACGGCCTTGATCAACGCTCCAACGCCCTCCTCGCCCAGGTCGCCGCCCTGATCAAGGACGCCGGAACCGACGGCGTCACCGACCGCGCCCAGGCCCTGCACACCGACATCGACGCCGCCGGGCTGCCCTTCCTCCACCGCTTCGTGGAGCTCGCCCTCGCCTTCCACCACGCCGTCCGCGGCGAGGAGCAGGACCTGGCCGCCATCATCCGCCGACTGCGCCAGCTCACCGCGACCGGCGACTTCGCCTACTTCACCGACATCGCCCACTTCATGGCCGACCTGCCCCTGCCCGGCCCGTCAGCCACCCGCTGGACCACGAACGAGAACGTCGTCCGCACCCGCTGGTGCGCCCTGGTCCAGGCCCGTCAGGAACACCTTCGCACCGCCATCTGACCCCAACGCTGCCGGGCCCTGCAGACGGCGGTCTACGGCCCCGCCTGCAGCTCCGCGGCCGAGCGAGGGTGCGCGATCATCGGCATGATGGCTGGCTGGTCATGTCGCCGCATCCTGCCGGGTGCACAAGTGGCCGGTCGGACACGCTTCGCAGCCCTTGTGATCAACAAATCCTGAGGCCCAGGCCGCATCCCACAAGCGCCGGGCCTCATCGACGGAAACGTCTTGGTGGTGCTCGACAAAGTCGGCGAAGGCAGGTTGCTCCAGCCGGGCGAGGCACCCTCGCAGGTAGGCGACTGCCGCGGCCACGTCGGGATCCAGCTCGAACCAGATGGCGTTCGGAAGGCACGTGGTGGCCGCGGCTGTGTCGTTGTCACCGACGAACGCCCACGGTTCGCCCGGCTTCCCCGGCCGCTTCAGCACGAACCGCACGAAGGGGATGTCGTGCTCCTCGTCGACATCGACGAGCAGGGCGCCCGTCGCGTGCAGCCGGTGCGTGGACTGCCTGATGCCGTCCATGCCCTCCTCGATACGGCCCACCAGCCCCTCGAAGTCGACAAGCCTGGGCTCCTCGCCGTCAAGCACGGCGATCTTGCCCGAGTCCAGACACATGTCCAGATGCAGCGCCGCCATCGGCACCTCATTGCCGTAAAGAGGGCCGAGGCGCTGGATGCGGTCAAGGAAGTCGGTGCACTGCGCGTCGAGCTCGCCGGGGAGTGATCCCACGTTCTGCGCAGGGATGAACCACTCCTCGTACGCGGCGCCCGGCGGGTCCAACTCCCTCAGGGAGTACTCCTTCCGGTCCCTTCCCGGACGGCGCTGCTTCCCGGGCTTCCGTCGCCCCATCGGTCTTCCTCGTCTCCTCAATCGACCCTTGACACTCCCGATATCGGCCGCCCGCCGCCTTGTGGAGAGCCCCAGCCGGGGGCGCACAGGCGCACACCCCGGGCGCCCGCCGTGTCCGCCACATCAGCCGACTGCGCGAGCTGGGAGCGTACGGTCGCGGCACCAACGAGAAGGCGAGGACCATGTCGACCGAGAACTGCGGCCCCGGCCCGTACCGGGCGTACGACGATCTGCCCGTCCTGCGGGCGAGCGAGGCGCTCCTGCCGAAGATCCACCCCTATGCAGATGTCCGGCTCGGCCAGCACATCACCCCGGGCGGAGGGCGGCTGACCCTCGAACAGAGGGCCACCCACTTCACAATCACGCTCGACCACTTCGGATGCCCAGCCCAGTCCACCCTGGACAAGGACGCAGCCTTCAAGACTCTCGCCCTGGCCGCCGAAGGACTGTGCCACGCGGCCGGCTGCCGGCACCGTGCCGCCTACCGCGGGGGCGTCCTGCGGAAGTTCGAGATCCTCAAGGGCACCGCCCTTGAAATCCCCGCCTTTGTCCGCGCCCTACTTGCCATCGAACTTGGCGACATGCGGCCCGCGACCGTTCTGGCGCGCCGCACGCAGGACATCGCCGGACCACCGAAGCGTCCCGCCGGCACGGGAAACCAGCGAAGCGCGAGCCTCTGAGCGGGGGCGCCGCTGCGCTCCGGCAAGAGCGGATCATGCCAGTGCGGTGTCGGCATCCATGTGGTCGGAAATCGTCTCGTCCTCGTCCGGCTCGGCCTGCTCGTTGGCCTTGTGGAGGTAGAACGGGCCGCCAAGTTCCGACAGGAACGTCGTCCTGGGGGCGAGGCGGAGCACCTCCTGCCGGTAGCGGACACCGGTTCCGAACCGCCGGTGGTCGATGCCGCAGGGGTTGGTGTCCCAGTCGGCCACGTGCTGGAGGATGTCCTCAAGGAGATCGGCATCCGCAGGGTCGTTGCCCGCGGCCCGCAGCGTTCGCAGGATCGTGATGCTCGTGGGAAGGGCGATCCAGGTATTGGGCTTGTCCTCCTGGACGCTGGTGGCCAGGCGGACGAGTGTGGCGTCCAGCGGGTCCTGCTTCCATGCCTCGGACTGCTGTGTGCCGCTGTCGGTCAGCCACGTGAGCAGGGCGCCGCACTCGGGCGCGTTCAGACCGACCGCGCTCGCGTTTAGCAGGTGGTGGAAGAACCGGAGCAGCACGTCCCTCCGGCGGGGTGCGTGGCGGCGGTCGAAGAGACAGTGCCGGCACAGCCAGCCCATCGCGACGAACTCCCGGGCCAGCGGTGGTTTCGGCGGGCGGAAGCGGCCCATGTCGTCGCCGGCCTTGATCGGGTCGTTGCACAGCCCGCACACGTCGGCCGTCAGCGCCGTTTTGACGCACCGGGGCCCGATCAGGCGCCCGACGCCCTTGGGCCTGCTGTAGCGGGAGCGCTGGGCAGGCTCCGGTGCCTGGTCTGGGTTGCGGAGCCAGCCAACGAGGACTCGGACGGCCTCCCGCAGATCGTGTTCGTCTGCCTTCTGCAGGTGGGGCAGCCCGACCGCGCGGGCGATCCTGGGCTCGGGCGCGGGCCTTTTGCGGACCCTGAGGCGCGCGCGGATTCCGGAATCCAGGAGCTGGCGGAGCCGGCCCCGGCTCAGCAGCGTGAGGTCCACTTCCTCCAGGAGGCGGAGGTACTGCTCTGGGCTGAGGCTGTCCAGATCGGCCCCGCTGAGAAGGTCGATGCCCAGGTCGAGGGTGCCCTGCCCGTCGTCGTCCACATGCGTCTCCTGCCGTTCACCGGTTCCGGGAACACGATGCAGCTCTCGTAGGTGGTCAGCAGGTGCGGTTCACTCTCCAAGGTGGACGCTGTCGCCCGATCGTGGCCGGCCCCGGGGTCGTGTGCTGACAGCGCAGGTCAGGCGGCGTCCTGATACACGTGCGAGCTGGGGCCCCGGACCAGAAGCAGGACCGGGGCCTCGATCTACGGGCGTGCCGGCTCACCCGCGCTTGCCGAGACGGAGCCGCTGCGGAAGGGGGCTGCACCGAGATAGCACGCTCACGCCGCCCTGACCTGCGATGGTGAGCGCAGACGTGAGCGTCGCTCCGCCCGCCTGGCGGCACGAGAATGCCGCCCCGGGAGACCCGGGGCGGCATCAGGAGATGGTCGAGGAGATCCTCCTCAGCCCGATACGAAGGTTCCCTGCGGGACCTGCCGCTCGGCGTCCTCAGCCGCCCTGGCCGCCTCGGCGGCGATCCGGCAGCGCCCGCACAGGCCGTCGGTCTGTACCGGCCGACCGCACGAGCCTTCATGGCCCCGGCACACGTCCGTCTCGTCCTCCGTCTCGCAGGCGATGCACCGCATCCCGGCCATGACGACGCCCCGGCCGCAACCGTTCGCGCACAACGGGCGCTCACCGCCGAGACAGACCGCGCACAGGTCCTCTCCGGGCAGCGCGAGGCGCGGGCACATGCCCTCGTCTCCGGCGCACGGACGGTGCCGCCCGGCGCCCGCGACCTCGGCCTCGAGCTGCGCGTGCCTCTTGGCCCAGGTCGCCGGCACCGGCGTCTCGCCCCGGTCCCCTCGCATGTCGGACCCCTGGACCAGGTCCTGCTGTGCCGGGATCGGCGGGACGGCGGAGGCCGGACCGACAGCGAGCAGATCCCGCAGGCGCCGGGCGACGATCGCACCGACCGTGGAGAGCAGCGGCTGTGGCAGCGGCCGGGCGAGCAGGGCGTGGCGGATCTCCTGCGCGGTGAACCCGCTCGCCAGCATGCCGGTCACGGCCAGGCCCTGGTCCCGCAGCGTCTCGGCGTGGGTGATCGTCCACGCCGGCGCCTCGGCCGCGATCGCCCGCAACACCCGCACACCAGGGGTCAGGTCCACCGGCCGCACGCCGAACACCGGGCCGGGAGTACCACCGTCCCCGCGGGCGCTGTTGTCCGGCGTCGCGCTCCCCTCCGGCTCCCCAGCCGGCGTGGGCATCTCCTCCTGCTGCACCGCTGCGGCGTCGCCTCCGTCTGTCCTTCCGTCCCTCCCGCGCGCGTCCTCTACCGGTACAGAGGGACGGACGGACGGTGCAGCGGGTTCTCGATCAGGGTTCTCGACCTCAGGGATATAGACATGAGCGTCATCGGTGACGCCACCCCTAGCTTCACCGGTGACGCCAGGGGTGGCGTCATGGGTGAAGCCACCCCTCTTCGGCACGGTGGCTTCACCGGTGACGCCACCCCCGTCCTCAACGGGGGCGGTGCGCCGGCGCCCGCCCTTCGGCAGGATCCCGGCCGCCTTCTTCTCCGCCCGCCGCTTCGCGAGCCTCGCCTTCGCCACCTCGGCCGCCGACTCCCCGGGCGCCAGCGGGTCCACCCACTCGCCCCGCCAGAACAGGGCGTCGTGCAGGTGATAGATGTTCGCGTCGTGGATCTTCGCCCCGGTCGGTGCAGGGTGGGTCACCTCCTCGACGTGCCACAGCCCCGCGCACTCCCCTTCGAACAACGTCCGGTCGAGCGTGGACAGCGAACACCCGAGCTGCGCCGCCAGCTCCGAGCGCCACGGTTTGCCGCGGCTCGTGTCACGGGCGCCGACATCGGCGTAGGTCACCAGCACCCCGTACAGCGTGCGGGCGTTCGTCGAGTACCGCGGATCACACATCCACTGTGAGACGAACTGACCGAACGGCAGACCTCCGCCGCGGCGGACCTGCGGCCCGTAGCGCTGCGGGTCGTATCCGCCGCTCATCGGCTGGCCCCCGAACAGACTGCGCGCGGTGAGAGGGACTTCGTGGACATCGGCACCCCAGGGACAGAGTTCGTGATCAACTACCTCCCTGAGCTTTCGACCACGTCCTAACCAAGCCCCTCACCAGCAGGAGCAGCCGGCCTCACAAGGCCATAACGCCGCCTGGTGAGTGGGCGGGGCGGTCACGCCCCCTACCTGCGACGACCCCAATTCGGAAATCGCACGCTTGTGGGTTAGAGCGGCTGAGATCATGGATGACCACGGCACAGCAGCGGAGGCGGCGATGGACGAGACGAACACGGTGCGCGCGGTCGCGATCGACTACAAGGCGGTTCTGCGCTCGCCGGGACGCCCCCACGACGGGATCGCCGACTTCCTGCAGTGGCTCGACGAACACGACATCTCCTTCGTGCTGCTCACGACCGACTCCCTCGACGCCGAAGCCGCCATGAGGGCCGCTGGTCTGCCCGCGCCCGCCCTCCACCTGTGCCGTGATGACATACCTGGCCAGCCGGCCCGCGGCGGCGCAGCCTGGCTGCTGACGGTCGCCGAACGCCTCAAGCTGCGCCCTAATCAGCTCGTCATCGTGGGCACCTCGGAGCTGGACTGGCGCACCGGCATCAACGCCGGCGTCGTCCACGTCTTCGCCCGCTGGGCCAACCACGTGCGGAACGCGAAGGGCATGATCACCCTGTCGGCGGACCAGCCGGCCGATGTGGGTGAGCTTCTGGACCACTTTCTCCTGGACGAGCCTCGCTGGGCCTTCAGCCACGACGATGACGCCCGCTCCTTCAAGATCCGCTCGCTGCTGCCTCCCAACGTGCGCTTCCCGCAGGCCCCGGGCCGGACCTTCGAGCTTCAGGACGTCTTCACCCGCGGCCGCACGATCACTGTCGGCACCCAGGATGCCCGCGACATCCTGATGCTGCGGCTGCTCTCTTCCGCCTACCTCGACGGCACCCTGCCCCACCGCAGCCTCTTCTGCGTCTACCCCAGCAGCTCCCCGGGCCAGGTCAGCCAGCAGCTCGCCGGCTTCCTCACCAAGGCCAAGGTCATGGTCGGCTCCTACTACCGCGAGGACCTCCTCGAGCGTACCGGCCAGGCCCCCGACACCAGCCTGGAACGATGGAGGAGGAGCCAGGGCAAGGAGAGCACGGCAGACATCTCGATCGGCGCCCAGGCCCGCACCGTCCGGATCAACCCCAAGTACAAGGGCAAGCTCAAAGGCAAGAGCGTGATCGTCTTCGACGACTTCACCACCGAAGGCAAGTCCATCGAATGGGCCCGCACCCTCCTGACCAGCGCCAAGGCCGAGCAGGTCATCGCCCTGACCATCGGCAAGTACGGCGCCTCCCGCCACACCGCCTACCATCTGCGCCCCGGCACGACGATCGACCCCTTCCAGGTCAGTTACCACTTGGCCGCCACGAACTTCGTGACGACGCCCGTCACCGGAGCGGCAAGCCCGGGCCCCGACGACGCTCTGAGAGCCACGATGTCCCACTTCATCGCCGCCGCGCAGAGCACCGAATGATCTTGCCCGCCGTTCGGCCTCCGGAGCCGGCGCGGCCCGGGCGCCCGGCACCGAGGATCGAGTCGACCGTGCCCTTGCCTCCCGTACGCGGACCACGTACGCCATGATGGAAGTGGCCCGAGTACCTCGCTTCATCCTTCGAACATCCCGGGGCCACGAGTAGAAGGACACCCTGATGGACCTCGATATCACCGCTGAGCAGCACGATCTGCTGACCCTGTGCGCGCTGCGCGCCGGCGACGCCACCCTCGACTGGAGCCTGCTCGCCCGCGGCGCCCACAGCCCCGAGGGCCTGGCCGCGCTCATGGACGGACAGGTGCACGAGGACTCGCGTGCCGCGACCAAGAACCGGCCCCTGCTGCAGCAGGCCCTGATCGACGGCCTGGACGACGCGCGCGCCCGCGTCGACGACGAGCTGGCCGCGGCCGGAAAGATCGGCGCACGCCTGGTCACGGTCCTCGACAAGGACTACCCGGCCAACCTGCGCGTGATCGGCAACCTGCCGCCGTTCCTCTTCTACCGCGGCGAGCTCGATCAGCGTGACGCCCGCTCCATCGCGATCGTCGGCACCCGACAGGCCTCCGAGGCCGGGCTGCGTCGGGCGGCCCGGATGGCCCGCGAGCTCGTCGAGCACGACGTTGTGATCGCCAGCGGTCTCGCGAAGGGCGTCGACGCCGCCGCCCACCAGGCCACGCTCGCGGCCGAAGGCCGCACGTTCGCGGTCATGGGCACGGGCATCGCCGCCCCGATCTACCCGGCCGAGAACCGTCCGCTCGCAAAGGCGATCCTCGCCTCTGGCGGAGCGCTGCTGAGCCAGTTCTGGCCCACCCAACCACCAGCTCGGCACACCTTCCCGCGCCGCAACGTCGTCACATCGGGTACCACCCTGGGCAGCGTCGTCATCGAGGCCTCAAGCACGTCGGGCGCCAAGATGCAGGCCCGCCTGGCCGCCGAGCACGGCAAGCTCGTCTTCCTGATCCGCTCCCTCGCCGACACCCAGCCCTGGGCCAAGAAAATGCTGGACGAGAACCGGGCGATCCTGGTCACCGCTTCCAGCGACATCACCGACCGGCTCGGCCAGGCCGTGGACATCCACGCCGCCGGCCAGCAGCGCCAGCAGCTCGCCCTGGCCGGCCTGTGACGGCAGGTCTCCCGAATCCAGCAGGCTTCCCCGACTGCCCGGTGTGCGCATACCGCATCACCGGCACCGCACGCCTGTGCTCCGACTGCGCCGGCCACACCCTCCAGCCCGTCGCCGAGCCCCACTGCCCAGTCTGCTCCCAGACCGTCACGCCCGGCAGACCGTGCGGCAACCGGGTGTGCGCGCTGCCGGAAGCCGAGCGGGGCTTCTCCCGCGTCGATGCTGTGGCCATGTACTCCGGCGCCCTGCGCCACAAGATCCATAAACTGAAGTACGACGGCGCGTACGGCTGGGCGCTCATATTCGGCCGGCTCCTCGTCGGCTGGATGGAAAGCCACCCCGAGCAGATGCAGGGCGTCGACTTCGTCGTGGGCAACCCCTCCCACGCCGGCCGCCAGCCTCTCCAGCACATCGAGTCGATCATGGATGCCGCCTACACGGAGGACGTGACCCGGTCCTTCCCGCTCAGCCCGCCAGGTGCTCACCGGCTGGTGAAGCAGGTCGAGACAGCCCGGTCCGCGAACCGCACGCTGGATGAGAAGCGCCTGGCCGCGACCGCGCATGCTGACGCTCTGACCTGGACCGGAGACACCAGCGACATCAAGGGAGCCACCATCCTCCTCGTCGACGACGTGTTCACCAGCGGGTCGCAGCTCCAGCACGTCGCGCTCAGGCTCCGGGCGACCGGGGCCGCTGACGTCCGGGGGCTCGTTCTTGCCCGAGTCCCCTGGAACGGGTGAACTTGCCCCGGAGAAAGTGCCAGCTCGCACATTCTCCGAGCAGGTGACGAGCGCGCCGCGCTGGCGCGGTCCGACAACGGCGGCCGCCAAGTGGGCGGAGGCTGAACTGGGGGCCTAGCCTCAGCCGTTCTGCTGGCCCTTAGACAGCATCCACGCCAACAACTGCACCAGTGCGCCGCAGCCTCCCTCCAGTTATGGCAGGCTGGCCGCATCGAAGGCCCGTGCCCACATCCGCCAGCTCTTGGCGTAGGAGTCGACGGTGCTGAACGGGGTGACCGCATCGGCCAGATCCTCGGCCTCGGCCAGCCGATGGGCGGCGTCGAAACCCCCGCTCGGCACCGCTCAGTGAAGTCGTTCGGTTCAACTACGCCGAGGACGAGAGGTACCGGCGCCGTTTCGCAGCACCGTGCGGCGGCCCGCACGGTGCTCTGCGACTGATCGTTTCCCCGGTGAATCTGTTCCTCCAGAAGACTGACTCACCGCCGGATCGCCCAGGCCTGCGGCTCGACGACCGCTACCCCTGCGGTCGTGATCAAGAACATGCTGCGCGGCCTTGCCGCGCTCTCCGTTGCCCTGACCCCGCTCGCCCTTCCCCAGGCCGCGCTCGCAGCCCAGGGGCCGACTGCCGCGGAGGTGTTGACCCTCGCGGCCGCGGTCAAGCAGATCCCGATTGCCGACGAATCCAGGGAGGGCTATACCCGCGACCAGTTCCGCCACTGGAACACCGGCCTGGACCCGGCAGACGGCTGCAACACCAGGGCCGAGGTGCTTCTCGACGAGGCCGTCGAATCGCCGACGGTCAGCGCCGGATGCAAGCTCGCCGACGGCCGGTGGATCTCGTACTACGACGGCCAGGAGGTCACCGACCCGGGCAAGCTCGACATCGACCACATGGTGCCGCTCGCTGAGGCCTGGGACTCCGGGGCGTCGACCTGGGACGCGGAGCGGCGCGAGGCGTACGCCAACGACCAGGGCGTCGCGACGTCGCTCGTCGCGGTGTCGGCCCGGTCGAACCGGCAGAAGGCCGACCAGGACCCGCGGGAATGGATGCCGCCGGCTCCGGAGGCGACGTGTCGCTACGTCTCGGAGTGGGTCGCCACCAAGCTGCGCTGGGGCCTGTCCGCTGACCTGGGCGAGGCCGACGCTCTGGTGCTGTACGCCGAAGGCCCGTGCGAGGACGAGATCGTCCACTACACGCTCGCTCCCTAGTTCGCCCCCCACTCCCCCGGTATCAAAGGAACCGAACGTGATCCTTCGTAGGGACCTCGTCGCTGCCCTCTCCGCCACAGCGCTCGCCGCCGGGCTCACCTTGACCGCAGCCAGCCCGGCCAGCGCGGCATCCTGCCCCTCCTCCGCCTCCCCCGTCATCCCCGGCGCCAAGGCCCACTGGAGGCTGAGCTGCTCCGGCAACACCCTCAAGGTCTACGGCTGGGTCGAAGACACCCGCGCCGACGGGGACTGCGCCTTCGTCTTCGCGCACGCAGGCAACGGAGGTCACGACAGCGCCGATGCATGCGGCTGGGGAGCACGCACCAACTTCGACATGGTCTTCACCCGCACCAAGACCGCTGAGGTACGCCTCCAACTCGAAAACTGAGATCACCAAGAAGGCGGCGCTCAAACTCGATTCGCCCAGCTCCAAGAGCTGGGCGACCTGGCAGGGCCGCGTCGGGCACGGGAAGCGCTCATGCTTTGCCTAGCGGATCAAGAGAGGCCTCAGTGGAGGCGTCTGCGATCCCGTACCCGTCCCGCAGCAGTGTGAGGGCCCCTTGGCGCAGCTCGCTGGCGTTCGTTTGGCCAATGCCAAGACGTTCCATGATCACGGCAAGCGGAACGGCCTCCGCGCGGATCTCAGAAGGGGGAACGTCGGGGCACGCGGCCAGCAGCAGGCGCGCTACGCGGCGCGCGGATCGTTGGCGAGGCGTGAGCTCGGCGTAGTCCTCTGCAGCCTGAGCTGCTGCCTCAGCACGGGCAGTACGCGCTCGCAACTCGGCGGTGACAAGGTCCAGGCGCACGGTAGTGAGGTCTGCTGGCACAGAGAGACGGGCGTAGACGTGCGCGACTTCGGCGAGTGCTTCCGCCGTATCGCGGGCCCCGTAGGCGAGCACTGTCAGGGCCTGTTGGGCCAAGTCGCGCGCCTTGGCGGCGTGATCGGAGTCGGGGCTCACAGGGCTAGGGGTCGTGGCGGGGTGCGCGTTCATGCCGCTCGCCGCCTGAGCTGGAATCGAGCCTGCTTCGGACGCCTCGGAAGAGTTCACATCGTGCTCAACGACTCA
Source organism: Streptomyces sp. NPDC006339 (assembly GCF_040612775.1). Lineage (NCBI taxonomy): Bacteria > Bacillati > Actinomycetota > Actinomycetes > Kitasatosporales > Streptomycetaceae > Streptomyces > Streptomyces sp. NPDC006339. The sequence goes on from NZ_JBEXQW010000029.1 coordinate 35,666, forward strand.
GAGGAACCGGCGTACTGCTCTCGGCAGCACGGACCGCTCAGCGTCGTTTCCGGCACCAGGCGCTCCTTCTCCTGCCCGGGCGCCCCGGGGCCAAGACCTGGCTGACCAGCCGTCACGAACGGCAGATGGTCCTCACGAACCCATGGCCGATCCGCGAGAAAACTCGGTCACCGTCGCCCTCGTTCCGGCCCACGTTCCGCACGCAGCGCCCGGCGGACTACGGCGGCAGTTTCTGCTCCCTCCCCGACGGACCCGGTCGACGGCGGCCGTGCGGCGATTCTTGCTCAGCAGCCGGTCACGGACCTGTACAAGTTCGCGAAGCGGCCAGCGGGGCGGGACTGCGGTTGGGCAGGATGGGAGTTCTCCCCTTGCTGGAGGTCAATGGTGACCGAGCACGCCGTAGGCCGGTCCGTCCGTTCCATACCCCGAAGTGGATCTTTAGAGCCCGTGACGCGAACCACCCGCAGCATCATTCCCCGGCAGGCACCGGCGCCTGCCGCTGAACCATCAGCTCCACTGGCTTTCCAGAGCGTCTTCCGCGTTCCAGCCGGCGCCGGCATCATCCCGGAAGTCTGCAGGATCACGGCCCAATGGCTCAGCGACAAGTTCCGACAGCCCGCCCCGTTGGAGACCGGCACCCACTTCCTGCGTGATCATGTCGTACTGACCACGCAGGCGGCGTACCACGCTGACGGTGCCGAGCACGGGCTGCGGATCCAGCTTCGTGAGGACAACCCGGAAGCGACGTGGCGCGTTACGGTCACCGCTGTCACCCCGGCTGCTGGCGAGCAGGCGGTGTGCGTGACGCTGGAGTGCTTCGACAACGGCCTCGCGGCGCTGCGGCCGGCGAGGCCTGCGCTGGTTGAGAAGCTCGTGGGAGCGTTACGGCCCCGTGATGGACTCGCTCATCTCACGCTGCACGCCCAGGTCGTGAACACTGGCGGAGTCGACACGCTCGTCGACATCCTGTGCGACCCCGATCGACGCCTCCCGGTCGTCGTCGCCGCCTGCCCGCTCCAGCCCGGATCCCTGTGGTCACAGCGGCTGCAGAAGATGATGCCGAAGTGCGCCGGTGACGCCTCCCTCTACCTCCTGGACGACATCGAGGCGGTCGACGCCTTCCGGCGGGTGATCGGAGAGCATCACCGGGTCGCTCCCGGCGCGGTGCGCACCTTCCTGCCCGATGTTGATCCGGCCTGGCCGCCCGACGGTCCCCGGCACCGCCTGCTCACCGGTGCGCGGATCAGTGATCCGAAGGATCTCGCTTTCCTGTTCGTCGCCCGGCAGGTCCAGCGGCACGCGCGGGAGGCGGAGCTCCCGGGGGCGCTGCTGACGGTGTCTTTCCCGGATGAGCAGCAGCGCAAGCAGGAAGAGCGTCGTGCCGTGCAGGATGCGGCCCGCGCACACGCCCAGGCGGTCCCGGCCCATGCTCTGGAGAAGGAGGTCACGGTGCTCCGGGAGGAGAACGGGATCTTGGCGCAGCTTCTGTCCGAGGGTGACCGGGATCTGTCCGAGGCCCGCCGCCGGGAAACGCTCGCCGAGCGGACGGTGCAGCACCTTCGCCAGCAGCTCCAGCAGTTGACCGAGAGCTACCACCGGGAGCTCGAGGACCATCTGCTGACGCTGGAGGACGTCGAGCGTGCGCAGAACGAGGCTCGGGTGCTGCGCCAGCGGTTGCACGCGCAGGGCCGGCACGCGGACACGGTCGTCCTGGAGCAGGCCGCGGCTCAGCCGGCGACGTTCGAAGAGCTGACGCAGCGCCTGGACGAGCTGGAGCACGTGCTGTTCACAGCCGACACGGCAATCGTCGTGTCGCTTGACGACCACGAGCTGGCGCGGACGTGGGCGGCGAAGGCGTGGCAGGGCCTGCGGTCGCTCGACTCCTACGCGCAGGCGCAGAAGGAGGGACTCGTGAACGGCGGATACTTCGAGTTCTGCAAGACCGTCCCCGTACCGGGCGCCCGCATATTCCCTGTAAAGCAGATCGCTATGGGCGAGACGGAGGCCACCAGGACTGCCTGGGGCGGCGAGCGGATCTTCCCCGCCCCGACGGAACTGGAACCGAGCGGACGGATGCCGATGTTCGCGCATCTGAAGCTCGGCTCGAAAGGAACCATTTCCCCGCGGATCTACTTCTACGACGACAGCCGCGGGGTCACCGGCAAGGTCGTGATCGGGTACCTGGGTCCCCACCTCACCAACCGCAAGACCAGTTGACCCGAGCCCTGTCCGCGACAAGCCCGGACCCCCTCGTCCTCGCCGAGGTCCAGGCTTGCCCACCAGCCGGGGAGCAAAGTGACGCGGGGAAGGGTCGCCCCGGGCTCACTGGCCGTAGGTGCTGCGGCAGAGGTCGGGGACGCCGTACGGGACCCCGATGCGGACAGCCTCCCGGCACAGCGCACGCATGTCGGCGGGGCGGCCGGCGGGGACCGGCTGCGGCACCCTGCTCTTGGACGGCTTGCTGCGCTTCTTCCTCGGTGCCTTCGCGGCCGGCGCCTTGGCCTTCTCTCGCAGTGGAGCCGCGCGAGGACGCTCGGGGGCGGCCGGCGGGGGCGCAGGCGGCGAGCTCGGGCGGGCCTTGGCATCTCGGGTCCGGCGCGGCGCTGCCGGGGTGGTGTCTTCGAGCGCTTCACGGGGTGCGGCCTGGGTGGGCGAAGACCACTCGCTGGGCAGCGGCGCGGGCGGCCGGTCGTCGGCGGGCGCGAGGCCCGCGGGTGGCCGTACGGGGTGGGTCGGCGGTGCTGCGGGGACCGCTACGCAGCCGGTGAGCGCGAGAAGGACACCGAGGAAGAGCGGGGCGGTGTGGCGGGGGTGCATGGGCCCACGATCGCGGAGCGGCACTCCGGCGGGGGTGAGACCTGCGGGTGATCCATCACGACGGGTGACATGGTCGGGGTCACCGGGCCTGCTGCTCGTCCCCCCGTGGGGGCCAGCGTTTCACCAGACGCTCGGTGCCGTCGGGCGTCTGCTCGACGAGCGAGACCAGCGCGCCGGGCGCACTGCCGTACAGGCCCACCCAGGACGTCCACCGGCGCTCCGCCGGCTCCTGCTCGTCCCAGGTGCCGGTCACCCGCGGGCCCCCCTCGCGGAACTGGATCACGGCAACGTACGGCATCGGGCTTCCTGGTCGGGCGGTGCGGGCGGCGGCCTGGCCGTGGTGAACGCCGACGAGCACCACGACCAGGCCCCCGCAAGTGTCTCCCGCGCCGCCGGGAAAAGCGCCGTACGGTCAGTCGAGTTGCATGCAGACGTGCTTCTTCACGTACTTCTTGGCCACCCAGCCGGTGGCGCCCTCCCGGATGCCCGAGGCGGAGCGCTCGTCCAGGCGCACCTTGTACCAGGTGCCGCGCTCGCTGAGGAGCGCGACGTCGTCGCCCTCGCGCAGGTGCCCGAGCGAGCGGTAGTTGGTGCCGGGTCCGCTGCGCAGGTTCACCGAGCCGCCGCCGGTGATGTGGAAGCCGCACGGGTTGGTCGGCAGGGCCCTCGTGGAGGCGGGCGCGGTGTGCGGCTGGGCGGCGGCCGGAGCCGCGGGCGCGAGGAGCGCGGCGGCCACCGCCGCGTAGATGAGTGTGGATCGCATGATCGTCCAACCGGTGCCGGCCGGTCGCGCGTCACGGCCCGCCGCGCGGCGCCACCCCCACGAGGGACGCCCCCCCCCCGCCCTCGACGGGCTCGCCGGTACGCCGCCCACCGCCCCTCGTTGGGCAGTGCATGGTCTGGGACATGGGATGGGACACGCGGGGGACGGGGCGGCACCGACGGCCGGACGGCGAGCCGCGACCGCCCCGACCCTGCACGTGCGGTCGCTGCGAAGAGCAGGCGTACTGCGCCCCGCGCACCGGACCCGCCCGGCACGCCAAGCCCGACGGCACGACGTGGCCCGCGACGAAGCCGCCGGCCCCGCTCGAAGACGAGGACCAGGAGCACACCGACACCGGCGCAGCGAACAGCGGGGGCGGCGCGGTCGTGCTGCCCTTCCGGCAGACACGACCCCGCCGACGACGGCGAGGCTGACCGCGTGCCCGGTTGCCCGGTACGACGCACCTCGTTGGCCCGGCATGAACAACACCCTCCAGGAGATGCCACGCCGTGAATAACCTCTCCGCCGTACGCGCGCAGGAGTACGCCAAGGTGTACGACGAACTCCTCCAAGCTGCTGCCCGCCTCGACATGCTGCGGCGCCTGGAGGGCGGCGACCACGACCCCCGTGCCAGCGCCGCCATGTACGGGCTCCAGTTCGCCGCCGTCATGCTGTGGCCCGCGGTCCCCGGGAGCCCGCCGCCCGGCTACCGCCACGACAGCGAGAAGCTGCTCCACCTCGCCGTCGACTGGCGCGAGGTCGCGCTCGGCCTCGGCAGGTTCCAGCCGGAGCGCCCCTCCTTGCGGCTGGTGGCACGCCCCGCTCCTCAGCCGCGGCCAGGGCATGGCCAGGGCTGACTCCTTGGCTTCCGCTCACTCGCTGGCCGGGGCGGGAAGACCAAGTTGCGCAGGCGGTGAGCCGAAGGGCTGACCTGAGGGGCGTGCCAGCGTGCCACACGAAACGCTTCACCGGCCTCGATGCAGGCTTCTTACAGTTACCGGACGAAAGGGCGTCTCGTGAAATTCGCAAGCAAGCTCGCAGCCGTCGGCGCGGCAACGGCATCGCTGGTTCTCCTGGGCGCCGGAGGTGCCCACGCCCAGGACAACGACGGGCCACTGTCCTCGCTCCTCAGCGCCCCCGGCCGCATCCTGGGCTGCCTCATCCCGTCGGGTTGCGACAACGACACGGGCGGAGGCGTCACGGGTGCCCAGGCGGTCAGCAACACGGAGGAACTCGCTCCGGGGGAGTACACCGTCGTCGTGGCGCACTGTCCTCAGGGACAAGTCGCCACCGGTGGTGGCTTCCACGCCGGAAGCGGTATCGACCTCGAATCGTCGGGTCCCAACCTGGCGCTGAGCGAGACGCAGCCCAATGGCTGGACTGCCAGCGGCAGAAACATCGGCCAGGGGCCTGCTCTCCTTGGGGCGACGGCCGTCTGCGTGGACGCAGCCCAGTAGGCTTCGCATCCGGCCGCGGGGATCAATGGAACCGTGGTTGGCACTGAGATTGATCATGGTCCGGGGCCAACTAGCGGCGAAAACCGCCGGTCGACGTCGTCCATGTAGAAGAACCGCTCCATCTCCGGGCGCGTCGGCTCCTCAACGAACCGTCCGTACGCCCCGGCCTGCTCATCCGTCAGAAACTCCATCGGCACGCGGCGGACGGTATCCGCCGGCCGACTGCCTCATACGATCTTCGGCCGAAGTCGAGCAGACCGGGCGATCACTGTGCTAGCAAGCAAGATCCTTCCTTACCGCTAACCACGTCCTGATTGATCCCCGAGGCCGGTCCTGCACCGCGACCGCCTCGCCCTGCGCATCCACGACGGCCGGGCCGGCGGCGCGGCGCGCGCCGCCGGCCCGAGCAGCCGGGCGCCAAGAATCGTTCGGCTTGCCGGTCCGGCTACACCGAGGTCATCGCGTCTGACCCGCCCGGCGGGGGCCTCTCGGGATGTGCACAGGGCGTCGATCAGCCGGTGGCGTCGTCGTCGATCGCTCCGCTGACCTGGGCGATGAGCCGGATGACCTGCTCTGCGTCGAAGGACCAGGTCCGCGACTCCTCGTCGTACCGGCGCGGGCGCGGGTAGTCGTCGGCGCCGGCCAGGGTCTTCCAGTCCGGCCAGGCCGCGGCCGTCTCGTCGTCCGGGTCCTGCTCCTCCTGCTGGTCGCGGTCGTCCCGGTAGCGGGCGGCGACCAGCCGCACGTCGATGCGCTCCGGCTTCAGACCCGCGCTGACGTCGGTGAAAACGGTGGTGCAGCCACCGCGGGCCAGGTGCCAGGCCGCCTCGTGATCGAGGGTGGCGAACCAGCCCCGCGCCGCACACCCGTCGTACAACTGGTCCAGGACCTGCTGGGGCATGCCCTTGCCGCGCAGCAGCACCACGAGGGGGAGCCGGGGGCGGGGCAGGCCCTCGGGGGCCGGGGTGCCGAGGTAGCGGGTGATCTGCTCGCGGGACCGGCGGCCGAGCGCAGCGGCGATCTTGTTGGCGGACATGCCGCCGATGTGGTGGGCGTCGCGGACGGTCTGCTCGTAGTGGGCCTGCTCCTCGTCGCGGCGGGCGCGTGCGTCACGGACGCGCTGTGGCCAGTCGGGGACGGGGACGGTCATGGTGAACTCCGATCGGAGAGGGGAGGGCGGCCCGCTCGGGCGGGCCGCCGTGAGGGCCGGTGTGGTCAGGCGTCGTACAGGTCGGCCTCGGCCGCGCCGCGCTCGCGGTCGACGAGTCGGCGCACCTGCTGCTCACGCTCGTAGGCGGCACCGGCCGCCGCCTCCAGCGCGGTGCACGCCTCACTCGCGCCGGACCGGGTGACGGCGGCCCTGGCCATGTCGAGCGCGGTGGCCACCAGCAGCTCGTGCGCCTGCCGGGCCGCCTCCACCTGCTCCGCCGCCACCCCGGCCGGCCGGACGAAGTTCCGGCGCTCGTGCTCGCCGGTCTCCTCGATCGCCTCGTCCAGCTCGTAGCCCTGGACCGCGACCAGATCGGCGACCACACCCGCGATACGGAGCATCGTGTAGGAGCTGACAACTCCGGTGTACAGCCGGTCCATCGGCGACGGCGCGAACTCCATGGACAACCACATCCCTTCTCGGGGGCAGACCCCAACACCTGCACGACCACCATGCAACTTGCACGGTCACCGTACAGCTTGCACGGTAACCGTGCAAGGCGTTCCGGTTGAACCGGAAATCGAACAAGTGTTTTGATTGGAGGGTGGAGCACCAGCCCTTCCCCCTCGACCTCGTCCGCACCCAGACCGCGTGGACGGCCACCTACACCGCGCTCGCCGCGCCCGGCCCCGGCGGCACGACGGCGCTGCGGCGGCGCCTGCTGCGCCTGTCCACCCGCCTGTACTGGCATCCCTACTGGGCGACGCCCGGCGCGGGAACGGCGGGGCGGGTCGAGCTGCGGGCACGGGTTCGTGAGGGACGCGGGGAGAGGGTGGCGCCGTGAGCGCGTCGGTGATCATGCACGTGCGGTGCCGGCCGGACACCGAGCCGGAGACCTACCGCGCGCTCCTCGCGCTCCTCCAGGACCTCAGCCCCCTCGTGCAGCCCCTCCCGCCCGCCGCCGCGCTCGTCCAGATCGGCGGGACGCTCCGCGTCCACCGCGCCGACCCCGGCACGCTCGCGCAGCGCACCCGCGTCCGCGCCCTCCTCCACGGCATCGACACCCACATCGGCGTCGCCAGCACCTGGGCGACCGCCGCGACCGCGTCCGCCCACACCGGGCCCTCCGGGGTGCTGTGGCTGCCCGACGAGCGCGCGGAGCAGCAGTTCCTCGCCCCGCTCGACATCTCCGCCCTCTACGGCGTCGGCGCCACGACCGCCGAGACGCTGCGCCGCTACGGCCTGCACACCATCGGCGCGCTCGCCGACCAGCCCGAGCACGTCGTCTGCCGCCTCGTCGGCAAGCAGGGAAGGGTCCTGCGCGAGCGCGCGCGGGGTGTCGACCGGCGCACCGTCACGCCCAGCCGCCTGCCGGCGGCCGCCACCGTCTCCCACGCCTTCGAGCGCGACATGCTGGACCCCGTCCTGCTCCGGGCCGCGCTCCTCGACCTCGTCGCGACCCTCGCCGAACGGCTCCGCGCCCGGGAGCAGATCGCCCGCGGCCTCACCCTCACCGTGCGGCTCGCCGACGGCGGCCGCATCGAGCGCACCCGCCGCCTGCCCGTCCCCTCGGCCCACACCGACGACCTGCGTACCGTGCTGTGGCAGATCTGGGACGCCATGGCCTACCAGCGCGCCCGCATCCGCCGCCTCGTCCTCACCGCCGAAGACCTCACCCCCGCCGAGGAGGGCCCCGGCACCCAGCTCTCCCTCGACCCCGCCCGCGAGGCCCGCCACCAGGTCGAACCGGTCCTCGACGCCATCAACGCCCGGTACGGCCGGACCCTGGTCCGGCCCGCCGGCGCCTACCGCAAAGCGGGCTGATGGCCTGTGCTCGACCTCCCGGACGACCTCGGGCGGCTGCGGATCCTGGAGCGGCTGGCAGAGATCATCCTGCGCGACATCCGCATCAAGATCACCGAGGCCGAGAAACGCGAGCGAGCGATGCGGCCCGTCCGCGAGCTGCGGAACGCCCGCTGGGTGCTGTCCCACCTGCGCCAGGGCGGACACCCCGTCGAGGACAGCGTCCACCTCAGCGACTGCACCATGGCCGCCGAGCACACCCGCCCGCTCACCCGCGAGCAGGCCGTCGAGCTCCTCACCGGCCACACCGAGCGGGCATGCCCGATCTGCCGACCCGACACCGACCTCGGCATCCTCGAATAAGCCGGCACCGTGACGTCATGCCCCCACGGGTCTACGTTGGAAGAGTCAGGGGTGGAGCGAGCGGCCCCGCTCCTGACCCTCCCCCAGGACAAGCCATGATCATCACACGCAGGGCCGCGACCGCAGGCATCGCGGCAGCACTCGCCTTCGGCGGCACAGCAGCACTGACCGCCACTCAGACCCTCAGCTCCCCGGACTCGTCCGGCGTCGTCCAGGCCGACCGGCAAAAGCCCCGGCCCACACAGCCGACATCCCCTCCCGGCCTGAGCCGTGCAATCCTCGAGGCAGATCTCGACCGCCCGGATGAAGCGAACACCCCGCGGCTCACAGCCTGACCCCGGACTGTCACTCCTGGTGTAGTGGGCTCAGTTGACGAGCTTGTCCAGGCAGTTGCGGTAGGCGTCGCGTGCGGGGCGCACCGCCTTGGCGGCCTTCGTCAGCTCGGTTCGTGGTGTCTGGACTGCCCACAAGATCACACCGACTCCGTGTTGCGACGAGCGCCCTCGGGGAGGTGCAGGCAAAGGCTTGGGGGCGGCCCCGAGCAGATAGAGCGTCCCCGGGCCTGGCCGGTCCGCGTCGTGTACCCGGACCGTCGCCGGGTTCCGGTCACCAGCAGCACCGGGCGGTGACCGGCGGCGGGCGGGGCCCGTTAGCCGGGCATGTCCCTTCACCACCTGCTTCCGCCCCCTGACGAGCCCGAGCCGCGCGAGCCGTGGCCCGGCGAGGAGGAAGCCCTCGCCCAAGCGGCCGCCGCCGGCCGGCGCGCAGCGGCCTGGATCCGCAAGCTGCCCCACCCGCCCGGCGACACCTGGATCACTGGCCGGCTCCCCGACGCGGTCGAGGACGCCCTGACCTCCCTCGACCCCGGCGACGAGACGGCGCTCGCCCCCGACGCCCGCGGCGGCCTGCCCGAGACGACCGAGCAGACACTGGCCGGCCTCATCTACGCCATGCCCGAAGCCTCCGCCTGCCTCACGCCCGAGCAGCAGATCGCGCTCCTGGCCATCGTCCACTGCGCCGCCGGCATCCCGCGCCTGCTCGCCAACGACCCCGGCACCGTCATCACCGACGGCGAACTGGCGGCGCTGTGCAAGGTGCTGGACTTCGCCACCCGAACCTGAGAGCCGCGGGGCCCCGCGCGCTCGCTGTGCCGCCGACCCCGGCGGCATCCTCACCGGTGCAACAGCCCCACGGTGATGGCCCAGGCAAACCCCACGGCGAGCACCAGCAGACAGCCGGTGAACATGATGCGCATGCCCCCAGTACACCGCCCCCGGCGCCCGCCCCGACTTAGGCGCAGTCAGGCGCGCCCGGCGTTCACCCGGAACAGCTCGGCGGACGGACGGGCCCGCACCACCATGGTGCGGGCGGCCTGGAACAAGGAGCCAACCGGAGTGGCAAGGGGCAACCCCTTCCGCGCTCCTGGCCGGCTCGGGATCGTGGTGGGCATGCAGATCACACACCTGGACGGGCCGGGCCCCGTCGCCGCTGTCATCCGCTCGATCGGCGTCCTCCACGACGGCGCCCACCAGCTCGTCACCGACGGCCTCTACCTCGACCTGCGCCACGCCCTGCGGAACCCCGCCGACGACCCCGCCCTCTGCGACCGCACCGGCCTGGACCCCGAGGTCTACGACCACGTCCTGCACACCCCCGGAGCGCGGGAGCTGATCGCCCGGACCTCCGTCCAGCTCCGCGCCTTGGCCGACGAGGTACCCGTGGGCCGTCTCGCCCGTCTCACGGTGGCCTGCCAGGGCGGCCGGCACCGGTCCGTGGCCGTCGCCGAAGCGATCGCCCGCGAGGTCTGGGCCGCCTGGGACGGCGAGGACGGCGTCGACGTCGAGCACCACCACATCGACCGCCCGCTCCTGCCCGCCTCCAACTGACGGCGCGGCACTCCCCCAGGACGCGTCTTGGTATCCGGTCTCGGCGAAGGTGGCGAACCGGTCGGGCGGTTCAGCGGTCCTTCTGGTGCGGCGGACACCGGTCTCCCCGGCGCTTTCCTGTGCCGCCGTCCGCGAAAGAGCGAAACGCCCCTGACGTGATCAGGGAAACCCCGCCGGCAATCCAGGCGTACCGCCTCCGCCCGGCACTTACGTGACCGCACCTCCCTCCATCCGATCGGAGAAAACAACGGACGGACTTGGCGGGCATCCGCTGACTGCTCATGCTCGTTGAGCAGCGTATGAGCAGCGCCTATGACCGTGCCGCGCTAGTCGGACCCGTCGTCCTAACCCTCGCTGAGAGTCTGGACCTGACCGTTGACGAGGCTGTGGCGCTGGCCAACGACCTCGCCCATCGCGAGCCGACGGGACCCACCCTTCGAGCCGTGCTTGGGGATCCGGATGAGCCCGACGCCAACGGGCTGCTGACCGACGAGCAGCTCCTCTCCGTCGTCCGCCGCATCGTGACCGTGCACATGCCAGATTCCTACCGCCAGATGCGCGCGCAGTTCCGTACTGGCGGACACCGCGCGGGAGAAGCGCGCCTGCGGTCCGCGTGGGCACGTGTCCTAGACGCGCCCAGCGCGTGAGGCACTGGTGGGCCGGCCTGCGGGCGGACCCCGACGACCAGGTGGAGCGGTTGGCCGAGTGACCCCGGCCGGGCGCCCTTCGTTGAGCCGGGCGTCCGCGTGCACCCAGGGCCCGGAGGCTGTCATGGCGACCGTTCTCCGGGTCTTGGCCGGACCGTTCGCTGGTCGCGCCCGGAGTCGCTCCCGGGTCTCCTCCCGGGGCACCCACCGGGTCGCATCCTGGGCGCACCGGCATTCTCTGGCGCGGGCCTTGGGCAGCGCTGTTACCAGCACATACGACGGGATTTCTCCGGCGCTGGCCGCCGACTCCTTGTCTGTGGCGCTCTCCACGGCTGGACAGTCGGGTCTGCCTGATGCTCCTCGTTGCGCTACGGTGCCTTCGGCTGGACGCGCACCGCCACCCGCCGCAGGCCGACGCCCACGCCGTCGTCCCGCGATCGGCCAAGGTCCTACGGGGCCCGCGGCCCCGACGCTGTTCCTCTTCGTCGACGGGCGGCGTGGGCATGCCCGTCGAGTCCGGAGAAGACCGATGCCGCGTCACCAGAGCACCGCTGCCCAGCGCGCCCGCCAGGCCCAGCGCGAGACCGGGGGCAAGTACACCGCCGAGCTCCGCAAGACCCAGGCCGGAAGCCGGCCCGGGCCGTTCACCCTGGGGAATCTGCTCACCGCCTGCGGGACCGCGCCGGACTGGACCGGCGAGAACCCGGTCGTCGCCCCCGAGTGGGCACCGGAGATGTTCGACTTCGCCCCGCTGGGCGGGCCGGTGCCGTACTCGGCCGTCCTGGTGCTCCTCGGTCTGCTGGCGCCCGCGAGCAGGTCCACCGAGCTGGAGTTGGAGTCCCGGAACGGCTTCCACTCGCTGATCGTGGCGTGCGGCGGCCGCCGCTTCGAGATGGTCCTCTCCCAGGACGACTACGTCACCGAGCGGTGCCGCGTCCCCGGCTGTGAACTTGGTCCGGTCTCGGCGCACTCGATCCCCTACTGTGCCCACCGGCACCTCGCCGAGCGGTCCGGGGACGAGCTCGTCGAGATGGCCGCGGCGTGGGGGAACGCCCAGCATGAGGAGTTCAGCGCCCAGAGCCCCGCCGCCGTGCCGCTGGGCGAGGAGGGCGACCATCTGATCGCGGCCGCCGTCGCCCAGTGCGCCCTCTTCCCGGTCCAGGCCGCGCTGATCACGTCGGCCTACGAGCAGCCGGACATGGTCGACGTCGTGTACTTCGGCGAGCAGGCGATGGCGGTGCAGCATGCGATGGACACCGAATACTTCCGGCTGATGCGGGTGTCCGAGGCAGCGCGCCTCCGCATCCAGAAGCTCGCCGGGGGGCGCTGTGCCTGCGGTGCGGCGCTCCAGATCGGGGCGGGGCCGAAGGTGCCGCCGCAGTTCTGTTCGGCTGCCTGTGCGGCCGCCGCAGGGCGGTAGCGGCTGCACGCCGCCCTGGTTGGCCCTGTCAGACCTAATGGGTCTGACAGGCGCTGGCCTCGGGCGAGGGGTCGCGCTGCGGGGGAAGTTCGATCAGGCGCATGTTCGCGATGGTCGCCACCGGGACCTTGTACCGGCCGAGCAGCGCGTGGACCCACCAGCGTGTCAGTACCTGGGTGAGCTGGTCGCCGAGCGTCGCCCGGTGGACCTCGGCGAGGAACGCATCGCGCTCCGCGCCTTTCAGGAGCTGCAGCACGGCGCCGATGGTGGGCTCGTTGTTGCCCAGGGCGCGGACGCAGGTGAAGTCGGCCTCGTCGACGTCGCCCCACTCGATCGCGGGGCCGCCCTCCTCGTCGGCCGCCGTGAGCTGTACCGGCAGGGCGACGACCAGCTCGTCCGGCACACAGTCCTGGAGCACGGTCACGGCGTCGGCCGTGATCGACTCCGTGAGGCGGCGTACGGCGTCCTGCGGTGTCTCGGCGCCCGTGCCGGTGAGCCCGAGGGCCGGGCAGTGAGCGGTGTAGAGACACGACGTGGCGCCTCTCTTCCCGCGGTTCCGGACGGTGGTGCGGGTGATGACGATGACGGCGTGCGTATGCTGCACCTGCGGTCCGCCCCTTCGTGGTTCGGCTGGAGAACGGGCCCGGCAGGTGAGGGCGGCGGACACGCGTCCGCCCCGGCCGGGCCGCAGGGTCTAACGGGTACGGGCGGGGCGGGGATGTGCCGCGTCAGGCCAGGCCGGCGGAGGCGTTGTGGTCCCAGCCGTCGTCTCGCTGCATGTAGCCAAGCATCGAGCGGGAGTGGCGGGCCCAGCCGCCCTGGTCGGCGATGGCGATGGCGTCGCGGCCGGCGCGGCGCGCGACGGAGGCCAGGCCGATGCGCAGCGAGTGCCCGGTCCAGGCGACCGGGACCCCGGCCCGGGTCGAGATCCGCTTGATGGCGGGGGTGACGGAGTCGGGCACCATGCCGCCGGTGACGCGGCCCCAGCGGTCGATACCAACGAAAGCCGGAGTAGAGGGGTCGGCCCACCGCTCGCCGTGCTCGGCGACCAGCCGGCTGCGGTACGCGGTGTGCGCGCGGACCGGGCAGATCTCGGGATCGTCGAGCGGATCTTGGCGTTGCGCACCGAGTGCTTGGTCTTGCCGGTGAGCACGGCGAAGACCAGGCCGCACGGGTGCAGGGTGACGTCGCCGGTCAGCAGCCGGCCGGATCCTGGGAGCGGCAGGCGTAGTGGAAGCCGGTGAGCACCAGGGTCTTGTCCCGGTCGCCGGTCAGGGTGTCGGGGCAGGTGCGGGCGATGGCCCGCAGCCCGTCGATGTCACCGCCGACCGCCTGTCCGCGGCCGCGCCGTTCCCCGGCCTGCAGCAGCTTGACCGCCAAGCCCTCCAGGGTGGCGCGGGCCTCGGCCTGGTCGTCGTCGGAGACCTTCACGCCCCGCTGGCGCAGTCCGACGACGGCGGCCGCCAGGTGGGTGGAGGCCGATGACGGGGCGTAGCCCGTGCCGTTCTGTCGGCCCTCGCGCAGCATCCACGCCACGAACGCCACCAGCGCGCCCCGGCTGCCCTCGTGCTCCGGCAGCCGGGCCAAGGCGCAGAACCGTTCCCACACCCGCCAGCTCTTGTCGTAGGTGTCGACGGTGTTGTCTGGGGTGATCTCGGCGGCGACCGCGTCGGCCAGGTCCTCGGCCTCGGCCAGGCGCCGGGCGGCGTCGACGCCGTGGCGTTCGGCCCACCGCTCGATGAGCGCCTGGCGCTCGGCGGCCTCCAGGTCCAGCGACACCGGCCGGACATCATGGGGGCCGGGGGGCGGTCGACTCAGATACGGCCGTCACCGCGCAGCTCCTCTCGGTCTGTTTCGGGGGTGATGGTGTAGCTGAGCCCGGGCAGGGTGCCTCCCCAGTTCTGGGTGGTCGCCCATTCCTGGGCCTGGATGTCGATGACGCCGTCCGGCACGAGTTCTGTGCCGTTCCAGTACCAGCGGGCCAGGCCGTTCGCGGGCCGGGCGAACTGCACGCCGTACGCGATCAACGGGATGCCGGACCCCTGGTAACCGCTCGTCTCCATCGCGCTGTGCACCAGCCGCACCACGAGGTCGAGCTCAGCTCGTGCCTCCTCGTAGCTCCGATAGCGGGGCGGCGGGGTCCAGCCCGGGGTACCGACGATGACGCCGACGACGAGGGGCGGCGCGGTGGACACCGTTCCGACATCGACCACGAGCCGGGGACGGATAGACAGCTCAGGCTCCTCCGCGGCCTCGAAGCACAGCCGCCACTCCCGCTCGTGCAGCCAGTCCACGCGCCCCGGCTCATAGGCCACGCAGCGGTTGTACGTCTTCGGAGACAGGCTGGCCTGCATCACGGCGCGCTCCTCGTAAGAAACGTGGAGGACGGGCCGGGCCCCGGCCTCCACGAGCTGTCGACGGTCGAGCACGAGGCCCCACGGGTCGTAGGGGCGGCGTGCGCCGGCGCCGTCGCGGAGCATGACGCGGCGTGCCTCCTCACTCGCTTCGCTGAAGCAGAGCACCGGGGCGTCGGCCCCGAAGACCGGGGCCCCGCGCAGGGCCCCGCCCTGCAGGATGCTCACCAGCCGGTCCTCGGCGCTTCCCTCCGCGAAGTCCGGCGGCAGATCCCGCGGCGACCGGGGGCGTCCGGTGAAGTGGACCAGGGTGTCGGGCAGGTCGGGGTGCGTGCTCACGTCGGGTGTCCTCCCCTTCGCCGACGCGCGTTCCGGCGGGTCCGGATGCCCGTTCTGTCGCGTCGGAGGTTATCCGACGCGACCTCGCCCGTCCGCGAATCGCGGACGGGTTCCCGGGAGCCTGGGCAGCTTGCCCGGCCGAATCGGGTGATACCGGGATCTCCCATCTATATAGGGAGGAAGCGTCGAACAGCCTCGGCGGGGCGGACCGGCGGGACAGACTGATCGCGGGTAGGCGCCCGAGCCGACCTCGCCCCCGTCAAGGGGGTTCATCTAGCGGGCGCTGAGACCGTCCCCGCAGAACGCGCCCCGGGGCCCGGGCGCAAGATCGTCCGTCGTCGCACCACACAGAGGAGCACGGCACGCCAGGGCCCGCGCTGTGGCGTGCCCGCTTTCCCGTGTACGACGTCCTTGCCTCTGCGCTGCCCGAGTTCCTCGGGAGCCTCTCCGCCGGCCTCGCCATCGCCACCATCACCTGGAGCGTCCGGCGCCTGCGCGCCCGGCGCACCCGGCGGAGCGAGTCCGCCCCCTCAGCCGCCGTGCACCCCGCGCGTGAAGACGGTCAAGCCTGCGGCCCCCGACCGCACGGGGAGGCGTGATGACGCAAACGAGTCGGCCTAAGGCGCACTACCGGACCGTGGATACGCACCGGCATAATCGTGTCACTTTCAGTGATCACCGGGGAGGGTGCGTGTTCAAGACGTGGCGCGAGGAGTACCGGGCCAACCAGGCCCTGAAGCGCCAGATCGAGCAGGACCAGTGGGAGCAGGAGAAGCGGTGGCGTGAGGAGGACCGGGCCGCGCGACAGAAGGCCCTTGCGGAGAACTCCACCGACATGGAGGAGCACAACGCCAACATCAGGGCGGCCACCGGCGTCTCGTACCTGACCCTGGTCTGCCACGAGGACACTTGGACCTTCATGGCCATCCGCGCTTTCGGCCAGTGGAAGCCGGCCTGGACCCAGAGCACCCGCCTCACGGGGGTTATGGACCAGCCGCACCACCCGGGCATCCTGGAGGAGAAGCGGTTCAGCGTCGACCCGAACCTGCCCGAGGGACGGATCAGGAAGCTCTCGGAGGGCCCCGCCCACAGGGGGATGCAGGAGATTCTCCTCTCCGGCCACAACCTCGCCCAGCTCTTGAAGGCGCTGCAGGAGGGG
This sequence comes from Streptomyces sp. NPDC006339, assembly GCF_040612775.1. NCBI lineage: Bacteria > Bacillati > Actinomycetota > Actinomycetes > Kitasatosporales > Streptomycetaceae > Streptomyces > Streptomyces sp. NPDC006339. The sequence goes on from NZ_JBEXQW010000029.1 coordinate 51,824, forward strand.
ACCAAGGAGGACGACGTCGCGGCCTCCGCCCGCTGCAGCCGCCTCTACAACAAGCTCGTCGAGTTCGTGGACCTGATCGACCCCGGCGCCGAGGCCGGCCAGACCACCGGGGTCCGCTACCGCATCGACGACAGCCTCGATGCGGCGCACGTGAAGAAGAACTAGTCCGACTACGGAGTTCGAAGGACCAGAGCCGCCCCGGCCGGTGACGCGGGGCGGCTCTGTCCCGCAGGGCCGGGCCTCACGCTCCCCAGTCCGCACCCGCGCGCCGGGTACCCGACCCGGCCCGCGGCAGTTTCCTGACACCGATTCGCGTCCCTCTCCTGTCGTCCACCGCCCCTCTCCACAGAGGGGGTGAAGGGCAGCGCGCCCTTCACGGGGTGCTGCCTGGAGGCCGAGGGAGATGGCACGGCGGGCACCGAGGCAACGGCGACATCGGTGACGACGGTCGCGGACGACAGGACGGGCGAGCAGCTCGCGGAGGGCCTGCTGCAGGGCGTGGGCAACGAGTGGATGCGGGCCGCCACCCGGCTGGTGGGCAGGCACCGTGACGGGTTCTGGCTGCGGCGGTTCCTGACCGAGCAGGACCCTCAGCCGGAGCACCTGCAGTACGTCGACCGCAGCGGCACGCATCCGAGCGTGAACTGGATCGGCCTCGCCCACCGCCTGATGAACGAGTTCCCCCTCACCGACGCCCCGCGGATCCAGGCGGACGGCGCCGCGCCCGGGCCGACGCCCGGGCGGTGGGCCGAAAGCCGCCCAGAGGGTGAGGGCCGGACGGCATAGTGCGGGGGTGACCGTGACACCGGACCGACTGGCCCTGCCCTCCCGCCGGCGCCGCCACGCGCGGCTGATCGCCGCCCTCACCACGCTGATCGGTGCCTGCGCCGACGCAGCGGGCGCGGTGTACGAGCCGATCGCCGCCGCCCCGCCCCACCAGGAAGGGGTGGAGGTGGACCCGCTGCCGTGCATCCAGGTCAGCCTCTCCGCCGCTCTCCTGCTGGACCGGGCCCGTGCCGAGGACGATGCCCGTTGGCCCGCCGCCGCAGCGCGCGAGCGGGAGGAAGCCCGGCGGACCTACGCGGCGCGGTGCGCCGTGGCGGCCGCCGAGGAGCTTGCCGAGTCGGCCGATCCGCCCGGGGAGCACAGTGTGCCGCTGCCGACCCCGGAACAGGCCGCCGACATGGACCTGGTGAGCGCCGGTGCCGATGTCGCCGACCAGTGGCGGCAGGCGCCCGAGGAGGCGGCCGCTCTGGTGCGCGAGCTGGTCGCCGGCGGCGAGCTCACCGCGGACGAGGTCCTCGACTCAGCCGTCGACGCCGCGGTGGACGCCGCCCTGCTCGCGCTCCAGCAGGCGCGCACCGCGCCCGATCCGAGCACGGCGGCCGAGCTCTGCCTGAGCGCCGTCCCCCACATCACGCTCGCGATCTCCCTCGCCAGCGCCGACCTGGACTGACCGACACCGGCCCGGGCGCCGGGTCAGTCCTCGCTGCCCTGCGCGTCGCCGATGACGACGCGCAGGGCGTGCACGTTCTGCAGGACGTCGATGACCGCTTCCTCGACCCCGCCGAGGGCCTGCCGGGTGCCGGCGGCATCGCCGCGCTCGGCGTGCAACTGGGCCGCGAGCGCGAACGTCGCCGCCATCACGGCGGCGAAAGACGCCTCCCGCCCCGGCGCCGGCTCCTCTGAATCGGACTCCGAGACCTGCATCGCAGTGCGCTCCAACCGGTTCACCAGGACGCTGGTCGCGAGGTCGCTCTCGGGCCCCACCTGCTCGTTCCAGCCGACCACGGCGTCGAAGATGTCGACGATCTCCTCGTCCTCCGGACGCCGGGTCGAAGCGGTGATCTCCAGTTCCGTCTTCGCGAGCAGGCTCCCCAGCAGGTGCAGACGGTCCTCTTCGAGCGGTCCTTCCGGCCGAAGGTCCGGATCCGCCACCGGCGCCGCCCCCAGCGCAGCCAGCGCTGCATAGACCTGCTCGGCACTCACCGGCCGCTCGCTGCTGATGCTCATACACCCAGCTTCACCGCGCAGCCCCCGCCCCGCACCCACTCGTACGGCATCGGGCGCCGGCCGGCGCCGCCCGTACGGCAGGGTGGGCCGGTCATGCCGGCTCCCAGTCCCGCAGCGCCAGACCGGTGTCGAGCACCGCGTCCAGGTTCCCGGTGACCCAGTAGCGGCTCCCGGGCGTCACCTGGCCGCCGGCGGCCGCGAGGACTCGGGTCCCGACCGGCGCGAGGACCTGCCCCCGATGCCACCCCGACAGCGACACCAGGACAGTACGCGGTCCGGCGCGCACCACCGTCGCCACCGTTCTGTGACCCTCACCCACGACCACCGCCCCCTTCCGTGCACCTGGGGAGTGGGACGCGATCATCACCCACCAACCCCTGCCGTGACCAGGGGTGATGCACCCCCATATCGGCGGCCACCCCCGGCGCCGGCCCCAGGGGGCGCAGGCCGTACGCCACGACCTGACGGATTCCGTCACACAGCGCACTTGAACGGGAACTCACCGCTACTCTGGGGGGTGTACCGCCGACCCCATGCGGCAGTGCTGCTCCCTGAACCCCCGGCTCCCCCGTGCCGGGGGTTCAGCCGTATCCGGGGGCCGGCTGCCGTGCTCTACGCGGACTTCCGTCGGGACGTGGTCTTCTTCGCCGCCGTCTTCTTGGCCGGGGCCTTCTTCGCGGAGGTGGCCTTCTTCGCCGCGGTCTTCTTGGCGGCCGCGGTCTTCTTCTTCGGCTTCGGCATCTCGTGCACCGTGCCGGGTGCACCGCCCTCGCCGCGCGACTCCTTCGCCTTGGCGACGCTGGCCTCCAGCGCCGCCATCAGGTCGACGACCGGCGCGGTCGGCGCCTCCTCGCCCCCGACCGGCCGGGGCGCCCGGTGCTCCGTCTTCGCCTCGATCACCTCGTGCAGCGCCTCGGTGTAGTGGTCGGTCAGCCAGTCCCCGAGGTCGGCCAGGTGCTCCAGGCTCATCGTCTCCAGCAGCGCGAGCGCGCCCTCGATCTCCTGCTCGGTGATCTCGGCCTCGGGCGGGGCGACCGCGGCGGGCGAGCGGATCTCGTCCCCCCAGTGCAGCCCCTGGATCACGAGCGCCTCGCCGAGCGGCCGCATCAGCCCGAGCCGCTCGCGGCCGCGCAGCGCGTACTTCGCGACCGCCACCTTCTCCGTGCGGTCCAGGGCCTGCCGGAGCAGGGTGTACGGCTTCGCCGCGACAGGGCCGGAGGGGCGCGCGTAGTAGTCGCCGGCGCCGTAGCTGACGGGGTCGATGGAGTCGGCGCTGACGAACGCCACGATTTCGATGGCTTTCGCCGTCGGCAGCGGCATCCCGGCGAGGTCCTCGTCCGTGATCGGGACCAACGTCTCCTCGTCGACCTCGTACGCCCGGCCGATCTGGTCCTCGGTCACGACTTCGCCGTCGATGTCACACCGCTTCTGGTAGCGGATCCGGCCGCCGTCCTCCAAGTGGATCTGCCGGAACGAGACGTCATGGCTCTCGGTCGCCGGCTCCAAGCTGATCGGCACCGTGACCAGGCCGAACGAAATGGCTCCGGTCCACATCGGACGGGGCATCGACGCTCCTCCAGGACGCCCCCCTAGGTCTGACCTCAGGCTATGCACGTCGGCGCCGTGATCGCACGCCCTCCCTTGCGGGCGGTGTACAGGAGCGGCCGGGCCGGGAAGCCGGGGAGCGCCGGGCGCCTGGCGTCTCGGTGCGACGTGCGGCACCCGGGGCGGCGGCCATGCGCTCCCTGGTCCATTCGAGGACGAGGCGCGCGGCCTCCGGGAGGTGCGCGGCGTCGCGGTCGCCGTCGTCGGCGAGGACCCGCAGCAGGTGCCCGGCGGCCGGTCGGGACGGGGTGTCCGCGTCGCACGCCGGGCACAGCTCCAGAAGGAGCGGCCAGCCGACGGCGTCGTCCTGCGCCAGGACCACGCTCATGAGGAGCTCGCTCGGCAGCGCGAGCATGGCGGCAGCCGCGTCATCCACCTCACCCAGGCCCGACGCCCCCCTGGGGTCTGACGGCAGGCTATGCAGGCCGGGCGCGTCGCGCGAGCTCGACGGGGGCGGGGACGATCTGCACGTCCGAGACACCGGGCCGCGCCTCGTAGGCCGCCTTGTAGTCCTCGGCAGCCGCCGGGCTGAAAGCGACCGCGGACTCCCGCCGCTCGCCGCCCTCTATCCACGTGATCCGGACGTTCTCCACCTGCGCTCCTCTGGTCTGATTGCCCCGCCCGGCGGCCGCATCGGCTGGGGCCGCCGGGCTCCGTCAGGGTGTCACGGGGCACTGACAAGAGCCTCGACCAGGTCCGGCCGGGCTCCTCGGGTGGCGACGAGGTGGTTCCGGATCGCGCCCAGGTGCTCGCGTTCGGAGTGCGAGACGCCGCTGCGGACGATCTCGGCGGCCAGGCGGGCGCTGCACCGCAGGCGCTGGGCGAGGTCGGGCGTATAGGACCTGTCCGGCCGATCATCGGCGAAGCCACCGCCGGCGGATGCTTCTGAATCGGGCCTTCGGTTTGGCCTGGCGGGTGCCGAACCGATCCAGCAGCCTGATCGCCATGCCGTGATCGTAATAGCGGGCCAAGTCGTGGGCTGTTCTGCCGTCGATCTCTGTCGCAGGATCGGCGCCGTAGGCAAGGACGATCGCGGTGAGAGCACTGTCGATCGGTTTCCCCGATTGCAGCGCCGAGTCCCCTTCCAGGTCGATGGCGTGCATCAGCAACGTCATCCCGCAGCAGACCTCATCGACGTCCGCTCCTTCGTCGAGGAGCCGGGTGAGCGTGGCGGGTTCGCTGGACTCCACCGCTTGATGGGCGGGCGTCCAAGGGTTCTCGATCTCGAAGCTGATCACCAAGGCATCATGCCTGCTCCCAAGATCGGCCGGACAGTTCCTAGGCGGCACCGAGGGCGCGTAGGGCCCGGTGCTGGGAGGTGATGAAGCTGCGGGCGGCTGCGGGCCGGGCAGCGGCCACAGCCGCTCGATGACGTCCCCGATGGGTTCGAGGAGGTAGGGGCCGTGGATGATCGTGTCGTGGAGGTAGCGGGCGGAGGCGGCGACGACCGGGGATTGGGAGCTCTTCAACGCCTCACGGCTTCGACTCCCATACCGAGCGCTGGCGGGAGGACGCCCTCAAGGCCGCCCTGCCCGCACTGCTGGCCCGGACATCGGCCAAGCGGCTGCGCGGCCAGCTCTTGGTGCACGCCGACGAGAAGATGCTGACCGACCTGGCCGCCAAGGGCACGGTGACCATCGCTGACGTGCCCGCCATCCTGAAGCACCGCCGCGTCTGGGCGGACCTGGTCGGGCCTGCTGCGCGAGACGGCTCCACCTCATCGCCCGCCTCTACGGCGTTCGCCGTCAGCCGTGCACAAGGCTGCTTCTCACGCCGTAACCGTGAGGGGGTCGGGCTCTTGCCCGAGAAAGGCGAGGTGATCCCGTCTGCCCCCCATAGCCCCGGGCCGAAGGCCAGCGTCTGAGCTGCGGTCATTCGCGGCCCGACGGACGTCGTCGTCGAGGTGGGCCATGGCGTAGACGTATTTCACGGGACCTATCGGTTTAGTCACTCATGGAGCATCGCGGAACTCGCAGACCAGAAGTGCACCTCGGCAAGCCTGACCCCTACATTTACGCGCCAAATAAGATGACATCTTAGGAGGTGAGACAGTCCGTCGGTCGCCGTGAATGCCGAAGGGTCCGGCGGACGGATGTCTCGCCGGACCCTTCGTGGCGGGGTCAGTGACTACTTCCACAAAATGCAGAGCAATTCGCAAAACTCACGAAGTGATCCAGGAAGCTCTAGAGGTCACCGGGCATGTGCCAATTCTGAACCAACGGAAAGTAGGAGTTGCACTTCCATAGGGTCATCCATGTCCCGTTACTACCACCGTTGCCATAATTCGTTATGCACTTACTCCCGTAAACAGTCCATACCTGCTGATCAAAGCGATCACCAGGCCATGTATCAAACATCTGGGAGCTTCCATCAACATTGTCGCACGGCCAGAGGGTGAGGACCGCACCATCAGTTCCGGACGCGTTCCCGCGTGGAGTGATGCACTTTCCACTAGAAATGTGCCGGATCTGGTAGTCATGTTCCCAGATGAACTGCTGAAGAGGGCTTCCCGTGCAATCCCAAATAGTGAGGACGGTGCCGTTCGCCGTACTATTCCCCTCAGGTGTAGCGCATTTGGTCCCGTTGGGGCCCCAATTGACCATTTCGCCAGATTGACCCCTATCCGCAAAAGCGGGTGAAGCGGACAAAGTGACAAAGGTGACGATACCGGCCACCAGCGCTGCAATCCTGCGTGCGCCCATTAGACAACCTTCCCTCAGATGAGAGATTTGATCATAAGCGCAGGTGGGGTAGGAAGTGAAATTGGAGCAGAGTACCTAAGACGTCATCTCATTGGCTGCCTCGGTAGGCTATAGCTCTTGGGGATCGTTGGGCGGCTGGTGCCGGAGGAGTTGTGGAAGTTTCTCCAGCGGGTGGTGCCAGAGGCCCCCTTGCGACCTCAAGGCGGTGGCCGACGCCGCCACGGTGACCGGGAAGTGCTGGCCGCGATCGTGTTCGTGGCCACGTCAGGCTGCACGTGGCAGCAGTTGCCGTCCGCGTCGTTCGGGCCGTCGGGAGCGACGGCCCACCGGCGTTTCTCGGAGTGGACGAAGGCTCGAGTGTGGGCCAAGCTCCGGCTGGCGGGGACTGACAGGGGGCGGGCCCCCGTACGATCACGGCCATGTCGATCACTCCACCCATACCGGCTCTCCACGCCGACGGGGACACCGTCGTCCTCGCGGAGGGCGACGCGCTGCTCCTGCGCCGCCCGCACGAGCAGGCGCGCATCCCGCTGGAGGCCGTCAGCCGCGTGCTCGTCGACGGGCGGACCGTCTCGATCGAGCTGACCGCCTCGCCGACCGCGGAGAGGACGCACGTCCACCGGATCTGGGACGTGGCTGACGAGGCCGCGGCCGTCGCCTTCGCCGATGCCGTGAACGCCGCGCTCCCCGAGCGTACGGAGGCGATCGCCGGTGCCGACCTAGTCACCGGGGAGCGCCTCTACCAGCCGAGCTACCGGAGGTGGCTCCGCGGGGTGAAGCGGGGCGCGCTCATCGCGACCCTCGTGGTCATCGGGCTGTGCGTGCTCGCGCGCTCCTCGGGGCACCCCGGCGCCATCGTCGTCTTCATCTCCGGGTTCTTCGCGGTCCCGACCCTCGCGCTCGCCGCATGGCTCATGTTCGAGCCGATCGAGGAGCGGTACCTGCGGAAGCACGGCGTCCGGACGACCGCCGTCCGGCTCCAGAGCCAGCCCGGCCGGTACGAGTACGTCGATCCGGCCGGCGTGTTCCGCGGCGTGCGACACTCCGTCCAGACGTGGAGCATCGAGGCGATGTACGACCCGCGCGACCCCGGCCGCGTGTGCCCGGTCAAGTCGCGGGGCCAGCGGATCCGGTTCGCGTCCCTCATCCTGTTCATCGCCATCATCGGCCTCCTCTTCACGGCTGGGACGGTCTTGGGTGTGGTCTTCGCCTTCCTCGGCACATGGGAGGGCCAGCTCTGAGACTCCGGGACCTCGCAGGTGGGAGGGTCAGGCGCCAGCGATCAGCCCCACCGTCGCCAGGACACACACCGCGTCGGACAGGAGCGCCGACCGCTGCGCGCTTCGTTTGAACCCCAGGCGGGCCTTCTGCTCCCGATGCGACCGCCTCGCCGTCTACCTCGCGCGATAGCCAGCACGCGCCCCACTACCAGCAGCGCACCGGCCGGCCCCCGGCCAGCGGGCCCGGCATGGATGCCCTCGCGGCCGCCGCACAGCGATAGCCGCCTTGAAGGCCGGTCATGTCTGCCGCCAACGGCGCAGTCGCCGCCCCCGAGACGCGGTGTCAGGGTGGATGCCATGGGCAGATACAACGGGTCGGCGACCGTCATCGCCGATGGAGTCGACTACACGGTCCGCGCCGAGCTGTGGTGTGAGCCGAGCCCGCCGCAGAGCGTGCGGTCCTTCGCCGGTTCGAGTCCGGTCGGCGGCGGCGGGATCGAATGGGGCGGCACGCTGTACGCCTCCGGAGGGACGGACGCGTTCGCCATGCACCAGGCGAACAGCCTGCTCCTGCGCCTCGACGACGGAGCGGAGGCACCCTTCACCTTCCCTCCGGGTGGCGAGGGCGACCTTGAGGCCGGGGAGCTGGAGATCCGGGGCAGCGGCACGGTGCCATTCGACTGCGGCTAGACCGCGGAGCTGCGCCGTCTCGCGGTCGTCGGTGGCCGATACGGGCTGGATCGGCGGACCGATGCCCTCAGCGGGCGGCGGCCACCGCTGCTTTGGGTGTGCAGCGCCTCGGAGGCTCATGCCGGTGTTCGGCCAGGTGCTAGCGGCGCGCCACGGATGCCTTCCCCGCCCGGCCGCAGCGTCATCTCCGTCGGAGGCCCCGATGCGCGCTTCCTCCAGGTTGGTACAAGCCGGCCGCGCCCCTTGGTGTTGCGTTCCCGTCCTGACCGCGGCAACCCTGGTAGGACGAATCCATGACCGCCACGAGACACCGCCGTACTTACGCAGCACTCCAGCATGTGATCGATGCCCTGGAGTCCGATTCCTGGAGCGACGCGATCCACGAACGTGGCTTTCGCCTGACAGTCAGTGATGAAGGCGGCGCGCTCATCATCTCACCGGATTCCACCGTGCCCGGCCCGTCCGCGCCCCCAGTTCGCTGCCGGTACCCCGAGGACCAGCGCCTTCAGCGCGCGAGGAATCACCTGACCTGGCTGCGTGGCGACTTGCTCTCCATCGGCCTCGACTTCGCTGACCGTTTCCCCGATGTCTTTCGGAAAATCACAAGCGGCGAGGCCGTCCAGGTCGTCGAGTACGAACCGAGGCGCAGTGTCGGGGACGCCGTCCTCCGCCCCGAAGATGGCAGGGTCCAAGGGGTCACCGTCGCAGCCACCGGATTCGACGAGTAACTGGTCAGGCACTTCTGCAGCGGTCTTGCGGACCTGCTCTGTGGTCGCAGGGCCGGCTGTTCCGGGGACGAACCGGTTCTCGGGCTGCTGGCGGGCGAATCGCCGTGGATGAGGGTCCGTCTTCGCAGGTCCTGTAGACCGGCGGGCCCTTGCGTCGCCGGGACGGAACCGTGGCCCGCGCCTGCTTCGCGGGCTGAGTGACCGCCGTCCCGTCCGGCTTGGGGAGGGGCACCTCGCAGGCCGGTGGGACGGAGAAGGACCGCAGGGCGGTGGGCGGTGTGGCTCTGCCCCTTCCGCTCGCTTCCGTCGCGCCGGCTGGCTTCATCGTGGCCAATGTCCTGGTCGGGCTGAAGCGTCGCGCAGTTCGGGGCGCTTCTTTCGGTCGGTACGGCTGGCGACGAGGGCTTGGCGGATCTCTGCGGCAGTTTTACGGGCGTGCTCGGTGGTCGCAGGACCGGCTGTTCCGGGGACGAACCGGTTCTCGGGCTGCTGGCAGTGCGGGCAGGGTGAGTCGTCGTGGAGGAGGCGGCCGTCTTCGCAGGCTCGGTCACCGCAGGACCTGGGCCTGACAAGGAACTCGGCGATCTCCTGGGGGGCCCAGCGGCGCCGGTTGTCCTCATCGCGTTCGTGGATGGCGTGGGACCACCGGTTGTGCCAGCGACGCTCGATGCGGTCGAGGAGCTGGGCAGGAGTTCGGTGGGCAAGCTCGGCGAACAGGATGTCGGGCAGGGTGGGCGGCAACCGGTGGCCGAGGGCCTGAAGGAGTGGTTGGGGGAAGCCCTGCATGATAAAGCCGACGGGGTCTCGCCCAGGGCCGCGCTTCCACTTGTTGCAGGTGCAGGTGCTGTCCTCGGGAAGAGCGTTGCCACATCGCTGGCAGACTCCGCGGCAGTCCGCGCACAGGCCGTTGTCGAGGCCTTGGAGGTGGGGCGCCGGCGCGCGGCCGCAGTCTTGGCAGCAGGAGGCGCACAGGCCGCAGAGGCGTTCTTCGCCTACCCATTTGGCCCAGGGGCGCTGCTGGCAGCGGCAGCAGAGGTGGACCTTGCAGAAGTCGCCGTGGGCGCCCTCGTAGCGGCCGAGGATGTCGAGCATCTCAGAGTCTCCCTCAGGTTCGGGCCATGTCGACGAATCGGGAGTAGTGGCCTTGGAAGGCCACGGTGATGGTGGCGGTGGGGCCGCCTCGGTGCTTGGCGACGATGAAGTCGGCCTCGCCGGCGCGGGGCGACTCCTTCTCGTAGGCGTCCTCGCGGTGCAGGAGGATGACGAGGTCGGCGTTGTCCTCCAGGGACCCGGAGTCGCGGAGGTCGATGAGCATCGGCTTCTTGTCGGTGCGCTGTTCGGCGCCGCGGTTGGCCTTGGAGATGGCGACGATGGGGACGTGCAGTTCCTTGGCCAGCAGTTTCAGGCAGCGGGAGATCTCGGAGATCTCTTCGTAGCGGGATCCCAGCGGGCGGGTGCCGTAGGTCATCATCTGCAGGTTGTCGACGACGATCAGCTTGACGTCCCGCTGGCCGGCGAGCCGGCGGCACTGCGCCCTCAGGTCGGTGAACGTGGGCCACGCCTCGTCCTGGATGTACACGGGGGCCTTGGCGACGTCCGGGACTCGGCGGGCCAGCCGGATCCAGTCCTCGTCGTCCATCATGCCGCCTCGCATGTGATGCAGGGCCACGCGGGCTTCCGCGGACAGGATGCGGGTGGCGATTTCCTCGCGGCCCGACTCATAGGTGAACAGGGCCGCGGGCAGGCCGTGCTTGATCGCGGCGGAGCGCAGGAGGTCCAGGGCGAGAGTGGAGGTGCCCATCGCGGTCCGGGCGGCGACGACGATCAGGTGTCCGGGGCGCAGTCCGCCGGTGAGCAGGTCCAGGTCAGTGAAGCCGGTCGGGACTCCGCTGAGGATGCCGGTGCTGCCGGCCGCCTCGAGCTCGTCGAGTGCGCCCTCCAGGACATCGCCGATCGAGTAGGAAGGGGCGAGGCCGCGGGGGCGTTGAGCGGTGGCCGCGAGGATTTCGGCCTGAGCGATGTCGGCGAGACGATCGGCCTCCTCCGGCGTGCTCTCGGCGGCAAGGCTCTCCACCCGGGCGGCAGCTTCCTTCGTGCGCCGCAGCATGGCGTGGGCCTGCACACGCTCAGCGGCGCGGCGCCAGCCATCGCCGCTGCCTCTGGCAATCAGCAAGTCGAGATAGTCACGGCCGCCGGCGGCGTCCAGGCTTCCGTCAGAGTCGAGCACCTTGGCCACTCGAAGGAGGTCGGGGCTTTCACCAGAGCCGTAGACGTGGAGCACGGCCTCATAGATCAGGCCATGGGCCGGCTCGTAGAAGTCGCGGGGATGGAGCATCTCGACGACGTCGGCGATGGTGTCGGTGGACAGCAGCATCGCGCGCAGCACGGTCTTCTCCGCCGACACCGCGGCCTCGTCGCTGCCCGAGGTCTCTCGGCCGTCTGACTCGTTGCTCATGGTGGTGTTCCCCCGCTCCCCCGCCGCCGTGCCGGCGTCGACACGTCCGGTGAATGGTCGTGATCGGACAACGACTTTATGGCCCCGGCGACGGTGACGGTGCACTCGCCTTCTCCATCCGGGCCCGGCGCAGTGCCGCCTCCCACACCGAGTCGGAGGCCTCGAAACTTCCAGCCGCCGCTGCGGTGCGGGCGCGCTGGCGCTCCAGTCGGCCACGTGACTCCCGCTCCGCCTGCGCCGCTTGCCGGGACACCGCGTCGTCCACCGCCTGATCCATGACGGGGGCGTAGCGAGGGGCGAAAGCCCGCGGCAGCCAGGACATCTGCCGCGGCAGCGAGCGGAAGGCCTCGGCACAGGCCCCTTCCCTCTCCACGCCGGCCACCTGCACCGGCGTCAGCTTCGGCCCGGCGAGGCGCATCGTCCGAACCGGCCCAACACCGGCCTGCACGAAGATTTCGTTCAGCACGCACGTCAGCCGGGGCGCAAGAAGACGGGTCTGCGTCGCCCACGCCACCGAGTCGGCGCGCACAGACAGCACCCCATCCGTTGCGTCGTACGCGGTGACGGCAACATGCTTGGCGAGATCGGGTCCTACCCGCTCCTGCCACAGCGCGCTCGCCACGGCGAGGGAAGGAACCGGAAAACGCCTCTCGATAAGGTCGAGCAGGACCTGCTCGAACGGGACCGGCACGGCGTTGCGGCGCCGTCGCGGCGGCGGCAGCGTCATCTGGCTGCGGCGCGCCCGGGCCCTGCGGAAGCGGGCGTCTTCCCTGGCCGCCCTGAGCGCGGCAGCGGCCATATCGACGCGCCCGGCGGGCTCATCGGGCCCCATCACCGACGTCCCCTCCTCCGTCCCGATCCACGAGGAACCGCATTCTGTCAGCTCTCGCCGTTCGTCGGAGTACTTGTGGCCAGGAGGACCTCGAGCGGGCGCCGGTACCCGGCCGAGGCGTTCTCCCTGGTTTTCACCGGGCTGGCCGGCTGGGACTCGGCCCAGCGGTCAGCGGCCGGTTCCGGCGCCGGAACGGCAGCGGCACCGGCCGGAAGGACGCGGACTTTGCGGACCACGGACCTGCCGGCCCGCTGGTTGGCTGCGTCGATGATCCGGGCTGTGAGCAGGCGGAGGTGCGTGCCGTAGGCCGGCGACTCGGGCCGCAGGTTGAGGGACCACCTACGGCGGCGGCCACTTCGCGGTGATGCCTTCGCGGGCTGTATGAACCGCGGCTTGTGTTCGCGTAACTCTTGCGCTTTGCGTCCGTTGGGCGAGGTATGCCAGCATCAGCGTCGAACGCGTCCTGCGCCAGTACAGCCCCGGGCGGCACGCCCCCGCAGCTCGCCTTCCTGCTGACCACAAAGCAGGGTGAAGCGGCCCGCGCCCTGCTCGACTATGTTGCGGCGCTGCCCCTGCCCGGTCCCGACGCGCAGCTCTTGGCGGCGGTGGTTGCCATTCGGGCAGCGCGCGGCGGCGTCGGTAACATCACCGGCCAGGATCTCGCCTCACTTCGCCTGGGCGACGCCCACGAAGCCGTAAACGCCCTGCGGGGCCTGGGATGGCAACTGACGGACACCGTCTTCGGCACCGACCCCACCGCACCTCCGACTCCCGTCACCGTCCCGGAGCTGACCCGCAACGACGACCACCCCCTGCCACTCGGAAAGCTGACCCGCTCACGCGTATCGGGCTGGACCACGAAGTCGCTGTCGGCCAAACCGGTAAAGAAACTCCCGCCCGCCGCCCGCCTGGCCGGCCTGTTCCTCGCCGCCCACGCCACCTCCCGGCTCCTCGGCTCCCTTCCACCCCAACTGCCGGCAGCCTGCAGGGCAGAACTCCCAAAGCTCATGGAGAAAGGCTTCCTCGCCGAGCTATCCGGTGATCGGTACCGCCTCGACCCCCAGGTACGCCACCTCTCCGGACTTCGGCCGCCCACCGAGGAGGAACGGGCGCGCACCGGTGCTCCCGCCAAGCCAGCACGCGGATTCCGCTTCGACCCGGATGCGTGGCTTCGGTGGAAGCAAGCCGCCACTCCCGGCCTGCAGCGGCATGTGGAGAGCATCGAGACCTGCGGCCTGTGCGGGCTTGCCCCCGAGCGAGTGGCAGAGGCGTTCACGACCCCCAGCCGAGCCCAATTCATGTCCAAGCAGACCAGGACTCTGTACGGACAGTGGAAGACCGAGCACCCCGACCACGGCCCGCAGGCCGCCGCCTTCACGGTGGCCTTCCGCGCCGAGCACGGCCATGGCCCCTCGTTCCGGCAGGTCGCGGAAGGCATGGGATGGAACCTGCCATACCAGCTCCGGTGGTTCATCGTGCAGCGCCTTCTCGCGAACAACTGGCTTACGAGCACCGGGACCGTTCCCTGGACCTTGCGCCCCGGAACGGCAGCACAAGAACAAGGCATCACCCTGCCCCGAGCCCGTACCGCTCCCGTCGCCGCCCAGCGTTCCTGACCACACCCAGTTCCCTCAGCCGCTCCCAGCGAGGAACTGCTGCGCCCCGCCCCCTAACAACGTCGATCCCGACCATGACTGCCCAGCCCGGCTCCTGGAACGCCACAACGAGCACCGCCGCGTCCAGGCCTGGCCGCCCTCACCGCCAACCCACACACCCCGCGCACCGCCGTTACCGACGTCCTGGACGGGCTACACCCCACGGAGCTCGCCTGGATCGCCGAGAAGGCCTACGGGCCCCAAATCGCTCCTGGACGCGGGAGCGGCCGTCCCGGCCGACGAGGAAGACGACGGTGTGCTGCGTCTGATGAGCGACGACCAACTCGACCAGCGCCCCGCCACCGCAGCCGCCCTGCAGTCCTGGCTCGACTCCCCCGCCACCGGAGAGGTCCTCCCCGCTCCGACATCCCGGGGGTGCGCCGCTTCACTCAGGTCGCCCCCGGCGCGCGCCATACCGCAGCCACAGGCCGATGGGTGGGCATCGCACCGGTCGTCCCCCCTGCGCGCCCGGGCTGTACTGGTACCTCTACGGGGTCTGGTGCGGCTGTTACGGTCGTCCCCTGCGCGCCCGGGTCGCACAGGGACCGAAAGGGGGCGGAAGACAGGTTGTCAGTCGTCCCCTGCGCGCCCGGGCCGTACCCTTCGTGACCTGCTGGTTTAGAAGAGTGTGGCCTGGCTGTGCGCATGTACGAGGGGCGCCAGCGGGTTGCTCCGCTGGGGTGGCACCTGGCTGGGGGGCCGGGTGTCTTCCCGCTTCATCGTTCCGTGCCGGGCGGCCTTGCGGTCGTCTGGTCTTACCGGGGCTCGGCGGGCGTTTTGGTCTCCCCTCTACCAGGGGCGACGGGTGGTGCGTCGGCCACGACGGCGTGGCGGGCGATGTTCCGGGCGGCGTTGAGGTCCCGGTCGATCGTCAGCCCGCAGTCGGGGCAGGTGAACGTCCTGTCGGCGAGCGTGAGGCGTGGGTTTTGCCATCCGCAGGCCGAGCAGGTCTTGCTGGAGGGGAACCAGCGGTCGCAGACCGCGCGTTTGGATCCGTACCAGGAAGTCTTGTAGGTGAGCTGGCGGCGGAACTCGCCGGGGGCGGCGTCGAGGATGGCCCGGTTGAGGCCGGCCTTCTGCCGCACCCGCCGGCCCGGCGCCTTGACGGTGCCGCGGGCGCTCGCGGTCATCCCGGCGACATGGAGGTCTTCGACGGCGACGACCGCGAAGACGGTCGCGAGCCGCTTCGTGACCAGGTGCAGCGCGCTCTCGCGGCGTACGGCGACCCCGTGGTGGAGCCGGGCGACCTTCTGTCGGGCCTTCTCCCGGCGCCTCGAGCCCTTCTCCTTACGGGACAGGGCCCGCTGCGCCTTCCTCAGCCGCTGCTCGGCGCGGGCCAGGTGCCGCGGGTTCGCGATCAGGACGCTGCCCGGGTCAGCCAGGTCGAGGGGCTGGGAGAGGGCGGCGAGCGTCTTCACCCCGAGATCCACCCCAACGGTCCCGCGCTCGCGCTGCCGCCGCGACGGCTGCTCGGGCACAGTCATGGTCACCTTGCACAGCACCGAGGCGTACCAGCGGTGCCCGGCGCGGGAGACGGTCACGGACTGAACGACCGCCAGACCGCGGTCGACGAGCCTGCCCAGGCGCTTGCCGGAGTCGTGCAGGCGGACCTCACCGATCGTCGGCAGCCGCAGCCGCCGGTACGTGGCCAGCCGGATCGACGGGCGCTTCACGTCGTGGTGGAGGCGGAAGGAGTCCCGCGAGCGGCCCTTCTTCTTGAACCGCGGGTAGCCGACCTTCCGCCCCGCCCGTGTGCCGCGCAGCGAGTCGAGCCAGTTCTTCCACGCCCGGTCCACGTCGATGAACGCCGACTGGAACGCGTAGGTGTTCACCTCGTGCCACCACGGGCACGGCCGCTGCGGCCCGAACACGCCCTCCGGCAGCCGCCCGTCGGCCCGGGAATCGCCCTTGACCTCGTTCAGCCGCTTCTGGATCTGCGGCTTCGACGGCACCGGCACCTTCACCCGCCGCCGCGCCTCCGCCTCCGCAACTCCCTGGGCGACGAGCTCGGCGACCTCGGCCCGCCACCGCTGGTGCGCGGACACCTTCACGCCGAGCGCGTAGTTGAACGCCCACCGCGCCGCGCCGGCGTGCCGGGCCAGCGCGGCGTCCTGCGCCGGGGTCGGATCCAGCGCGAACTTGAACGCCCGGAGCACCTCCCGCTCCACCAACCCACCTCCCCACACGCGCCTGGTTGCCCATCAGCTCAGCAGGACCGTACAGGGCGCCACTGACAACGCCTCTGACGTGCGGGTTTCTACACCAAGCGGGTTCACCAGGCCGAATCACCGGCGCCACCTCTGGCGTACCGACCAGAGCGGCTCGCCTCGGTGAGCCCACTGCCACAGTCACGCGCGGCGATGTCGAGCGCATGGCCTTGCTGGAGGTCACCGCCGTGCTTCACCATCTGTGATGGGGCAGACACAAGATCTGGGGGTGGCGATGTCGTCAGGTACAGGCGGGAGCTACTGGGCGGACAAGGCGCTGCCCAGCGTGTTCAAGCACGATCTCCTCAAGCGGTACCTGCCGCAATTCGGCGGGATGACCGGTACCCAGTCCCACGACAAGCGCGTGGTCTACCTCGACGGATACGCCGGCGAAGGGCGGTACGAGAACGGCGATCCGGCCTCGGGCGAGATCGCGATGCGGGTCGCTTCGTACCTGCGGGCCAAGCCCGGGCTCACGCTGGAGTGCTTCTTCTCCGAGCCCCAGCAGAAGTCGTTCGACCGGTTGCACGACGTCGTCCAGCAGTACCGCGCCCGCGGCGTGCGAGCGCACGCCCACCACGGTGAGGTCGACGGGGTCCTCGACCAGGTCGTCGAGCGCGCGCATCGGGAGCCGCTGTTCCTCTTCCTGGATCCGTGCGGTCTCGTCCTGCCGCAGGACCGTCTGGTTGAGGTCCTCGCCCGAAAGCGCCCGCAGAAGCGGCCGGCGACCGAGCTGTTGATGAACTTCAGCATGATGGCCGTGTGGCGTCTGGGCGGTCACGTCCGTTCCCCGCACGGGAACGAGAAGTCGCTGCAGCGGTTCGATGACGTGTGCGGCGGAACCTGGTGGCGGGAGTACTTCGCCGACGCGGTGGCTTCGCGCGAGAAGGAAGGTGCGGCCGAAGACGCGATCGAGGCGGTCGCGGAGGAGTACGCACGGCGGCTCGCGCAGCGGACTGGGATGTTGGTGCAGTCCGTGCCCGTCTCGCACTCGCCGCGCAAGAGGGCCGTCTACCGGCTGGTGTTCGCCACCCGGAGCCCGTACGGGCTGTGGGTGTTCGGCGACACCGTGGCCCGGGCGAGGGCGACGTGGTGGGAGACGCTGGAGGAGCGCGAGGACGACGACGGTGCGCTGTTCTCCATGGCCTCAATGGCGCGCCCGGACCCCAAGGAGGTCGAGCGCCAGGCGGTGCCGGAGATCGCCGAGAACCTGGCGAGGCTGCTGGCTCGGACGCGGCAGAAGATCAAGCTCGTCGACTACCCGCTGGAGATTTTCGGCTCCTTATACGGCCAGGTCACCGAGCCCGTAGTGCGCCAGGCCGTACGGCTTCTGCACGATCAGGGCAGGACGCCCAGCAACGGGGTCGGAGTCCCCAAGGTCCGGAACATCGTCGTCTACCCCGCACGCGCGGCCGCCTGACGTCATGGCCGGGCCCAAACCGGAGCCCGGCCACACATGTGCCCGCGTCAGACGGCGATCGGCAGCGGCATCTGATCCCACGTCCGGCCCTCGAGGAGCCGACCGCCGGCCTTCGGGGTACGGCCGCCCCACTGCTTGAAGAAGAACGCAACGCAGGAGTCCTGGCAGGTGTCGCGGATCTGGGTGACCCAGCTGGGATCGAGCGGCCTGTGCCCGGGGCCGGACTCACCGCCGGCGATGACCCAGTGGATTCCGTCCAGGTTCAGTCCTGGCAGCGGCCCCAGCAGCGGCTCGCACGACAAAAACCGCACCGCTGCGGGCACTTCACGCAGGTCATCGACGCGCGCCAGCTCCTTCTCCGTCTCCACAGACACGCCCATCCACAGGTTGTCCGGCCAGTCGAGCCTCGGGGCGACCTGCCGAAGGCGCCGGGCCCGCTTGGTGAGGACCTGGTAGGTGTGCTGCGGCGTGTCGGCCATGACCTGGAAGACCTGGCGGACGAAGTCGAGCGGCACCCGGGCGTGGAACAGGTCGGACATCGAGTTCACGAACACCGTTCGCGGGCTCTTCCACCCGTAGGGCACGTCCAGGGCGTCAGGGTGAAGGGTGACGTCGAACCCTGGTCCGGATGTACGCGGATCGCCGTCGTTCTGGTACTTCGCCGCTCCCATCGCCTTCAGCCGCTTCGCCAGGGTGAGGGCGTAGCAGTTGTCGCACCCCGGTGATACGCGGTCGCAGCCGGTCGTCGGGTTCCAGGTCGCCTCGGTCCACTCGATCGCGCTGCGGTCGCTCACCGGTCTCCTCCTGCCCTCACGCACCCGGCCGCGCCGCCCAGGACGGCTTCGGTGTGCTGCCTAACGATGGCTTCCGAGACGGGACACCCGGGCAGAGGCGCCGGTATCCGCACGCCCTCGATCGCTTCTCGTAACCTCACGTGTCGAACCTCCGTTCAGGAACCTAGTGCTTGGACTGGGCTCGGTCGACCTCCTGCCAGCCCGCCTCATGGCCGGGGCTGGAGTGCACGCCTTGTACACCCCGCGCCACGAGGTGCGCATTGAGAGCGCGCCGGTAGCCGGCCGAGGCGTTCTCCCGGGTCTTCACGGCGCCGGCTGGCTCGGCCGCGGGGCGGGCTGCAACGGCGGGCTCGGGCGTCGCGACAGTGGGACCGGCCGGAAGGACGCGGACCTCGCGGACGACAGATCTGCCGACCCGCTGGTTGGCCGCGTCGATGATCCGGGCGGTGAGCAGGCGGAGCTGCGTGCCGTAGGCCGGCGAGTCGGGGCGCAGGCTGAGCCGCCCGGTCGGGGAGTCGAAGGCGACGGTGGCGGTGTGGGCGGCCAGGTTCGGCGCGACCGCGGCCGCGATGTCGGGCCACTGGTCGAGGACGCTGCCTCCGGAGGCGGGTACGTCCCAGGCCCGCTCGGTGATGAGGGACTGGATGACGGTGGCGAAGCCGGCGGGGTCGCGGCGGTCGCGCTGCAGGGTCACGCGCTTCGGTCGGCGCGGGGCACGGGTCTGGGCGCCGCGCTGACGGGCGGCTTCGCGGGCCTGATGGAGTGCGATGCGGGCGAGGTCCGCGCCCGATGCTTCAGGAACGCTCGGTGCGGCCAGGTGGGAGTTCGTCATGTCGCGCCTCCTACTGCGTCTTGTAGGTGGTCAGGGAGCTTCGGGCGAAGGTGGCGAGCTGCTCGGCGCGGCGGACCAGGTCCTCGCCGAAGATGTGCTGCGCCGCGGCGGCGCCGAGAGCATGGATCGTGTCCTCGATCAGGTCGATCGACCCGAGCTGGAGCTGGGCGCGGGCCTGGGCGCGCATCTCGGTCCGTTCCGCGTCGCTGATCTCGAACGGGTCGGCGCCTACCTGAGCAGGCTGATGGAGGTCGTTGGCTACCTGCGGGTGGAGGCTGTTGCGGGCGACCTGGTTGACGTGGGCAAACGCCGCCTCGATCTCGTGCTTGAGGGCGGTGTCGGCCGGGGACTCCCAGGCGCCGTCCTTCCGCTCGCGCTCAGCACGGACCTGCGCGATGCGGTGGCGGCGCCGGGCTTCTTCTGCCCGGTGCGACTGCTCCACCACGCCCGCGCGCTTGGCCGGGGTGTCCAGCACGGTCGTCGCCGAGGAGAGCAGGACGGCGAGCAAGCCGGAGCCGCGGCGGACACGCTCGGCGGTGCCGCGGATCTCCAGCCAGGCCAGGACCTCGTCAGCGGTCCACCCGGCGTCGGCGACCTCACGCGCCACCCAGGCGATCCGGGGCACCGAGCAGCCACGCAGCCACTCGACCCGGCGGGTCAGCTCACCGGCCAGTTGGAACCGGCGGCCGATCCGGTTCAGCGACTTCCGCTTCGACTTCCGCCCACCGGCGGCCTTCGCCTTGAACTTCCTCGAGGTGGGGGACTTGCTCCCCCCGCTTGCGAGCTCGCTCTCAGAGGGGGAGGAAGTACCACCCGCAGAAGAGACACCTGAGGTACCAACCTGCATTGGGGTGCAACGGGCCTCATCCGAAACAGCCGTCACAGCCCCCTGCTCAGCACCCTTCCGGGCACCCCTCGTCGGGGCTTTCGATGACGTCTTCGAACGCGGCTTACCCACCTTCCGCGACGCCTTCTTGGCCAGCTTCGCCATCAGCTCCCGGCCGGCCTCCGCGATCCCGGACGCCGCCCGCGTGTACGCCGGAGCCGCCCCGTCCCGCTGCACCGTACGGATCCCCAGGGCCCCGTCGAACTCCGGCGGGATCATCCGCGCGAACTCGCTGGCCCGCGCCGGACCGCCAGAAACCCGCGTACCCCTGACGATCCACGCGAGCAACCCGGCCTCCCGCAGCATCGCCAGGTGGTACTCCACCGCCCGTTCCGACAACCCGGTACGCCGCACCAGGTACTCGATCCCCGGACGGCACGGGAAAAGCTGAGCGAGCTCCTGGGCGATGCGTACGGTCGTCGGACCGAACGACCGCGGACCGTGCGACCGGTGCCGCCGAGGTCGGAACAGCCCCGACTCAGCCACCCAGTGCACCGCCTGCATCCACGAGAAGCCATCAACCGCCAAGCGCCCAGCAGACGACGACAGCCACTGCGACGCCTCCGGCACCCACAGCTCCGGCAGCGGGACCACGGAGTCGTCGACCGAACCGCGCGGCACCGGCACAGCCGCCGGAGCGATGGCGGTGAGGGCGCTCACCGCGGCCCGCCGACAGCGGTGTCGAGGGCCGGGTTGGCACGGTGTGTCGTAGAGGACAACGCGCAGACAACGCTAAAGCCGATCAAACGGTCACGGCTGAGCTGGAAAACGGCAAGGCAGTCCTGCACAATGGCTCCTGTCGTGGAGGCATCGCCAAAACGGCATGACGAAGCCCCCTGTAGGTGCTTCGTGGTTCTGGAGCGAACCAGTACGAGTGTTCGGATCCGACCGCTAATCGGTCCGGACGACCCCTTCGGGCGGCGCTGCTAACGCCGGCCGGTGTCAGAGGGGGCGCTCAGCCGAGGTGCTGCTATCACCTCGGAGACTGGGCGTCCCGGCGGCTCTGGGCCCCGAATGAGGGCGCCGCCAGCCTCACGCTTCTACGCCAATACGGCCTCCGGAGTGGAGTGCTGCCCGAGCTGCCAACCAGCGCGGAAGTCAGTGGACGCGAACCGGGCGGTCTGGCCGCCGATCGGCGCGGCGAAGAGGTCATGGAGACGCGTACGGCCCGCCGGAGCGACACGGGAGCGTCGCTGCAACGGCGGGGTGGTGTGTGTCCGCGAGCGGGTACGGGTACCCTGCATCACGCGACCGCCTTCCTCTCAGTAAAGGTGGTTCGCCGGGCCGGGATAACCCCGGCCGAGAGCCCCCGAAGACCCTGGCCGGTCGAAGGGGGCTTTTTCATTGCTGCAGTGGATCAGATCCGAGGACACCCTACTCCCCCGACCTGCCACAGAGTGACGACAGGTCACACCGTGTCGAGCCCGTAAGTGACGGCCCATCACGACGTCCCTCCGCCAGCAAGAGGGCACCCCTGACCCAATCTGGCGAGCAAGGCTTCGGGGTTGCCGTCGTAGATGACGTGGGGCTCGGCCTTAGTGGGCGGGTGGAATCGGCCAGCGAACCTGAGGAGGTCGGACTCGCTGAACTCGATCGAATTCGCATCCACCAGGGCGCGCGCGTTTCGTTCTTGGATACGGCGCCATCGCACGTCGTGGGGCACGGGCAGGTAGACGAGGACCGGAACGCCCCCTGCCTCCCTAACGATGCCCGTCCACAATGCACGCTCCGCCGGGGTCCAGAACCCGTGGTCGACGACCACGTCACGTCCCTCGGCGACGAGATCGCGAAGCTCCTCCTGAACTTCAAGGAGGATCGGAGCCTCGCGAACTAGGTACTGACCGCGGGGGAAGTCCCGGCCGTAGTGTCCGTGACGCTCGAACATGACCTCGTCCGGACACAAGCGAATGAAGCCGGCCTTCTCTGCCGCACGGGCCAGGGTCGTCTTACCCGCTCCAGGGAGACCCGACATCAGCAGCACCCAGGGCTGCCGCCTTGTCATGCCCCCACCTCGGAGGTGATCATCCGAGTCCGCCCGGGAGCGCCGAGGTCGACTCCGAACTCGAGAACGTTCCCGTCGGCGTCGTAGAAGCGCGAGGTTAGTACGAGGATCGCCGCCACAGTCTGCGGGTCCAGCTCCAGGAGGTCGAGGTCGCTGGCGGTGGCGATGCGGGCCGACTCCTCATCGACGCGGCGTACGGTGATCCGGCCTGTTGCCCTGGCGATCTGGTCCAGCGACAGGCCGTTCTTGAGGCGGGCGCTCTGGAGCAGCTCTGGAACAGCCTCGGCGAACTTCGCGGGAATCCACGACGTGGAGTGAGCCACGATGCCGCGAGCGTCGCGGTATACCCGGGTGCGCCGGATAACTTCCGCATCGCGGGCGATGTTCAAGGCGGCTGCTACCTCAGATGGAGCCGGCACCATCGCGGCGCTGTGGCCGGACGACTGCTCGCCGGCGCCCCATGTCGACTGTGTGCGTCCGCTACGGTCATGGCGCTCGGACCCCGACGACAAGGGGACGGGAGGGCCGACCACTTCCGTGCCGACGCCCGGAATGCCCTGGACGAGGCCCTCTTCGCGGAGGATGCGCATCGCTCGGTCCGCAGTGGCTGTGCTGACCTCGAATTCCGCGGCGAGCTTCTTGATGCTCGGCAGCAAGTCGCCGGGGCGGAGGCTGCCCGAGTTGATGCGGCCGCGGAAGTGCTCGGCGATCCGCATGTAGGGCGGTCGATTGTCTGCCCGGTGCTGCCCAGTCATCGCTCTCCTCCATTCCGTCGTTCGTGTGTCCATCTTCGGCAGCCTCACTATACCGCTTGACACCTGAGGGTACCTGAGGCAACCTGATGTAGGTCAAGGGGCTGCGAAACAACGGCTCCTGACTGCCCCTCGTCTCACGCGGGGCACCTCAGATCTGCAGCAGGAGTCCTTGCCCCGAGGAGGGGGAGGGCCGGGGTCGATAGTTCCACCAAATCCCCCGGATCGGTCACTGGACCGGGCACTCCCGTGTACGTCGCAGCGCAGATGAGCTGCCCGTCCTCCAGGACTACTGGCCCCTGGCCGTACGCCTGGCGGTCGGAGAGCGCACCCGCGACGCAGCCCCCTCTCCCCACTACAGGAGGAGTCTCCTCATGACGACCACGACGACCGTGGCGGCCAAGGCCCGCAAGCGCCGCCGGAAGACCCGCACGAAGAACGTCAACAGCCTCCCGCCGATCGTCGCGTCGGAACTCAAGGCCAACGAGATCGACCTGACTCCCGGCAAGGAGCACCTGGTCTGTCCCGACTGCTCGACCTGGGTCCCGATCACCGGCATGCTGGGCACGCCGAAGCTGGTGCCCCACCACACCGGCCGCGCCGGCGCCGCCGATCCGCAGCGCTGCACGGACGGAAGCAACCGCCGGGTCACCGTCGACGTTGAGGTCGACGTCTGGCGCGCGGAGTTGGCCGAGGCGGCGCCGAGCGTCGCGTCCCGGCGGGCGACGAAGGTGCTGCCCAAGCCCAAGACCGGCTCCGTGCCGGCTGCGACCCAGCTCAGGCCCGCCCCGCTCAGCGCGGAGTCGGTCCGCCTCGTGTTCGCCCGCCACCGGACGGCGTGCGCGGTCTGCGAGCAGGAGGTGACCGGCCGGGATCGGCAGCCGCGGCTCTGCCCCGACGGCGAGCGCCTGGTGGTGACGTACCTGCGTCTGCTCCGCCAGGAGCCCCGGCGCAAGGCGCAGCGGGACTTTTTCGCCCGGGAGCGTCGGCGCTTCGACCGCCAGTACGCCGATCCGGCCCAGCGCACCGCCCAGTGGGCTGCCGTACTGCCTGCGGTCCGGGAGGCGGATGGTCGCCGCGTGGAGGTTCCTGCCGGGCCCGCGTCGGCCGAGGCGCGCGATGTGCCGACGGCGCCGGAGAACTCGGAGGCGTTTGACGTGCGGCAGGCCGAGCTGGGGCGCAGGTCCGTGATGAGGGCGTCGAACCGCTGATCCGGACCAGCCACCACGGTCCTGGCCGCCCTCCCCTTGCGGGTGCGGGCGGGGCCGTGGCTGCTCGTCCGGCAGTCATCCGAAATACAGATCGGCCCCCGGGTGCATCCGGGGGCCGATCGCAGGACCTGTTAGGAGGCCCTCTTGAACCCCTCCAGCATCCCACACACCAGCCTGCGTCTCACCGGCAACTGCCCTCGCTGCACCGGCACGTTCGAGACCTGCCGCTGCGGTGACCGGCTTACGGCCGTGGTCGGCCCCGAGGCCCGGCTCCACGAACTCGTGAAGCACCTTGTGGCCGACGGCGACCGCCGCGCCCGGCAGGCTGACCGTCTGACCCGGCGCACCCTGGGCCAGATGGTGCCGGGCCACGAGCACCGCGAGCTGCTGTCGCTGGCTCAGCCGGTACGGGCCGCCGACGACGCCTGCCCCGTCTGCGCGTACTGGCGGTGCCGGTGCGGCGGCTCCCTCGCTCCCGCCCCGGCTCTGGCCGGGACCGGATCGGTCCGAGGGGAGTGAGCGTGGTCGACGAGCAGCAGCAGAAGCGCCTCAGCGAGGACGTCCGGCGGGTCAACCAACAGTCGAAGGACGACCGGCGTGCCCGCGGCTGACGACCTGCATCGCCGGTACATGGCCGCCAACACCGCGTACCGCCGGCACGCGGCCGCCTGTGCGGCCTGCACGACCACTGTTCCTAGCCAGGACTGTCGTGCCGGGAAGCGCTTGTACGAGGCGTTCTTCACTCTCCAGGAGGCGTACCTCAACCACCTGAAGTAGTGCCGTTTCCGGCATTGCCCATCGGTCCCGCGCCCTTTCGGCGGGGCCGGTGGAGAGCGCCGGGAGTTCACCCCTCGCTCCGGCCGTCTGGCCGTAGACATGCGAACAGCCCCAGGGATTGCGCCCCTGGGGCTGTTCCGTACGGACCTTCTGGGAGGCCCTGATGAACCGCTCCATCGTACGCACGACCTACGCGCCCTCCGCCGGCGTGCCGGTCAACACCGACTGGCGGGCCCGCTCGGTGTGCAAGGACGAAGACCCCGAGCTGTTCTTTCCGATCGGCACCACCGGGCCGGCGCTGCTGCAGATCGAGGAGGCGAAGGCCGTGTGCCGTCGCTGCCCGGTCATGGAGCGCTGCCTGCAGTGGGCGCTGGAGAGCGGCCAGGAGCACGGTGTGTGGGGCGGCACCGACGAGGAGGAGCGGCGCCGGATGAAGCGTCGCGCGGCCCGCAAGCGCGCCGCCGCCTGACCGCTGGACGGGGCGGGCGGGCAGGTTGTGGCCCGCCCCGCATTGCCATCGACCGCCCGCCCGCACGACGGGTGGCGGGCCTTTCGCACGTCTCCAGCCCGGGAAAGCCTCGGGATCCCTTCCTCTCCGGGAGAGCTCATGAACCGCACCACCCCGACCGTCACCGGCACCCGACGGCTGCCGGACTCGCTGTGCACGCACACCCCGAAGTGCCCGGCCGCCGACAGCCCGGACCGAGAGGCCGCGCACGTCGTGGCCGGCCACCCGGAACAGGGATGGAGCCTGCTGTGCAACGCCGTCCTGCTGTTCAAGGACGCAGGCGAGCTGCTTCCCGACGGCAAGGTCATCGCCCCGCACCGGCCCCTCGCGGCTGCGGCCTGACTGACGGCTGCCTGATCCGCCCGCGCCGACCGCCCACCACCGTGGCGGCCGGATCGGGCGGTGACGGGGAGCCGGACAGCCCGGACCCACTCACCGAACCCTGGAATGAGGCTCGCATGACCGAGACGACCACCACCCCCGCCTCCACTGCGGCGGTGTTCTCCGACGTGACGCTGAGCAAGGCGGCCGAACGCGCTGCCGAGTCCTACCAGCCGCTGTGGATCGGCCCGTCCGGCGAGGAGTCCTCCGGCGAGGCCGTGGCCCGCCACCTGGAGGCCACCATCGCCCTGCTGGCCAAGGACGGCTGGATCCGCGCCTACGACTACAGCAAGGACTGGTCGGCCGGCGCGGACCTCGCCGACGACGACTCCATGACGGTCAAGGCGATGCTCCGGGCGTTGATCCGCTTCGTCCGCGACGAGAGCGGCACCGACCCGCAGCGGACCCTGTTCACGGCGCTGCGTCACGTCGGTGAGGACGGCGCCCACGGGGACACGGACACCGCCTACGTGGCGGGCTTCGTCCTGGACCGGCTGGTCCAGGCCCACACCGGGTCCGACTCCGCCCGCGCCACGCCCTGGTCGGAGCGGCAGCACCGCACCCACACGGACATCACCGCCCTGCTGACCGCGGGCGCCCGCTTCGCCCGGACCTACGGGCCCAGCCAGGACGCGGCGGCTGCCTGATCCCCGGCGCTGACCGCACCACGACGACGGCCCTCCGAGTCCCCGGCATGAGAGCTGCCGGGGACTCGGAGGGCCTGGTCACGACCTTACCCACCGCCGCAGAACCACGGTGCCCCTTCTCGGAGGCGCCCGGAAGAGAGGACTTTCCGTGGCCACCAAGCCCGCTACCCGCCGCCGGCGCCCCGCGGCGAACCCGAAGCCCCGCAACGGGCGCGCCAAGGCACCGGCGACGCCGGCCTCCGTTCCCGCCCAGGCCGCCGCGCCCGAGGAGACGGTGTCGCTGGTCTTCCTGGAGGCCGACCCGGTCCTGGCCGACGCCGCCGACCGCGCCGCCGACCTTCGGGACCTGGCCGCCGACGACGTCGCGCGGATCCTCGCCGACGCGGAGCGCGCCCGCACCGAGCTGCTGGACGGCGCGTGCACCGAGGCGGCCTCGATCACCGAGGCCGCCACCGCGGAGCAGTCCCACCTCCTTGCCGTCGCCGCGACGGACGCCGACCGGGTCCGTAGGGAGGCCGCCACCACGGCGGCTGCCGACGCCGATGGCGTTCGTGCCGCCGCCGAAGCGATGGCGCAGCAGATGCTCGCCGATGCGCGTGCGGAGGCCGACACCATCACCGCGGCGGCGTCCGGCGCCGCCGAGAAGGTCCTCGCTGACGCCAACGCGGCTGCCGAGCAGATGCTCGCCGACGCGCGCCGCCAGGCGGACGAGGTCGCCACCACGGCGGCCGCGCAGGCGGCGCAGGTCCGCACCGAGGCCGCTCAGGCCGCTGCGAAGGCCCTCGCCGACGCGGAGATCGCGCGCACCGAGCTGCTCGCGGTGGCGGAGCGCACCGCGACGGAGACTCGCACCCGGGCCACCATCGACGCCGACGAGCTCCTTCAGCGGGCGCGCGGCGAGGCCGACCGGCTGCGCGAGAGCGCGGATGCCCAGGCCGCGCAGGTGCGCACCGAGGCGGAGAAGGCGGCCGCCGAGCTGCGTGAGGACGCTGCCCGCGAGCGGGAGGCGTCCCGCGCGGATGCGGCTCGTACCCGAGCGCTCGCCAAGGAGGACATCGGCCGGCTGCGGGCGACGGCGGCCGAGGACGCCGAGCGGCTGACCCGCACCGCCCGGGAGGAAGCCGACCGCATCCTGGCCGCGGCCCGCACCAAGCGGGACGCGGAGCTCAAGGAAGCCGAGCAGGCCCTGGCGCAGGCCCGGCTGCGGGAAGCGGACGCGGAGGTCACGCTGAAGGCCGCCGACGACATGGTGGCCGAAGCCGCCGCCCGGATGAAGCGCGCCACCGACCGCACCGAGCGGGCGCTGGAGCGCAAGCGCCTCAAGCTCCAGGCGAAAGGGGAGCGCAGGGACGCGAAGGAGGCCCGCCGGGCCAAGGCCCGGGAGCTGCGGGCCGCCGCTCGCAGCGGGAAGCCGTCCGTGACCGACCGCGTGAAGCAGTTCGTGAAGGTCAACGCGGAACGTCTGCTGGTGATCGGTCCGATCACCGCCCCGATGGCGGTGGCGTGGACGGGCCAGGCCGGGTTCGCCGAGGACATCCTCGGCTGGGTCGTCCCCTTCACGATCCTGTTCGCTGCCGCCTGGGAGCTGTCGACGGCGTTCGTGGGCTGGATGTACCACCAGGCCCGCCAGAGCGGTGACGCCGGAACCCTCTACCGCGTCAGCACATGGATCTTCGCCCTCGGGGCGGCGGTCATGAACTTCTGGCACGCCTCCGGGCAGCCGTCGGCTGGCAGCCGGGTCTGGGATGCGAAGAAGGAGATCTGGACGGAGCAGATCACCTACTGGCACTTCACCCCGAAGGCCGTGGCCTTCGCCGCCATGAGCATCGTGGGCATGGTGCTGTGGGAGCTGTACGCCTCGCTGATCCACCGCCGCAAGCTCCGTGAGGACGGCAAGGTCGCCAAGGCCCGCCCGTCCATCGGGGCGGTCCGCTGGTTCCGTTACCCGGTCCACTCCTTCACTGCCTGGTCGCTGGCGATCACGGACCCGCGGCTGACCACGCTGGACCGGGCCTGGACCGCAGCGGGCGCACAGCTCGCGGACCGCAAGGCGGTCCGGACCGGTCTGGCCCTGCACCGGGTCGTCGTCCCCCGCGTCGGGGCCGACGACCACGGACCGGCCGCCATCCCCACCGTGCTCACCCTGACCCGCACGGACCGGCCTGGACCGCTGGACAGCATGGTCCCGGTCCGCCCGGTCCAGCACGGCGGGTATCCGGTCCGGTCCGGTCCGGCCGACCGGAAAGCGGTCCACGGTCCGGTCCGGACCGCAGGACCCACGGACCGGACCGGCGGACCGGCGCTCGCCCTGGAAGCCGGTCCGGCCGGACCGCAGGGAGCTGACCTGCGGACCGGCCCCGGTCCGGACCGTGGGTCCCGGACCGTGCCCGCCGCTCAGAGCACGGCGGGCACGCGCAAGGTGACGGTCCGGACCGCCGACACCGTTCCCGGACCGCAGGAGCCGGACCGCACCGGACCGGCCGCCCAGGAAGCCCCGGACGGCACCTTGGGCCCGGACCGTGGCGAGGGCGGCGGTCCGGACCGCACGGTCATCACGCTCACGGACCTGGAGCGGACCGCGCTGGACCGGCTCCGGACCGAGGGTGAGCCGCTGAACCGGTCCAACATCGCCAAGGCGGTCCGGGCCGAGGGCGGCTCCATCGCCACGGACCGCGCCGGACAGATCGCCGTCGCCCTCAAGCAGCACACGGTCCGCTGACGGACCGGACCGGACCGCCCGCACAACCGTCCTGCCGCTCATAGTCGCCCCCCGGTCCGCGCACGCCACTGAGTGCGGACCGGGGGCGGCCACGGCCGGCAGGCCGCGAGCCCGCACCGCGCCCCGAGCGCGGACACAGCGGGCCAGGCACAACCGAGCACCACCCGCCCCGCGCCACCGCGACGCGGTTCAGGCGCACGAAGGCCCCTTGCTGAAGCGTGATCAGCGGAGGGCCTCGGCTCGTCTGCTCACGCAAGAAAGGAGCACAGCATGGCACCCACGACGACCGGGCCAGCCCCGAAGTCCGGGCGCACCCGTACGACGACCCCGCCGGCGCCCGCGCTGGCACCCCCCGCGGTGATCCCGCCGGCCCTGGAGATCTGGGCGCCCGACCCCCCGACCTGGGGCCAGCGACTGATCCCCAAGGGGGTCCGGTCCGCGATGGCTGACCTGGGGCTTTGGCAGGAGCCGCGCCCCTTGAAGCCCTCGTTCCACCTGGTTCAGGTAATCGAAGTCCTCACCCGCTACGGCTGGTGCCAGTCCTTCGACTTCTCCCCCACCGGACGTATGTGCATCAGGGGTGCCCAGACCTTTCTGGAATCCACCGGGCACGTCACCACGATCGACCGGGAAAAGGCCGTGAATTACCTCCAGTCCCAGCTCGCCCGGCAGGGCATTAACATGCGGTTCTGGGAATGGAATGACCTTTCCACCAACACCTTCCGAGGTGTGGAGGCCATGATCTCTGCAGCCTCTGACCTGGCGCGCAAGAACGGAGACTGAAATGACACCCGACGAAGAGAAGGTATTCGAAGGAATTCAGGCAGGAATGGCGGCCGGAATGACTTTCGGGAACAGCGCTCCGGACGCCTCCCCGTACGCCGATGAAGGGCCGTACGGAACCCCGGTCGTGCACAAGAAGGCCGGTCTCACCCGCCGGGGAAAGGTCGCGATCGCGGTGGCCGGGGTGGCGATCGCCGGTGGCGGAACCATCTGGTTCCAGGTCCATTCGGCGGCGGTCGCGAAGGACGAGAAGGAGGCCGCCGCCCTCCAGATCCAGATGAAGAAGCTGGAGCTGGAGGAAATGAGGCTCCGGAACGAGCAGGCGATCAGCGACAAGAGGGCCGCGGCCGCCTCCGCCGAGAAGATCCAGGCGGCCGTCGACAAGTGCGTGAAGGACTCCTCCGGCCTGATCGGTAAGGGGTACGGATCACCCTCCAGGAGCGACGTCGTCGCGGACTGTAAGCAGCAGTACGAGTCCCTCGATGGGTCCGGCATGCAGGCCGCCGGCAACGCCCAGAACGCCAGCAACGGCGGGGGCGGGGAGATCAGCTCCCCCGCCCTACTGGGTCTGGTCGCCGGTGGCGGCCTGGCCGTCGCGGTGTTCGCACGCAAGGGCAGGAAGGCCGACGCGTAGTCACGCACGGTAGCCGAGGTGGTTACTCCTTACCGACTCCCGATCGCCTGAACAGCGAAAAGGCGCCCCTGGGGGTGCGCTGGCGGCCTTCTGGCCCGAGAAGTAGGTAAGGAGTAACCACCCTGAGTCACGATCGAGGGAGCATATGAGGCACGACAGGACCGGTCGGCGCAACGCGCACGGCGTGGTCTACGTGATCGGAGAGGAAGGGGAGTAAGAGATGGCGACCGATACGGCGCCCCCGGTCCCCGCGGGCCCCCCCGATCCGCCTGCGCCGGCCGCCAGCACCGCGCCGGCGCCCGCCGCGGACACCGGCATCATGGCCGCCCTGATGGCCGCGGTGGAGCCCGCCCGACCGGTCACCGCGACCGGCGCCGGGGCCCGGCCGGACGGTGACGATCCGGCCGCGAAGGCGGACGCCGACGGAGTGGTGGACCGCTCCTCCCCGGGCGTCACCAGCGAGTCGTTCAAGGCCCCGGAGGACCTGACCGGGGCCGGATCCGACGCGGCCGGTGCCCGGCACAAGGAGGGCGTGTTCAAAACGCTGATCCGGGCGGGCGCGACCCGCTGGGCAAAGGGCGGCGGAACAGCGAACAAACGGCTGGACCTGGAAAAGGCCAAGGCCAGTGCGCACCAGGTGAAAGAGACCCGGACCACCACGGTCATGAAGTCGCCTGGACTTCCCACCCGAAACAGCTCCGGAGGGGCCGGTGGAGGGGGCCGCAATTCCGGCGGAAACAGCGGCCAGAATTCAGGCCGAATTTCCACCGGGAACGGCTCCACGGGCACCGGACGCGGCGGAAGCGGCGGCGCCACCGGAGGCGGCGGGCGCGGCTCGTCCGGCTCGAATGGGAGCGGCGGATCCGGCGGCGGGCGCGGCACTAGCACAAACGGTGGCGGAGGTTCGTCGCAGGACACCAGTCCCAAAAGTCCGAAGAACTCCGGGGGCAAAGAGAAGGGCGGCTCCTCGGGAAACGCGGGAGCTGGTGGAAAGGCTGGCAGGGACGGAAAGGCCGGTGCCTCCGGAAGCGGCGGCGGATCGACGTCGAGTGGCTCGTCCGGCGGTAGTTCCGGCAGCTCGAAGGACAAGGCCGACAAGGGCAAGGGCGAGAAGGTCGACCTGAAAAAGGGCGGCAGCCAGGGCCCGGGCGGCTCCTCCGGGACCAGCGGCGGATCCGGGAAGGGCGGCGGCTCCGGTTCGGCCGGCTCCTCCGGCAAGAACGGTGCGGCCGGCCACAGCTCGAACGGGACCGACGACCGGACCCCGCTGCAGCGTTCGCGGGAGACGGGGCACGGCGACGGCTCCGCGGTCCGGGACGTGGTCGACCACGTGAAGGCGTACGCGAAGGGCGCGAAGGACGGCTACCGGGACAAGAAGGAGGAGAACGGCAAGGAGCACGTGCGGCTGGACAAGGCGCACGCCGACCACAAGGCGAAGCAGCAGGACCCGAAGAAGGACAACCCGAAGGGGACGACGGTCACGGGGCCCAGCGGCCAGACGCTCGTCATCGCCCCGCCGGACGAAGGAGACGACGGAGTGAGCACGGACGTGAAGCGCCTCCTGGTCAAGGAGATCGACGCGAACACGCTGACCCTGGGCACGGAGGGCGCCCGTGGGTCGATCAGCCGCAAGGAGCTGCGCAACTTCAAGCAGTACGAACGCAAGCTGGAGGCCAAGGAGAACCACCTGATCAAGGTGGCCGAAGCGTGCAAGTCGCTCGAGGCCGCGGCGGAGGACGAGGCGAAGGACTGCCAGCAGCTCGCGGAGCAGGCGAAGGCCGTCGAAGGCGGGGAGAAGCTGGCCGCGAAGCTGACCAAGCTGGCCGACGCGACGAAGGCCCAGGCGGCGGAGGCCGCCGAACTCCACAAGCGCGCGAAGCGGGCGGCGGAGATGTGCAAGGTCGTCCTGACCAACATCGGGACCAGGTACGCGCCGCTGTACAAGGCCGTGGTGGACAGCGACGAGACGAAGCCGGCCGAGCTCCGCTTCTACAACGACAAGGGCTCCTACGCGCCCGCTGCGTAGCAGCAGGAGGGACAGAAGATCATGGCGGAGCTGACGTACAAGGCCCTCGTCCGAAAGACCGAAGCCAAGGAGAAGGCCCTGGCCCGCAACGCGGAGGGCGTCAAGAAGGCCGCGGAGAACATCAAGGAACTGGCCGACGACACCGCCTCCGACGCGGACGCGCTGGGCGCCAAGAGCGTGGACCGCGACTCCCTGGCGGAGTGCCAGGAGCTCGCGAAAATCATCCGCGGTGTGTCGGACGGCGCGATCACCTACGCGTCGAAGACGGCCGACACCGCGAAGGCCGCGAAGGCGGCAGGCGACCAGGCCCGCACCACCCACGCCGGGTTCCAGGAAGCCTTCGACCGCTCCAACGTCGACGGCCTGGAGAAGGTCTCGCGCGACTGGTTCGAGCAGGAATAGCCGCCACCCACCACCGGCGCGGCCGGCCCGGGGACCCCATCCCCGCGGGCCGGCCGCGCCCTTTGCGGATCACCCCGGATCCAGAGCAGGAGTAGCCCCCGATGTCCACCATCAAGACCGTGCCGAACGCGGAGCCGGCGGAGCGCGCCGCTGCGGCGCTCCAGGTCGTCCTCCCCGTCGGGGTGGGCATCCTGGCCCCCTACCTGGACCCGAACGCGGCGGCCTACGCCTGGGCCGGCTTCCTGGCCGGTGCGACGTTCGCCGGAGCCAACTACATGAACCGCCTGGGCCGCTGGGCGGACCAGCTCCCCGGGATCGACATCGCGCGGGCGCACCGCGACACCATGGGGATCTCCACGATCACCACCGGCATGGGCCTGGCCCTGGGCCAGATGGGCGGAGCCGAAGCGTCCGACGCGCTGATGGCCGGCGCCCTCGAGCCAACCACCATTCCCGGGATCCTGTCGCTGGGCTGGTGGGCCGCGATCGGCTTTACCGGCTGGCGCCTTCGCCGCGTCTTCGGCCGACACAAGATCGAGGTGGAGCAGGCGCTGACGCAGGCCGCGCCGGCGAACACCGGCACCCCGGGTCCGGTGTCCCTGGCCGACAAGATGATCGCGGCCTGGGGGCGCGTGATCAGCGACCCGAAGAACGGCCGGCACAAGAACCAGGTCCTGTCCGACGTCGTGATCTACGCCGACCGCTGGGAGGGCCGGATCACCGCAGCCCTCGGCGACTCCGTCAACGTGGCGAAGGAGACCGTCTCCAGCCTCTTCGGACGCCCCCCAGCGGACATCGACATGAGGGTGGGCACGCACTCCGGAGAGGTCTTCATCACCGTCTGGTACACCCAGCGCGCGGAGCTGGACCCCTCCACGCTCGAGGGCGCCTGGAAGCGAGTGAGGGAGCGGGTCCTGCCGAAGACACACCTGGAAGAGGTCGGCAAGGACGAGAACACCGGCGGCCAGGTGGCGCGCGTCGTCGCCGACGACGACCTGGACGCGCTCCCCCGCGTCGTCAACCTCGGCGAGCTGGCAGGAGCGCTCCGCCGCTCCATCGACCTCGTCTCCTACGAGCCGGGACGGCGCGACCCCAGGCGCGCGATCATCCGCGTCATGGACCACAACCCACTGGAGGCCGGCCACGACTTCCAGGGCCTGGACTCGCTGAAGGCCACCCCCGGTGGCTGGGTCAACATCGGGAAGATCGTCTCCGGATTCCCCGCGAGGATCCAACTGTTCGACCCGAAGCTGGGCGCCCTCCACGTCGTGATCGCCGGTACCACCGGCTCCGGCAAGGGCGGCACGGGCCAGATGATCAGCCTGGCGTACCACGCCAACCAGATGGCTCAGATCTACGGTGACCCCAAGGGCGCCAGCAACCCCGCGATCCCGAAGATGGCCGCCTACAGCGGCCTGACGCAGTACGGCGCCCTGGGCGCCATGCGGCTGTCCTGGTGGGTCCTCCAGCACCGGATCGAAGAGGCCGGCCGCCTGGAACTGAAGAACTTCGAGCCGTCCGCGATGCGGCCGTACTGCGCCACGATCCTGGACGAGGCCGCCCAGATGCTGGCCCCAGGCGCACCGAACCGCAAGGAAGCGGTGAAGATCGTCAAGGACGGCGCCTCCCTGACCCGCTCCATGGGCATGCCCTGGGTCCTGATCAACCAGACCGTGAACCTGGACCAGTTGGGCGGAGAGCAGGCGATCCGCGCCAACCTCCTGGCCGGCGGCACCTGGATCATCCTGCGTACCGACAGCGACCAGGTGAACCTGGGAGACCTTCCCCCCGGCTTCGAGGGGATCGACCCCTCCCTGATCCCGCCGGTGTGGGTGGAGGAGGACGACGCGCTGGTGTACGACCCGACCATGGAGGAGTCGGACCCGCGCCGCACCTTCGGCCTAGGCTACGTCGCAGCCCCGGGTGGGCGCGCAGGCATGATGCGGATCGACACCCTCGAGGACGCCACCCCCCACATCCGTCCGGAGAACATCATGGCCCCGGTCGACGTGCCCTGGTGGGGCGACCAGGCGCGCATGGAGGAGCTGGCCATGACTCCCATCCCCGGTTTCGAGGAGAAGGACGGCGAAGGCGGGACCGGCGAGGCCGGGATGTCGTTCGCCGGCGTCGACCTCCCGAAGGCCAAGGAGCTGACGTCGGAGGAGAAGGTCCTGGCCGCCCTCCGTGACGAGTCCGACCCCATGTACGTGGACATGCTCGACGAGGGCGACGACATCGACCCCGAGGACATCGACTACGTGGAGCGGGGCCAGCTACAGGCCGCCTGCGGGGTTGCGGAGTCGACCTTCGCGAACGTGCTGAACAAGCTGGAAAAGGCAGGAAAGATCCACCGGATCAAGGAAGGAAAGACCTCGAAGGTGGCCCTGGGCCCCCGGCCGGAGGTAACCGGCGAAGAGGCCGCCTGACCGCTGTCACACAACGGCGCACTTCCCACCCGGGAGGCGCGCCGTTCCAGTCCGCACATTCCGCTGACCTGACGCTCTGCCTGGCCCTCGCCCACCCCGCCTTCGGGGCCGACGAGGACCGGACAGGCCGCCCGGCCAGACGCCTCGCCCCTTCCGCCCCGTCGACGGCCTTTCTGTCGGCGGGGCGCAGCACTGCCCGCCATCAACCCTGTTGGAGGACACCCGTGCTTGTCGCCCGCCCGCACCGCCGCACCGGCTGCCCCCGCTCGCAGCGCCCCGCCCGGCTCCCCAGCATCTGGAGCCGGTGATGCCCCGGCCCCGCCGAAAGCGCCGGCGCCGCGAGGTGACCCCGGGTGCCGCGCAGCAGCGCTCCCCTCGAGGAGTACGACCGCGGTGCAGTCCCCGAAGGCATGGCCACCCGCCGTCAACTGCGGGACATGGGCCCGAGCCCCGGCGCCAACGAAGGCCCCGTGGCGATTCTGCGGTGCAGGCTGTGCGCGACCCGGCCGCAGTGGTCGTGCACCCACCCCACCCGCGGCTTCCTCCGAGAAGTGCCGCGCCATGCCGGGGCAGTGACCACCGTGACTCCGCGCACCGCGCTTCTGCTCGCCGCCGTCCCCGTCACAGCAGCAGTGACGGCGGCAGCCGCGCTCGCCCTCAAGGCCAGCGCCTGGCAACTGGACGTCTCCCGCCACGAGATTCGCCTCACCCCGCGCCCCCGCCCCGGCTCCCCCGACTGCCGGGGCGCCGGCGGCTGGTGGTCCGACGGCATCTACCCCGGCGGAGAACTCTGCTGGCGCTGGGACCGTCCCACCCACACCCTCCACCTCCTCCCCCGCCCCGACTGGGACGACGAACCCCCGTTCTGCCGGCTCCCCTTCTGACCCGCCCCTCTGCTCGTCCCGCACCGCCCCGGGTGGCCCGCAGCTTCGCGGCCGCCCTTCCGTATCCCGAAGGAGATCCCGTGAACACGTTCGTACGCCGTACCACCGCCGCTCTGACCGAGGCCGCCGACACGGTCACCATGCTGATCGGCGCCGCCACCGGCGCCTGGACCGGCTACACCTACTCCCCCGCCGGCCTCGACGCCGCCCTGCACCTGCCCTACACCGGCGCCGCCGCCCTGGCTGGCGCCCTCGTTTTCAGCGCTGCCGCCGACCTGGTCCTCATCCCGGTCCGCCGCCGCCTCGCCCTGAGCGCTCCGCTCTACACGCCTGCCGCCGGAGGCCGTGGAGTGCGCGTGCCGGCCGACCTGGACGAGGCGCTCGGCCAGATCGGCGCTGCCACCGAGACCGACGCCGCCCACCGCGCCGCCCAGGCCGCCTACCGCATCGACCTCAGCAAGAGCCTGCTCAGCAGCGCCGACCGGTGGCGCGGCTACACCACCGGCGACGCCACCTTCTACCTCGCCCCCGGCG
Organism: Streptomyces sp. NPDC006339; assembly: GCF_040612775.1. Lineage (NCBI taxonomy): Bacteria > Bacillati > Actinomycetota > Actinomycetes > Kitasatosporales > Streptomycetaceae > Streptomyces > Streptomyces sp. NPDC006339. The sequence goes on from NZ_JBEXQW010000029.1 coordinate 88,549, forward strand.
CGGTCCTGCACCACAGCCGCGAGGAGGACGAGTACGGCGTCCCTCAGCACCGCTACACCCTGCTGACCGCCGAAGACCCGACCTCCGTCCCCATCACCAACATCGGCCAGATCCACCAGGACCTCGCCCCGCGCGCCCGCAAGACGACCGAGGCCGCCAACGAGACGGCGCCCAGCACGGTCTGACGGCTCCCTGTGCCGTCCCCTGGCCCGCGCCCCGCGCGGAGTCCGGGGACGGTGCGGAGGACCGGACAGCCCGGTCCTGCCCTCATCCGCCTCACGAAGGAGACTCCCGTGACCGCCTTACCGCCCCGCACCGCCGAGCGCCTGGCCCTCTTCGGCACCCTCCTCAGCGTCTTCGACGCCGTCCACCCGCTGTGCGACCACTGGGTCCAGTCCAGTGAGGACGCCCGCCTCAAGGGCCTGCACGGCGACCACTACGTCTACGCCGACGGCAGCCCGCTCCCCGACGGTGCCGACCCGGCCGACTCCGACGTCCCCGTCTTCAAGGCGAGTGTCCTGGGCCGGGCTGCCGCCTGCCGGCACGTCCGCTCATACACCGCCGTCCAGGTCGCCACCACCCTCACCGTCACCCGCGCCCTCGGGCACCGCGTCCCGCTCGGGGCGCTCCTCGCCGGCGCCGCCGTCAACGCAGCCACGCACCTGGTGATCGACCGACGCGAGCCGCTGCTGAAGCTCGCCGACACCTTCGGCAAGCGCGGCTACGTCGACCACTGCACCGCCGCCCGCGTCAACGACAAGGGCGAGGTCACCGCCGAACTCTCCGGGCCCGGATCCGCGCTGATGGAACTGGACCAGGCCCTCCACCGGGCCATCGGCATCGGCGCCGCCGCGCTGACCACCTGGCTTGCCACCCGCCCCCGCGCACGCCGGTGACCGCCGCCCGCAACCGCCTGGAGCGCGTCCGTGCCCCCGCCGGAATGCGCCTGCACCAGGCCACCTCCACCCTCCAGCCCCAAGGAGTCCGCCCGTGACCCGCACCTTCAACGCCACGCTCCAGCCGCTCGACACCACCATCCCCGACCCCGCGCTCATCGTCCTGATCGGCGCGGCCGGCTCCGGCAAGTCGACCTTCGCCTCCACCTGGAACCCCTCCCAGGTGCTGGAGCTCGACCGCTTCCGGGCGATGGTCTCCGACAACTTCTCTGTCAAGTCGAGCGTGTTGAGCAGTCTGACCGACTTAGTTGCCGTAGGCGGGCAGCCCGATGACCTCGCCTAGGCCAAGGAAGAAGAGCTCTTCGGCGTTCAGATATAGACCGCAGCGGAAGCACAGTGCGCTGTGCCGGGCCGCTGCCTCGTCGTCTTCGGGCTGCTTGTGGATCATCGGAACGAGCGAGCGCTGCTGGCAGGCAATGCAGACGACGGCTTTCATTCCCTCGAGGACGCTTTGGTCAGTGGCGCGCAACGACAGCAGCACGGCGGATGGCGATCCCAGGCGAAACCCTCCAAGGTCCCTGTCCCAGTCCGGCGCGAGCGTCGGCGGCCACGTCTCCCTCGCCCAGTCATCGGGCAACTTTGCGTTCTTGTAGGCCTCGCGGAACCTGTTGATTCGCTTCTCGATCTTGTCGCGGAGCTTGCTCGTGTGCGCGGCAATGAGCCGATTCCGCACACCCTTCGTTTCGCCCCAGTATTCGTCCGGGCTGGCTGCTGGCACGTGCGGCAGGACGGCGTCGGCCAGACGGATGCAGACGGTGATGAGTTCCCTGGTGCAGGTGTCATCGTGGACGCCTGAATGTGCCACGCCGTTGCGTGCGTTCGCGACTGCCTTCACCTCGGTGGCATCGACCGGCAGAGCGGGGAGCAAGATCGCGACGCGGCCATAGGCGTCAGGCAGGCCGATGCTGCGGAAGGCGGTGATGGGCGCGGGGGCTTGACTGCCCCGACCGACAGCGTGAAGGAGAGAGGTGAAGTCCTTGCCCTCCGTGATGAGGACGGGGTGGATGCTGGCAAGGTATGCCTTGAGAAGGTGCTCGCTTGCTACCGCGGCGTGATGCACCGCGATGTCCCCGTTCTCGCCTCGGCCCAGCGTCGTGAGCGCCAACTGCATCCATCGGCTCGACGAGCGTGCGAGCTTGGCTGTGTTCATGGCGGGTGACCTTAGCCAGCACGGCTTGGGTGCCCAACTGGTTTGCTCCCTGCGCGGCCGGTTGACGGCCGGTCACGGCTGGCGACCGGCCGCGTCACCACCCGGATCATCCGCCAGCACCACGCTCGCTGTAATGCGCTTGCCCACCGGTTCACGGTGGACAGCGAAGCTCTGGGACACGGCCATCACGATTTCCAGACCGTGCTGACCTATCCGGTCCGGGTCAGAGCTCAGTACCGCCGGCAGCGTGGTGCTGCTGTCCCAGACGCTCACCTGGACAGCTCCCCCCTCGACCTGAAGCGTCAGCAGGCAAGGGCCAGGAGCGTACTTGCGGGCATTGGTCACGAGCTCGCTGACCACGAGTTGAACCATGCCCATCACACGGCTTGACACGGGAAGGCCATGAACGGCCTGGACCTCAGCCAGGAAGGAACGCGCCATGTCGCGGGCATCGGCAATTTCCTCGCTGCCCTCGTACGCCGCTGACACTGACAGCGTTCCGCCGACCAGCGATTGCAGGTCGTCGTCCCCCGCTCCGTGATCCATCTGTATCCGCCTCGCGTGTTGAGCAGGCCCCCGTGCGAACGCGTTTACCCCCGAAATGCCAGGGAACGCAGGTGCCGACGGTCAGGCTGGACGATCACGTGAGGCCGGGGGAAACCGGGGGCTCGGTTTCGTTGATGCGGGGCTGTGTGGGCAGCATCCGTACTACGCCAGCTCCACCGGCCAGCTGCTGCCGCAGCAGCCGGGTCTCGACGGTGGACTGGTGCAGAGCACCGACCAGCGCCTCGACGTCGGCCTTGAGCCGGGCGATCTCTTCGGCGTCTGCGGCCCGCAGTTCTTTCAGCCGCCGGACCTGCTGGCGCAGCCGCTTCTCACTGTCGGGAGTCTGTCCGCGGGCGCGGACCTGGTCGTAGAACTCGTTCTTCAGGTCGGTGTGGCGCTGGGTGAGAGCGTTGCGGGGAACTCCGGCCTCAAGTGCGAGGGCGACGATGGTCAGCGCGCCGTTGGAGTGCTCGGGGTGCCCGGCCAGGATGCGGTCCATCGCCGCACGGATGCGATCGCGTTCGTCGGGGGCTGGGCTCATGAGGTCGGCTCCTGCGGGTGGATGCGGTCATGCTCGTGGCGATCGGCCAGCGCTCGCAGCTGCGCGGCGCGGCGGGCGAGGCGGTCGGCGAGGGGGCCGGGAATCGCCTCGGAGGCGGCCTGCTTCTCCAGGGCCTGGGCGTGCTGAACGAGCTGGGCGGCATGGTGGTCGGTGCGCGCGATGTTCGCGCACGACGGCCGGCAGCGGTCCAGGCGCGGGGCGTCGTCGACGTCCAGGCGGTGACACAAGGCCCGCTCCCGGTTGTAGACGCACATCAGGAAGGAGCGCTCGTTGTCGTAGACGTTCAGCGCTGGGTTGCCGAGGATGTCGCGGGCCTGTTGGTGGGTGCGGATCGACCCGGCGAAGGCCGGCGCCTGCGCCGCCGCGTGGATCGCGCGGCGCGCGGCCGGACCGGAGATGCCCACCCCGCGCGCGAGGTCGTCGTGGAGAGTGGTGAGGGTGTCGGCGGTGGCCCGGGCGGTTTCGAGGTCCAGCAGTTGGTGGATGCCGTCGCGGCCGCGGGCGGCGTACCCGCCGCTGACCGCGGTGCGCATGTGCCCGTACTGGATGGCCAGTGCCACCAGGCCGCCCGGGCGGCGCGCGATGTGCCAGGCCAGGGTGCGGCGGAATCGGGCCAGACCGATCGAGCCATGCGGATCGTCGGGGATGACCTCGCCCTCCCGTCCCAGGCGCCGGGCCAGGCTGGAGGCCCACGCGACGAAGGCCTCGATGCGCGAGCGCAGCCCCGAATACCGCAAGGAGGCCGTGCTGGGAGTGGGGGTGTTCACGAAGGTGTGCGTGGCTGCGTCGAACAGCAGCCCTTCGGTCGGGGCGATCTTCTCCAGCACGCGGATCGCCCTCACCACCGGTGGGATCGCCACCCAGGGCACCTCGCGCAGGCGGCCGGCGGAATGGTGGTTGCCGTCCTCGTCGAAGGCGTTCTTGAACTCGCGCCCGTAGATGAGGTGCCGGCCGGTGGCGACCTCCGGGCAGCACCCAGCCTCCAGACCCAGCACCTCGGCCGGGCGCATCCCGGTCAGGTAGGCCAGGACGATGAAGCACGCCGTGCCCAGATGCCGCATGAGCTCACGGGTCTCGGTGAAGTCGATAAACGCCGTCCACGGCTCGCCGTCGACGCGGCCGGTGATGGGTGTGGCCAGCGGGCACGGACCGGGGTTGGCGTCGACGTAGGCGAGCAGGTGCTGCCATGGCTCAGTCATCAGCAGGGCGTTGATCTGCGACGACGGGCAGCCGACGTGGGCGGCGATGTAGGTGTTGGCCAGGGCGTGGCGGTAGCCGGCGTTGGGCCGGGAGGGCACCGGCTGGCCGCGGTCGATGAGGTCCTGCAGGTAGCGCTTCAGGCGCGCCTTGGACTCCGGCGTGCCTGGCGTGCGCACGGCGGCGTCGGCCAGGTGTCGGCTTTCTGCCCAGGCGGCGAGGATGTCGTCGGCGAAGTCGTCGACCACGCGCAGCGCCCAGATCAGCAGCGGCCCCATGGTGGCCGGGGAGATCACCTCGGTGGCGTTCTCGCCCCGCCCGGCGGCGGCCGCCCGGGGCAGGAAGTCGTCGACGCCGAGACGGTGCCAGGGCGGCATCGCCATCCCGTTCGGAGCAGGACCGGCCGCGTCGAACGCCCACAACCGGGTCAGGGCCACCAGATCCTTGGTGACGTTGCCGCGGCTGGCACCTGGCTGCCGGGCCAGATGGCCGGCCCACGAAACCAGAACGTCCTCTGTGACCGCGTGCAGAGCGTCCAGACCCTTCTCGTGCAGCCAGAGCGTGAAGCGCTGCCAGCGCAGCACGGTGTGGTAGATCCCGATCGGGCCCAGGCGGGAGTGCCAGCTCGGATGCCCGACCAGCACGCTCGCCGGCAACGGGGTGTTGATCATCATCCAGGCGGCCAGTTGCACCTGGGACCGCACCGCGTCCGGGAACCGCGCCCAGTCCAGCCCGGGCCGGGCGGCGCTGGGGTTGGCGACCAGCGGGGCCAACGACCACACCTCGTCGGCGTAGATCGACACCGGCACGGGGCCGGGAGCCAGGACCAGCGACGGCGCGACGACCGGGGTATCCCAGGAAGGAAGGACAGGGAGTTCGGCAGGCAGAGCGGTCACAGGTCGAAGTCCCCTTGCAGAAGCTGGTCGATGACCATGCGGTCGGTGTCGGTGACGGCCTCCAGCGCCGCCTGCCAGACCGGCTCGCCGAGCCGGCCGCGCAGGTCGGTCAGCCGGGCATGGGCATCCGCCCAGTCCGCCTCCCAGATGCCCGGCTCCACCACGCCGCGCAAGTGATCCAGGGCGTTGAGCAGGTGAGCCAGGCGCGGGTGATGAGCCGGCGTGACCCGGGCGTTCGGGCAGGCCGTGCACAGCAGGAACGAGGCAGCGCAGCCCTGCCCGGCCGGGCTGAACGGACTGTGCTCCCAGCCCGCGCAGGCCGCGGTCACCGTCTGCCGGTCCCCCGCCTCCGCGGCCGAGGTGAGGCGGGCGGTGAAGACGGTGCGGCTGGCGGCATCCACCGCCTCCAGCGCACCGTCGGCGATGACCGGAACCGCCGCCTGCTGGGCCTGCGGCTCGCCCACCACGTAGATGCTGTCGTGAGTCTCCTGGGTGTTCTGCCCGGGCTCGCGCCGGTGCAGCACGTTCACCGTCTTGCGCATGCGCCGCAGCGGGGACCCCGTCAAGCCGACCGAGCGAGCCCATGCGCCGCCGGCCATCTCGTCCACGCCGAACCCGAACGGGCCGATCCGCACCGCGTTCGGATACGCCTGTGCGTCGTGCGGAGTGGTCTGGCGCCAGATGAGCAGCCGGTCGACGTCGGCGTCCAGCTGCTTCAGCAGGGCCCGGGCGTGCGCGGTCGCCTCCAGGGCCTCGGTGATGATGCGCCCGGAGGAGTCGGCGCCGGAGTCGGTCACATTGCGGCTCTCGAACCGGCCGCGGTGCCCCGCGCGGCGCCGTTTCTCCAGATGCAGCCGGTAGACCGGCATGCCCGCCTCCGCTGTGCCCGGCAGTGTCTCGGGCACGGGCATCTCGGAGAGCGTCGTGACGTTCAGGCCGAGCTCCGCGACGATCAGCACGGCCAGCGCGGCCGTCTCCTTGCGGCCGAGGTAGAGCCGTCCCCAGGTGCACCGCGCCGAGCCGCCGACCAGCGCGGCCCGGTAGGGCCTGCGGACCGTACGCGGCTTTTCGTAGACGGGCACGTCACCGGTGCGGGACAGGACGTCCAGCGCCTCGCCCAGCAGCCATGCGGTGCCGCCCGCCTCGATCCGGCCCGCCCGCCAGGCCGCCAGGTGCTCGGTGTTCTCCCGGATCCGCAGCAGCGCCGTACGAAACGTTCGCCGCGCTGCCACACGGATGGCTGTGAACTCCTCGTGTGTGTAGGCCAGTTCGCGGCCCGGTGTCCACGCGAACCGCTGGGCCATCGCCTCCCGTACCGGCCGCGCCAGCCGCCTATCCAGCTGCAGCAGGCCGGCCACGATGGAGTATTTGGTGTACCCGTTCGTGGTCGGCGGCAGGCTCAGCCGCCACGCATTCCAGTGCGCCGTCGTCAGCCGGTCCACGTCCTGCGGCACTTGGTCCAGCTCGCTGAGGAACTCCGCGAAGGGACGAACCACGTACCAGCTGGCTTCGCTGGTCTCCACGCTGTCCCAGCCCCCGCCAGGGGTGCACTTGGCGGCGAACAGCACGGCCAACGACCGCTGCAACGGCCCGGGGACAGGGAACGCGCCGAAGTCGTAGCGGCGCACCCGGCCCTGCTGATCCCGATGGGTCACCACCAGGCCGTCGTGTTCCAGGGCCGTCGGCCGCTGGTGCGGGGTATCGGGCAGGGCGGCCGCGCGGCCGCGGCGGCTCACCGGGCCACCAGCGTGTCGCTCAGGTCCTGAATGCCCTCGCTCTCCCTCGCCAGCCGCGCGAACACCGAGGTCAGCTCCCCTTCGGAGATCGGGCCGTCGGACGGCTGGAAGTCGGCCAGCAGCGACCGTAGCTGCAGGTCCGCGACTGGAGCGAGGTAGATGTGCTTTGTGGTCTCCAGCTGGGCGTGGCCGAGCAGGTCCTGCACCATCCGCCACGGATCGCCGTACAGCAGCCGGAAGTCCCGCCGCTCCTCCGGCGTCAGGCCCATGCGCCGGTCCATGACGTGGTTGAGTACCACGAGCATGACCAGCGCGAAGCTGTGCCGGGCCATGTGCGGGGTGCAAAACGGAGGCTCGCTCATCACCGGCGCCAGCACGTTCTCGCACCGCTCGTTCGCCATGCGGAACACGCCTTCCCAGGAAGCCGGGTGGAACGGCAGCCCGGACTCGTTCAGCCACAGCCACAACGGCTCCGGACCGGCGGGGCCTTCGACGAACAAGCTCATCCGCTCATCCACCGTCGCCTCCGTCAGGGGCGTCTGACCCACCACGCCGTTCCGGTCCCGCCACTGCAGCATCCGGCGGTGCCGGCCCGTCTCGTGCGTGACCAGCCGCATCGGCAGCCCGTCGTACCGGCCCACCGCCTGCGCGCGCCGTACCACCCGGGCGCGCGACGACTCCACGTACCCCTCGACCTCTCCCACCACGACAGAGGAGGCATAGAACGTGCGCGCCCGCTTCGACTTGGTCACTACCCGCGCCAGACGCCCCGCGTAGTAGCGGCCGCCTTCCAGCTGAAGACGTGGAACCTCCACCGTCAGCAGCGAGGCCCCCTCCGTCAGACGCACCCCGGAGGAGAACAGCAGATTAGCGAAGGCCGCGTTGCGGTCGGCCAGCCGTCCCGCCCACCCGGCGTCCGGTAGCCCGTCCGCGCTGTGGCCGCGCAGGCCCACATCCACCCAGCGGCGGAAGGCGCGTGGCGTCAGCCAGCGCACCTCGCTCGTGCGCGCGTTCTTCGCCCGCGCCGTCGGCACCAGCACTGCCTCGCCGGTCCGGCCGGTGACCGTACGCATCAGCACCGGGTTCGCCAGCACGTACTCGCGCTGCACCGCCCACTCATACAGCCGCGCGAGCGCGGCCAGTCCCCGGTTCCACCGCGCCCCGCCGACCCGGCGCGGGTTCCGCGGCGAGCGGGTCCGCCAGTCCTCGAAGTCCCACAGGTCGTCCGCCGACGCCTCGCTCCACCACTTCCCCCGACCCCACAGGAAATCGAAGAACAGGCAGTAGTCGTCCGTGTAGTTCCGCTTCGTCTCCTGCGCGAGACGGGCGAACGACGACTGGCACAGGTACCGGCTCAGCACCTCGTCGATCCGGTAGTCCGGAGAAAGAAGAATCGGATCCCCAGGATGAATCCCGACGCGATCCTCACGTACAGCCAGGTCCTCCCACCCGGCCAGAACAGCCACCCGTTCCCCCGCGCCCCGGCGATCTACCGGTACCCAGAACGTACGCCAACCCGGCACTCATCCACCCCTGCTCGATCCGCTTCAACACGCCGATCCAACAGGGAAGACAACGCCGGCGACCAGCAGGCCACCGCCGACGCGGTCGCCGCCCTGCGGACCGTCCTGGAAGCCCGCCTGGCCCGCAAGAAGACGACCGTCGTCGACGCCACGAATTGCGAGCGCGCCGTGAGGGCGGAGCTGGTGCAGGCCGCCCGCCGCCACGCCATCCCCACGGTCGCGGTCCTCATGGGCACCCCGGTCTCCCTCTGCGTCATCCGGCAGACCGCCCGCACCCCCGACCGCGCCGTGCCCGCCGACACCGTCCGCGCCCAGCACACCGCCGCCGTCACCGCCTTCCCCGGCCTGCGCGGCGAGGGCTTCGACCACGTCGTCTTCGTCGACCAGCTCCACCGCCTGGAGCCGCTCCTGCAGCGGGCGAGCAACCGGCGCCGCGCCGACCTCGGCTGGGACGGCCACCCCGGCCTCGGCTCCCTCCTCCTCGTCCGCCGCGTCTTCGGCGACGAGATCCTCCCGCTGTGGCGGTGGGTGGACGGCTCCACGCTCGCCGACGGCGACCGCGTTGCCGAGATCACCCTCGGCGCCGACCGCCTCATCCTCGCCCTGCGCACGGACGTCGACGAAGAGGGCGACTACGCCTTCGACCTGCTCACCAACTGCCCTATCGACCACGAGTGCACCGCCCCGGCCTGGACCCCCGCCCACTCCGTCACCACGCTCCTCGACGCGATCACCGGCGCCCTCGACGACCCGGACACCATCTGCACCGTCCACGGCGGCTACGACGACCTCGACCAGGAGGCCGACGACCACGCGGCCGGCATGGACGACGACCCTTACGGCCGCGCCGACCTGGAAGAGCAGTACGCCGCGGCGGTCCGGGAATGAGCCGCGCCGCCGACGGCCCGCACCCGCACCCGCTCACCCCGACCGAACTCCCGGCCGGGGACGAGTGGTGGCGCGGCTGCGGCGAGTGCCGCATCCCGGTCCAGGGCGGTGCAGCGGGCCTTGCCGCACACCACCGCACCGTCCACGACCCCCATCGCGACTACGGCGACCACCGCAGAGCCATCACGATCCGGCTCGACTTCTGACGACCGGCCCGGCCACGCCGGCCGAGCGTCCCGCCTCTTGCATCCTCCCGTTTCCTGCCGGGCGGGGCCCACCACAGACCCCGGCCCGGCCCGTTGAGTGAGGAGAACCCCTTGCACAGCGCCTTTCCCGACCGACTGCACGAGATCCGCGCCCGGCTCACCGCCCTGCCCGACGCCGCCTGGCGTCAACGCTTCGGCGACGCCGGCCTCATCGAGGACATCACCGGCCAGCCGGTCGCCGTCCTCGGTACCAGCGGCGACACCACGCTCCCCGCCGGCGAGTTCATCGCCCACGCCCGGGCCGACATCGCCTGGCTCGTCGCCGAGGTCACCCGGCTGCGATGCCGGGACACCATGAGGCCCGACCCGCTGGAGCGCCTCGGCGCCGTCCTGATCCTGCGGTTGGGCAGTGCCTGGGTGCCCGCCACCCGGCCCGGCGAGCGGGCGGTCACCCTCCTGCACACCGTCACCAACCGCAGGATCGTCGCCGACCCGTACCAGGGCCGGATCATCCTGCAGGCGCGGACGGACAATACCGACGCCTTCACTCCCACCGGCTCCTACACTCCGGACCTGACGGGACACGAGGACCTGGAGGACTGGCTGTCGACCGGCGACCTCACCGCCGCGAGCACCGTTCTGGCCGACGTGGCCCACCAGCTACTCGCGCAGATGCCCGCCGAGCCCGGTGACATCGCGGCCGAGGAGGTCCTCGCGACCCAGGCGAGCGAGCTCGCCGAGAAGGCAACCGCGTTCGCCGCCCACCTGATCCTTCGGCAGCCCGCTCGGGCTGCCGCGCGCGATATCTACCGCCTGGCCGCCCAGATCGTCGAGACGGCTGACGTCGTCGACGACCACCTCGGCTACTGACCACGTGAAAGCACTCCGTGCCGCCCCACCCCCGAGCCCCGCGGCCCGCGGCCGGGGCGGTCGCGGTGGCCCCTCACAGCCTGTTCAGCACAAGGCAAGCACTCCGGCCGGGCCCGGTTCGCCACCGCCGCGCACACCACGGTTCCGTCCCTCAACGGCCGCCGCGACGGGCGCCCGGGAACGGCTTCGTGGGGGCGAGCTGCGTAAGCACCGACCGCCTCGGACCACGCCCGACCTCCTCCCTTCACCGTCTGAAGGGTCCTGTGAACGACACCGACCACGCCTGAACCCTCCACCAGGAGGTCCCTTATGAGCAGCATCCGCGACGTCGACCACACCCTCGCCTACCCCGAGCCGCCTCCCTCCCCGCTCTGGCACCGTCACGGCGCGAACGCCCGTCCCCTCACCGACGCACAGCGCCAGCGCAACCGCGAGCTCCTGGTGCTCGCGCAGTACACCCCCCGAACCCGTCTTCCTCGCCCCACCGAAACCCTGGCGGAGGCCAGTTGATGGACACCAAGCACTGCGCCGTCGACGGCGGGGTCGACGCGATACCCGCCCCCGGCCCGCGCGGCACCACTACCTTCGACCTGATCGTCCCCGTCGACCTCGACTCCGTCGAAGACGACATCCACGACACGGTCGACACCTGCACCAGCGGCGATCCCCGGATCGTCCACGAGCTGCTGAACCGGATCCATCCCGGCGACCTGCTGCGCGCGACCGGCACCCTGGTCCAGCCGCCGAGGCCCGGCGAGCCCGCCCGGCTCGTCGTCGACGCCCTGAGGGTCCTGGACACCGCACTGGTCCCGGTCCTGCGCGACATGGTGATGGACCGGTACGGCGACTACTGCATCATCTTCGACGCCGACCGCGACCAAGTCCCCGTCCTCACCGCGCTCAGACAGTGGGTCGGCCTGGCGGACAACCCCGACACCATCACCCGCCTCATCGACATCCACGAGCGCATGAACGACGGCGACGCCTGAAGGCACCCACCGCGCAGGCCCGAACCGTCCTGGAGCGGTTCCCCGCCGGAGGCCCCGAGACTCCCGGCCCACCGAAGAGCACGCCGCCGCGCAGCGCGCCCAAGGCACCCCGGACGCCAGGGCCGTGACGGGCGTGCACGGCAACCCGTTCCGCGTCACCCACACCACCCCACAGCCCGCCCCAGAGAGGCACCCATGACCGAGACCTCCAAGGACATAAGGAACTGCGCCTTCTGCGCCATCGCTGCCGGGAAAGCCCCGGCCGTGATCGTCCGTGAATGGCCCGACGCCCTCGCGGTTCGGCCACGCAGTGGCGGCGTGAACGCGGGGCACGTCATGGTTCTGCCGCGTGTGCACGTCCAGGACGCCGGCACCGACCCGGAGGTGACCGCCGCAGTGATGCGCCGGGCCGCCGAGCTGATGGCCGAGCACCCCGCCGCGAACCTGATCACCAGCAAGGGAGCGGCGGCGACCCAGAGCGTCCATCACCTCCACGTTCACTGCATTCCTCGCCAGGAGGGCGACGGCCTGCCGCTGCCCTGGACCCCGCAGCACGCCGCCCGCGCTGCCATACAGAAGGGAGAGGCCCGATGAGCACCGTCCGCCTCGTCATGGCCCGCGAGACCATCCCTGCCGGCCTCAAGGTCTTCCTGGCCGGACCCACCCCCGACAAGAGCGCGCCGGTCCCCTCGTGGCGGCCCCCGGCTCTCGACCTCATCACCGCCCAGTGGACCGGCCCGGAACCGCTCACCGTCCTGTCTCCCGAGTCCCGTAACGGCCTCCGGGCCGAGCGCTACGAGCACCAGGTCGACTGGGAGACCGCCGCCCGCGCAGCGGCCGACGCGATCCTCTTCTGGATCCCCCGCGACATGCGCACGATGCCGGGCATGACGACGAACGTGGAATTCGGCCTGGACGTCAGCACCGGCCGCGCAGTTCTTGGTGTCCCGCCCGAGTGCCCCAACCCCGAGCGGAACAGGTACCTCGCCTACGTGGCCCGCCGCCACGGCGTCCCGGTGTGCGAGACCCTGACCGACGCCGTGGCAAAGACCCTCGCCCTGGTCGCAGCCGCAGGCGCCCGATAGTCCTAGAGGTGCCCGCGGCGTGGGCGGCCTGCAAGTCGAAGCCCCGGCTCCCCGCAGAGGTTCGCGAGGGAGCCGGGGCTTCATGCGTTCCAGGGGCCACGAAAGACTGAGACCCAGTCGCGCCCCTCTTCCTGATCCAACCGCGCCGACCAAGCCGCCACTTGTGCCCGTTCATCGAGTCGCCACGAAAGGCCGGCGCCCGCATCCTCGCGGGACGCCGGCCTTCTCGTGTTTTCAAGGCCCGGCCTCTATGCCGTCGGCACGCGGAGCGGACTCCCCCGGCTGGCGGGCGACGCCCCGGTCTCACCAAGACTCCGGGGCCCGCCGACTTCTTTACGGCGTAAAGATCGGAAAGTTCGAACCTCTCCCCGACGTCCTGTTCTTTACGTCGTAAAGACCGAGCACCTCGCCCCCGGCTCGACGAGGTTGTTCTTTACGGCGTAAAGATGCTCACCAAGACCCGGCGGCAATCGGGACATGTGCGACCTATCCCCCACGCTTCTTTACGGCGTAAAGAGCGGGGTGTGTCTCCGGCGCCGCAGGTGCTCGCTAAGCTCCAGGCCGAGACATCGGCAAGACCAACCTGGAGTGTGAATGGCCGGCGCGCAGAACGATGGGCTTTCCGTAGCGGAGCGGAGGCGGCAGCTCGCAGCCCAGCGGGCACAACAAGCCGCAGTGAACGCGCAGAACGCGGTGCTCGCCGGCAACGTATCCACTCCGGAGATGCCCCTCGACTCCCTCGTTCACAACCCGCGCAACGCCCGCCGGGACCTGGAGGGCGTCGAAGGGCTCGCGGACACCTACGAGACCGCAGGAGTCCTGCAGCCCTGTCTCGTCATTCCGGTGGAGACCTTCCGGGCCGCCTTCCCCGAGAACGCAGACGGACTTCCGGTCGCGGGGTGCGTGGTCATCGGCGGTAACCGCCGCCTGGCCGCCGCGCGCCGCGCAGGGCTGAAGACCCTGCCGGTGCACCTGAACACCAAACTGACGACGCGCGAGGAGATCCTCGTTGCGGCGGCGATCGAGAACATCGCCCGCGAGGAGCTCCGCCCCTTCGAGGAACTCGCCACGATCGAAGACCTCAAGGCGGAGCTCGGTACCTACGACGCCGTCGCCAAGAAGCTCGGCAAGACCCCAGGTTGGGTCTCCCAGCGCCGCCGTCTGGGCAACCTCCAGCCCGAGCTCCGCGAAGCCCTCGAGACGCGCGCTCCGGGCATGACCATCGAGATCGCCCGAGACCTCGGCAAGATCAAGGGCCGCGAAGAGCAGCTCGCCGCGTGGAAAGCCGAACAGAAGCGAGCCGCGAGCCGCGCCGCCGACCCGGCAGCCGCCAAGCAGCCCAAGGTGAAAAAGAGCAGCAAGGTACCCGCGCAGGGAGGAGCCGGCGGCGGAGACAGTTCCCCGCTAGACGATGCCGCGAAGGCCAGGCGCGAGTCCTGCCTCATCGCCATCGCCGCAGGGGCAGGCGACCTCGCTCGCCTCTCCATCATCGCCGCCCAGGCACCGGTCACCCCCGACGAGGCTGTCGCGCTTGCCGGGCAGTGGCTCACCGAAACCGCTGAGGGATCCTCCGCGCTGAACCTGGCGACCCTGGCAGGCGAGGAAGGCACCGATCGCCAACTTCGCGCCGCACTCGCCCTGGCCCTGGCCCGGTGCGAACTCCACGCCACCCGTACGGGTGGCACCGACTCCACTCACGCCCGCGCGTACGCGGACTGGCTGGAGACTCACACCGACTACCGGCCCACCACCGAGCCCGCTCCAGCGGCGTAGAGCGGAGAACCCGTGACCATCGACACCATGACCCCGCCCGCAGACACCGGCCGCAAGACCCGCGTCCTGACGCTTGCCAGCGGCTCTGCCGGCTCCGGCAAGAGCACCCTGGCCGCCGCTCTCGCCGAGCAGACCGCCGCCCACGGCCTGACCGTCTGCGTCATCGGCCTGGACCGGCAGCGCGACGTCTCACGGCTCCTCGGTTACGACGACCCCGACGCTGACGAGGAACTGCCCACCCTCATCGACGTCGTCGACGGCATCTGCACTCTGACTGAGGCCCTCGTTCCTGGCCGCCACAGCAAGACCGGCGAGGCCATCCCGGGCCTCTGGCTCGTCCTGGAGTCCGGCAGGCTCGACACCCTCAGCGTCAAGCTCGCGGGCGTCACCGCACGCGAATTGTGGCTCTTCCGGCTCCTCCCGGAGCTCCTCGGCCGCTTCGACGTCATCCTGCTCGACTGTCCCGGCAACCTCGACCTCGGCACCCAGGGCGCGCTCATCGCCGGACATGAGATCGTCGGGTGTACCAAGAGTCAGGAGAAGGAAGCCCGCGGCCTGACCTCACTTGAAGACAAGATCGCCGAACTTTACAAGTCCTTCGGATTCATGGGGATGCGCGACGGACTCGACTGGGTCGTCATCGGCGAAGGCGTCACCGGCGTCTCCCAGGGCAAGGTCTACTTCGACATAGAGCGACAGGTCCGCGAGGCATACGGCGAGCTGGTCGTAGTGCCCACCGTTCGCGATGACGTGAAGGTGCCCGAGTCGTACTCGGCCTCCTTGCCCATCACGCTCTACAACCCCAAGTCCGAAGCTGCCATGGCCTACGTCAAGGTCGGCAGGGCGATGAAGCTCTACGGCTGACCCATCTTTACGCCGTAAAGAACCCGGTCCGTAAGCGGGCCGGGTTCTCCCTGTTGTCAGCCCACTTGAGGGCCAGACGAGGGCGAGGATCGGGGCTGCGGGGCCAGCTACCGGGCGGCGATGCCCTTGAAGCCGGACCCGAGTCCGCCGCCTGCCGTGCGGCGCGGCGCCGGGCCGGGCCGGGCCGGGCGGTGAGGGGTGTGACCACCGCCTGGGCGGTATGCGGGGTGAGGCCGGAGCTCACCTGCCCGGAGAGCGTCGGTGAGCGCGGCGGCAGCGGTCTCTGCAGGCCCGGCCCCCCACCCGGCGTCACCTGGCGGGGACGAGTGTCGCGTCGGCTGAGGAGTACGGCCAGGGCCTGCGTCTCGGGGGTTTCCAGCATCACGGTGACCAGTGCGGCCCCGAGCTCGTGAACATGGTGCCGGGCCAAGCCGTGAGCGGCGAGCGCCTGGCGCAACGCCGCACTCGTCCCGGCCGCCGCCCAGGCCCTCATCCTTCGTCCTCGATTCGTGACCCGTGAGCGGCCTGCTGGTGAGCGACTTGGTGAGGGTGGCCAGCCATCCTGCCAACGAAGCTTGAAGGACGATGACCGCCGACCGCGAGTTCGGGATCCAACGGGCACGGACGCGCCGTCAGCACTTCGTGGAAATGCGGCATGCCCTTCGGGAAGCAGGGCGTTGAGGACCCGAGGGTTCATCGCTGCGGGAGTCCATGACAAGGTGATGGCTGAGTAGCACAGAAACGGGAGAGGCAGCAGGGCGTGACGGGGACCAGGGAACCACGCACCATGATTCAGGGCCGGGCGCAGCGGATACTCATCGGCCTGGTCGTCGCGGGCGCGGTGATCATCGCCGGGATCGGTTTCGCCGGCTCGTACGCGGCGGTGCGCGAGCTCGCCGTCGACAAGGGCTTCGGCACCTTCTCGTACTTCTTCCCGATCGGCATCGACGCGGGCAT
>NZ_JBEXQW010000030.1:0-103843 GCF_040612775.1 Streptomyces sp. NPDC006339
TGGAGGAGGGCATGGTCGACACCCCGCACGCCCTCTACCCGGGCACCGACGAGCAGGACTACTACCGGGGCGTGGTCACCGGGGCGGCGCCCGACCCGGTTCTCCTCGAACCGGGGGCCCGCCCGCGTCTCACGTCCGTCCGTCACACCACCGCGGTCAGCGGTTCTCCTTGACGACGATCGTGCTGCAGATCTTGTCGGAGAAGGTCTGCTTCTTGGCGTCCCAGATGGGCCACAGGTAGCCCAGGTAGCAGGCGATGCCGTCGATGAAGTGCGCGAGCTGGCGCACGAACGCCATGCCGAAGCCGACCGGCGCGCCGGTCGCCTCCTTGAGGGTGCGCGTGCCGACGGCCTTCTTGCCGATCGTCTGGCCGGTCGCGCCCTCCTTGTACACCTGGAAGAAGAACATGCCGACCAGGTAGACGAAGCCGATCAGACCGAGGACGGCGGCCAGACCCTCGCCGCTGCCGTTGGACATCGCGGCACCGATGCCGATCAGCAGGTAGTACGGGACGAGGATGACGGCCGTGTCGATCAGGCGGGACAGCACGCGCCAGCCCCAGTGCGCCAGCGGCGGCTGGGCGCCGTAGCCCATCGGGGCCTGCGGGTAGCCGCCGTACGGCTGCTGGACCGGCGGCGCCTGCGGGTAGCCGTACTGCTGCGGCACGCCCTGGGGGGCCTGCTGCGGGTAGCCGTAGCCGGGCTGACCGCCCTGGGGCTGACCGTAGCCGGGCTGGCCGCCGCCCTGCGGCTGGCCGTAACCGGGCTGCTGCCCGTAGGGGTTGTTCGGGTCGCCGAAGCTCATGAGGGGTTCCTCCGTGGGGTCTTGCGGGGACGACGCGGCCCGCACCGAGGAAAGCCAGCGAACATTCAAGAGCGGTCTGTCCCCCCAGCACTGCCCGCGGCACTGCGCAGATCATCGTGGTCAAAGTGTCGTCCGCTTGTCCAGTCGATACGCGCGGCGGTTGTGCAAGTGCAATCTCGGCTTCCGAATTGGAAACCGGCAGGGGTCATCCGGGAGGATGGCCGCATGAGCGCCCAGATTCTCGATGGCAAGGCCACCGCGGCCGCGATCAAGTCCGACCTGACCGCCCGTGTGGCGGCCCTCAAGGAGAAGGGTGTGACGCCCGGTCTCGGCACCGTCCTGGTCGGCGACGACCCGGGCAGCCAGAAGTACGTCGCGGGCAAGCACCGCGACTGCGCCCAGGTCGGCATCGCCTCCATCCAGCGCGAGCTGCCCGCCTCCGCCACCCAGGAGGAGATCGAGGCGGTCGTGCGGGAGCTCAACGAGGACCCGGCCTGCACGGGCTACATCGTGCAGCTTCCGCTGCCCAAGGGCATCGACGAGAACCGCATCCTGGAGCTGATGGACCCGGCCAAGGACGCCGACGGTCTGCACCCGATGAACCTCGGCCGGCTGGTCCTCAACGAGCCCGCCCCGCTGCCCTGCACGCCGAACGGCGTCATCACGCTCCTGCGGCGCCACGGCGTGGAGATCAAGGGTGCGGAGGTCGTGGTCGTCGGCCGCGGCGTCACCATCGGGCGTCCGATGCCGCTGCTGCTGACCCGCCGCTCCGAGAACGCCACCGTGACCCAGTGCCACACCGGCACCAAGGACCTCGCGGCCCACCTGCGGCGCGCGGACATCATCGTCGCGGCGGCCGGCGTGCCGCACCTGATCAAGCCGGAGGACGTGAAGCCCGGCGCGGCCGTGCTCGACGTCGGCGTCTCGCGCAACGACGAGGGCAAGATCGTCGGCGATGTGCACCCGGGCGTCGCCGAGGTCGCCGGCTGGATCTCGCCGAACCCCGGCGGCGTCGGCCCGATGACCCGCGCCCAGCTCCTGGTGAACGTCGTCGAGGCCGCGGAGCGCGCGGCCGGGATCCGCTGACCGTGTCCCCCTCCGAAGGGCCGCGGGAGCGGAGCGGTACGGGCCGCTCGGAGGCCCCCGGCACGGGCACCGACGCCGAGACCGGGGCCGGGGCCGGGGCCGGTGGATCCGAGGCCGGGACCGGGGCCGGTGGGGCCGGGTCCGGTGCCGGGGCCGAGACCGGGACCGGGGCGGCGGCTCCGGCCGCGTCACGTCGGCACCCGCGGGCGAAGCTGACCACCACGACCGCCCGCCCCGAGGGCGGCGGCCGGGCGGCGCCCGGGGACGCCCCGGCGCCCGCCCGCCAGTGGCCGCTGCTCACCGTGCTCGGACTGACGGTGCTGGGTCTGCTGGTCGTCGGCACCGACCTGTTCCCGCAGTCATTCCGGGTCGGCACCCTGCTGGTCGGCGTCGCGCTCCTGACCGGCGCGGTGCTGCGGCGGGCCCTGCCCTCCGTCGGCATGCTGGCGGTGCGCTCGCGGTTCACCGACATGATCACGTACGGGGTGATGGGCGCCCTGATCGTGCTGCTCGCGCTCATGGTGCAGCCGGAGCCCTGGCTGCGGATCCCGTTCCTGGAGGACATCCTCCACCTCACGGTGACCTGAGACGGGGCGCCCGTCCTCTCCCCCGAGGGAGGACGGGCGCCCCGCGATCAAGGGTCATGTACGCGCCATGGGTGGTTCAAGGGCTGCTGGGCCGCTGTGGCATGGAGGTGACCATTCCGGTACGTCCCTGTCCGGTAGCCGGGTGGCAGTGAGCCGTCCCACAAGGGGGCGGGGATTGGGCGGGGCCCGGGTCGGATAGCCTGACCGCTGGATATCTCTTCACGTCGAGACACCGATCGATCAAGAGGGGTTATCCCACCACCAGGGGCAGGGACCCCCCACCGCCAGACTGTCTTACGGAGATCGCCATGACCCGCACTCCCGTGAATGTCACCGTGACCGGCGCGGCCGGCCAGATCGGCTACGCGCTGCTCTTCCGCATCGCCTCCGGCCACCTGCTCGGCGCGGACGTGCCGGTCAAGCTGCGCCTCCTCGAGATCCCGCAGGGCGTCAAGGCCGCCGAGGGCACCGCCATGGAGCTCGACGACTGCGCGTTCCCGCTGCTCAAGGGCATCGACATCTTCGACGACCCGAACAAGGGCTTCGAGGGCGCCAACATCGCGCTGCTCGTCGGCGCCCGCCCGCGCACCGCGGGCATGGAGCGCGGCGACCTGCTCTCCGCCAACGGCGGCATCTTCAAGCCGCAGGGCAAGGCCATCAACGACCACGCCGCGGACGACATCAAGGTCCTCGTCGTCGGCAACCCGGCCAACACCAACGCCCTCATCGCCCAGCAGTCGGCCCCGGACGTCCCGGCCGAGCGCTTCACCGCGATGACCCGCCTGGACCACAACCGCGCCCTGTCGCAGCTCGCGCAGAAGACCGGCGCCTCCGTCGAGGACATCAAGCGCCTCACCATCTGGGGCAACCACTCCTCGACGCAGTACCCGGACATCTTCCACGCGGAGATCGCCGGCAAGAACGCCGCCGAGGTCGTCGACGACGAGGCGTGGCTGGCCGACACCTTCATCCCGACCGTCGCCAAGCGCGGCGCCGCGATCATCGAGGCCCGTGGCGCGTCCTCCGCCGCCTCGGCCGCCAACGCCGCCATCGACCACGTCCACACCTGGGTCAACGGCACCCGCGAGGGCGACTGGACCTCCATGGGCATCCCGTCGGACGGCTCCTACGGCGTCCCGGAGGGCCTGATCTCCTCCTTCCCGGTCGTCTGCAAGGACGGCAAGTACGAGATCGTCCAGGGCCTGGACATCAACGAGTTCTCCCGCAAGCGCATCGACGCCTCGGTCAAGGAGCTCTCCGAGGAGCGCGACGCGGTCCGCGAGCTCGGCCTCATCTGAGTCGGCTCCCCGAGTCCGGCTCCCCGAGTCCGGCTCTCTGCAGGTGACGCACGGCGCCCCCGGTCTTCGGCCGGGGGCGCCGCGCGTTCCCCGAGGAGTCTCGGACTACCGCTTCGAAAACCCGTTCCCGAGGCCCTTGTTCCTCAGGCGTCGCGCAGGAGTTCCTCCGCGAGCGCGGTGACGCCCTGGAGCGTACGGAGCAGCAGCCCCGGCCCGAAGGTGATCCGGGTCGCGCCGAGCCGGCCGAGCTCGGCGAACGGCGGATCCCCGGGCCGTACGAGGAAGTTGAGCGGCCCGGCGATCCCGGCCCGCAGTTCCGGCAGGTCCTCGGCCGGAGCCTTGATCGGGTAGACGCAGTCGGCGCCCGCCGCCTCGTAGAGCCGGCCCCGCTCGACCGCCGCGGCGGTGGTGTCCTCGTGGACGGTCGGGTGCAGATACGTGTCGACGCGGGCGTTGACGAAGAGCTCCCGGCCGGCCTCCGCCCGTACCGCCGCGAGGAAGTCGGCCTGCGCGGCGGGCTCCTTGAGGCCGTGCGTACGGTCGGAGTCCTCCAGGTTCACGCCGACCGCGCCCGTCTCCAGGACCCGGGCCACCAGCTCCTTCGGGGAGAGGCCGTAGCCGCCCTCGACGTCGGCGGTGACCGGTACGGAGACGGCCCGGGCGATCCGCGCCACGGCGGCGAACATCTCGGCGGCCGGGGTGGCGCCGTCCTCGTGGCCGAGCGCGGCGGCGATCCCCGCGCTGGGCGTGGCCAGGGCCGGGAACCCGGCCTCCTCGAAGGCGCGTGCCGAGGCCGCGTCCCACGGTCCGGGCAGGACCAGCGGACGCCCGCCGGGCGGCACCCGCAGGTGCAGGGCCCGCAGCGCCGCGGCGCCCGCCGGCGCCGTGCCGCTCATCGCTTGTACATCCCCGGGGTGTAGTGGCCGGGGGTGAACCGGCTGGTCACGGCGATCCGGTTCCAGGCGTTGATGACGGTGACGGCACCGATCACATGCGCGAGCTCGGTCTCGTCGAAGTGCCGCGCGGCCTCCTCGTACACCTCGTCGGGCACGAAGCCGTCGGTGAGGACGGTGATCGCCTCCGTCAGGGCGAGCGCGGCCAGCTCGCGCTCGGTGTAGAAGTGCCGGGACTCGCGCCAGGCGGAGAGCTGGACGATCCGCTGCACGGTCTCGCCGCCCGCGAGCGCGTCCTTGGTGTGCATGTCCAGGCAGAACGCGCAGTTGTTGAGCTGCGAGGCCCGGAGCTTGATCAGCTCGTAGAGGGTCGGGTCGACGTGCTTCGACGCGGCGATCTCCAGGCCCACCATGGCCTTGTAGAACTCCGGGTGCTTCTCGGCGAAGGCGAGCCGGGGCGGGTGCTCGTGGGCGTAGGTGATCTGCTGCTGCTCCTGCGTGGTGATCGTCATGACGTTCACCGTACGAGCCGGGTGGCGCCCGGGTATGGTCCACTTCCATGGCGAACGACTGGGCCACTTTCGGCGCCGACCTGCATCTGGAGCTGTCCGGGAAGGGCCTGCGCAGCGGGCTCATGGACGCGCTGCGGGAGGCCGTGCGCAGCGGGCGGCTCGCGGCCGGTGTCCGGCTGCCGTCCTCCCGTTCCCTCGCCGCCGACCTCGGCGTGGCCCGCAACACCGTCGCCGACGCGTACGCGGAGCTGGTCGCCGAGGGGTGGCTGACGGCCCGGCAGGGCTCGGGGACGCGGGTGGCCCTGCGGTCCGCCCCGCGCGGCCCCGCGAGGCCGGGCCGGAGCACCGCCGCGTCGCCGTCCACGGCCGGGAAACCCACCCACAACCTGCGGCCCGGCACGCCCGACCTCGCCTCCTTCCCGCGCGCCGAATGGCTCAAGGCATCCCGCAAGGCGCTCATGGCCGCGCCGCACGAGGCGTTCGGATACGGCGACCCGCGCGGCCGGATCGAACTGCGCACCGTGCTCGCCGAGTACCTGGCCAGGGCCCGGGGCGTGTACGCGACGCCGGAACGGATCGTGGTCTGCTCGGGCTTCGTGCACGGGCTGATGCTCGTGGGGCAGGTGCTGCGGGCCCGTGGCGTGCGGGAGGTGGCCGTCGAGTCGTACGGCCTCGACATCCACTGGGACCTGCTGGCCCGCGCGGGCCTCCGGACACCTGCCCTGCCGCTCGACGAACGGGGCACCCGCACCGAGGAGTTGGGTACGGGGGAGCTGGGCGCGGTGGGCGCGGTCCTGATGACCCCGGCCCACCAGTTCCCGCTGGGCGGCGCGCTGCTGCCCGACCGGCGGGCGGCGGCCGTCGACTGGGCGCGGGCGGCGGGCGGGTTCATCCTGGAGGACGACTACGACGGGGAGTTCCGCTACGACCGCCAGCCGGTCGGCGCGCTCCAGGGCCTCGACCCCGAGCGGGTGGTCTACCTGGGCACCGCGAGCAAGTCCCTCGCGCCGGGGCTCCGGCTGGCGTGGATGGTGCTGCCGGAGCACCTGGTCGACGAGGTCGCGGCGGCGAAGGGGGCGGTCGACTGGATGTCGAGCGCCACGGACCAACTCACCTTCGCGGAGTTCCTCGCGTCGGGGGCGTACGACCGGCACGTCCGCGCGATGCGGCTGCGCTACCGGCGCCGCCGCGACCAACTGGTGGCGGCGGTCGCCGCCCGCTCGCCCGCGACCCGGATCAGCGGCATCGCGGCCGGCCTCCACGCGGTCCTCGAACTCCCCGCCGGCACCGAGGCGTCCGTCACCCGCGCCGCCGCCTTCCAGGGCCTCGCCCTCGTGGGCGTCAACCGCTTCCGCCACCCCACCGCGCCCCCCTCCCGCGACGCCCTCGTCGTCGGCTACGCGACACCCTCGGACAGCGCGTGGTCGGGGGCGCTGGACGCGCTGATGCGTGCGCTACCGGAGCCGTGACACCCAAGAGCCCCGCTCGGCGAATGGCCGAACGGGGCTCTTGGGTGTCTGCGAGGGGCTACGCGCCCTGGTCAAGCTCTCCGGGCATCGGGCCGGGGGTCAGTTCTTCCGCGTGCTCCGGGCATGCCCAGAGGGTCGTTCCGGGGCCGCTGTTGCTCTGAATCCAGCGGACGGCAACGGGCCGTTTCGTGAGCTGGTGGCACTTGATACAGAGCGCTGCGTGCACAGTAGGGGTCGGGTTAGTCAGTCCGTCGCGGGTCACACGGCCACCCCAGCAGTGGCGAGCGTCGCGAGGGTTTCGAAGTGGTCCCCCGAGTAGCCGTATGGGTAGTCCACGCCGAGCGTGGCGAGGACCGCAGCGGTGCGCCGTTCGCGGATGATGCCGAACTCCAACGTGTCCTCGGCGAGGGCGTACGGGCGAATCAGTGCGGTGTCCTCGCCGCGGAGCGGCATCCGTCGTGCGCGGACGTGCTCGGGGACGGGGGTGGGCCAGGGCTTCCTACCGGGGCCCGTGAGGATGGGCAGGGTCTCGGGCGCGCGGTACGCGGCGGAGTGGCGTCCGGGCTGGCGGCTCGGTGGGAGTTCGAGTGCGCACCAGAGGACGAGCAGAGACCCGAGCCCGATGGATGCGAGGGCGATAAGATCGCGCATGTCTTTCAGCTCCCTGATAGCTGATCGGCACGCCCCGGCGGACCGCGTAGGACCGGTCTTCCGGGGCTTTCGTGTGTTCGGGGAATCACGCTAAGCCAACTTGTCTAACTCGTCTACCTGTATAAGTGTTCTGCCTGTCTAAGTCGCTCATGTTTGGCGGTTTGTCTACGCTGCCCCCATGCCCGAGACCCCGAGCGGCCCCCGCGCCCCGTACATGGATGTGCTGGACGCACTGATGGAAGAGATCAAGGGGAAGAGTCCGGGTGACCCCATCTCCTCAGAGTCCGAGCTGTGCGAGCGACACGGCGTGGCCCGGATGACCGTCCGCCGCGCCATCGGCATTGCTCGTGAGCGCGGGCTCATCGAGACCCGATGGGGGAAAGGATCGTTCGTTGCCCCTCCCGTCGGCTCGGGCGCCGAGGGCGACGACCAGGCGGACGCGTAGCGGTTAGGGGGCGTACCGCGCCACGGTGTAGGCAGTAGGGCCCGTCAGTCCCGCTCCAGGCTCGTTCATGATGTTGAGTACGTCGAACCCGGCAGCCGTCGCATAGTGCTCCAGTTCCCGCGGGAACAGCACGCGGCGCAGGATCTCGTCCCGTGCCCGCTCGCCGGAGGCGAGAACCCATTCCCTACGCATGGTGTTGATCTGCGTCCGTAGGTCCCACTCATGTCGGATTATGACGGTCGCGGGACCTTGCGGAGTGTCCACGGTGCTGCGAGTCGGCTCGGCGGGCATGAGTGGCCACACGGGTGAGCAGAGCACCAGGACCCCGCCGGCCCGCGCATGAGCTGCGAAGGTAGCGAAGACTCGTTCGATGTCATGGTTGTCGTGCACGTAGGCGAGGGAGTTCCCGAGACACGTCACGATGTCCATGCGCGCCCCGAGCCGGGACGTGCGCATGTCGCCCACTCGGAAGTCCAGTCTCGGGCGCACGCGCCGTGCGTACTCCACCAGCCCGGGTTGGAGGTCTACGCCGACGCACTCGTAGTACTTGGTGAGGACTTCCACGTCTCGCCCGGTTCCGCACCCGAAGTCCACCAGCGTGGACGCGTCGGGGCAGTAGCGTTCGATCAGGCTTCGGCACGTCTCCGCACTGCCCGTGTCCGACTGCACCGCGTCATACAGCGCGGGGTGCCGGTAGAAGACGTTCGTTTCTTCCATGCGCTGAGCTTCCGTATGGGGGCCGGTCATGTGAGGGATCGCAACCCGACTTCCAGTGCGACCACGTCGCACAGCAGATCAGGAACCAGGGGTGCGCGCTCGGCGTGCTCGCGGGCTCGGGCCAGTGCCTTCGGGTCAACGTAGCCGAGATCCACCAACACGGAGTCCCGCAGCAGGGCGTCAAGCGTCGGCAGTCCGAACGAGCGCAATCCGGTTTCCATGACTGCCAGGAAGTTTTCCGGTTCGGTCGGCGCCGCGACCGTTTCAGGAAGACCCGCTCGGCGCAGCCTCTCGCGAAACATGGTCTTGCCGCGCTTGTGCTCGTGCGGAAGCTGTTCCATGAACCGCACGATGCGAGGGTGAACCAGAGGGCTCACGGGCCACACCCCTACCCGAAGGAAGCCAGGGTTGTGCATCCCGAAGTTCATCAGCGTCGGGATTGGAAGTACGGGCATAGGGGCCAGTTCGGCGTTCACGTCCGCGAGGGCGTTCACGGCCCGGTCGCCGAGCCACGGCACCGGGGGTGCTTCCGGTAGCCGTGTGTGTGTACGGGAGTGCATCGCGTTGATCTCATCGCCCCCGCTGCCGGTGAAGATGACGGCGCACCGTCGGGTGGCTGCCTGGTCGCGTACGACGTCGAACGCCTCTTGGTAGAAGGCGCCGGCGGGGTCGTGCGGGCGTCCGGCAGCTCGTACGCCGCCCGGTGTGAACGGCGGATGTCTCAGCGCGGGAATGGCGGTGTCATGGAAGCCCCAGAGAGTGGCCATCGTCGTTCGCCGGTCGCGCTGGAGGACTCCGATCCTGCCGCCCATGAGCAGCCCGAAGCTGTGCACGCGCGGAAACCCCGCGGCCTTTACCGAGAGCGCGACGTTTGCCGAGTCGGCTCCGCCGGACAACTCCACGCCGACGATGCCGGTAGCGGCGGGCACGTCACGGATGACCGACGTCAAGAGTGCGTCGAACGTAGCCACTGGATCGAGGCCGGTGCACAGCCTACGAGGCTCTAGAACATGCTCGGCCGGCTCCGGATACTGCACCGCAAGGCCGGTGGAGTCGAACACTGCGGTCGCACGCTCCGTGAGTCGGTACACCCCTTCAAACAAGGTGTCCGCGGTGTATCTGTGCTGCCTGGTCAGTGTCCGGGCAACGACCCGTGACACCAGCCGATCCACCCGCAGGTAAGTGCGCAGGTCCGCGAGGTCCCACGATCCGATCAGCTCGTCCCCGACTGCCACAAGGTAGATGGGGGCCGTTCCGAAGACCCCGGCGGTAATCCGGACTTCCTCGGCGCTCATGGTGAGCGTCACGTGCTCGGGTTGGTCTTGCTTGTCTTCGCGAACGGTCACGACGGCATGCGGCGCCGAGTCGTCGTCGAACTCGGTGACCAACGCCCCGAGCGGCGCAGGCTTGATCCAGCTTGCACCCGTGCTCCACGTGCCGCCGAAGGGTGCCCATTGCGGGTTACGGAGGTCCCGCAAGCGCAGACGCAGTGAGATCACTCGTTCCTCCAGATGGGAGCGGCGGGGCGAGGCCCGATGAGCCCCACCCCGCCGCGTGACAGAGCCGGTGACTGTTAGACGGTCGCGGCGCAGTGGTCGCCGTTGTTGTCGCCGCCGCCCGGCATCTTGTCCATCAGTGCGGCCTCGGTGGTCGGCACGCCGATGACCAGCTCACCCGTGAACAGTTCGTCCACCTGCATGACTTCTCCTAGTGTTGTTACTACTCCGTGGCGGTTGCCACGAAGTCGGTACCCGGTCGGCTGTCTGCGTGATGGTTGGCAGTCGACCGGGGTCGTTCCCGTTCCCTCGGCTCGGGACCTCCCCGCAGTTAGGGGCCGGACCGAAGGAACGGAGTCTGTGTGCGGGTCCCGTCCGTGCCCGGGGAGGAACACGGACGGAACCTGGAGTGCAGTCCCCCACCACCGGCATTGGAGGGAGCCGGCGGCGCTGCTGTAGAGACCCGGGGGCGCCCTATGGGGTGACTCCGCGCGGGGGAGCTTCCACCGCCCGTTCGAGACCGGACGGCTAGTCGCGCAGGACTGCACGGCCCCGCCGCCCGGTCACCGTCACCGCTACGGCCTGGATCACTCATCGGCCCTGGTGACTGTCACGAGTCCGATGTACTCCACCGAGACCGTGAAGACCGCGTGACCCGTCTCCGCGGTGTGCAACTCGGACTCCACGTGCGCGCTCGCCGGCTCGGTCGTCGGCAGCGGCTCCCACGTGCACCCACCGTCCATGCAGCGAACCGTCATGGTCACCTCTGAGTCGGGGTGCTTGTCCAGGGAGTACATCCGGGGCGCGATTACCGCTGTGGTCACGGTCTCGGCTCCGTCCGATGCTGCGGCGGCGAGCCCTCGGGAATGTCCAGCTTCGGCGACTCGTGCGGGTGATTCCGGATCTCAACCACGTAGTCCGTGGCACGCGACCCGTCGCCCACCGCGGAGTAGTGAACCGGCGCAGGCTCCGGGTAGCTCCGTCGCTCGCCCGTCACCCTGTCACTGCCTCGACGGGCGTGGTGAGAACCTGGATCCGTTGGCGCTCCTCCTCGGTGGGCGGGCGCAGGTTGTCGGGGGCAGTGGCCCACTCCGTGCCACCACCTACGGGACGCAGGTACACGCTTCCCTCGTAGCGATGTACCACCCAGCCGAGACGGGGCGGGTTCGAGCTGGTGTCAACTGCGTAGCGCTTGGCAATGGGCGACCACTCGCCATCCGACATGTGTCCACCTCCCGCTTAGGCACGTGCTGTTCCGGCCACGCGCTGATCGTTTGCGTACGACGAGCTAACCGCGTGGCGTGCATGAACGGGTACCGTTACGGGGAGGGCAAATCATAAGTCTCATAAGCGCTGGGGGTTGGCGTGGCCAGAGCTTCCGAACAACGGCGAAATGATGGACTCTGCAACCTGCTTGACCAGGCGGGATACTCGGAAACGAAGTTCGCTCATGCCGTGAACCGTCTAGGGGCAGAGGCGGGACTGTCGCTCAACTACCGCCAACCCTCGGTGTCGCAGTGGAAGAACGGTGCGCAGCCGAAGAATCCACAGGTCAGAGCGGTGATCCTCGCCGTTCTTGAACGTCGGTTGGGTCGTCCTGTGACCTACGCGGAAGCGGGGTTGCAGCGGGCCGAGGGCGAGGGAAGCGGCGACAGCCGTGACACCGTGGAAGCCCTGATCAATCTCGGGAAGGAAGACATGGACCCATCCCGCCGCAAGCTCTTGACTGCGGGCCTCTACTCCGCTGCGCTTACCGTTCCTACGTTTTCGGCGCTTGTCTCCCAGGCTCGCGCCGATGATCTCGAACGGCTCACTCGACCCACGGGAAAGATCGGACAAGGGGAAGTCGATACCGTCCGACGAATGACGGACAAGATCGCGGACATTCTTGACGATCTCGGCGGCGGACATGCTCGGCCTATGGCCGCTGCATTCCTGGTGAACACTGTGGGCAACTACCTGCGGGCGGATGCGTCCGACACCGTTCACCGCAACATGCTGTCTGCGGCGTCCGACCTCGTTTACCTCACGGGGTGGATGGCCATGTACGAGCGTGCACATGGACTCGGCCAGACCTATTACCTTCGAGCGCTGGACTTGGCGCGGGAGTCGGAAGATCAGCTCACCTACTGCCGCACCCTGCGGGGCATGAGTCTGCAAGCTTCCCACCTTCGTTACGGACGCAAGGCTCTGGAGTACGCCGACTCTGCCGCCGAAGCGGCTCCGCAGGCCGGCCCGAGACTGGTGGCGTTCCTACGGGGGCAGCAGGCACACGCGTCCGCCATGGTCGGCGACCACCGAGGCGCCATCGCCCGGCTTGGCGAAGCGGAGGCGGCTCTGTCTCGTGCCGATTCGAAACGCGACGCCGTGGGCGGGTACGACCAAGCCGCGTTCCTCTTCCACGTCTCGCACGTGCACTACGAGAGACGAGACTTGGCGGGTTCGATCAAGGCTCTCAAGTCGTCTGTACGAGTCATGTCCCCCACGGAACGTCAAGGTCGACTCCACGCGAACGCGGTACTCGCGCAACGTCAATTCGAGTTCGGGCACCTGGAGGAGTCGTGCAGAACGTGGGGCCGATTCCTCGATGACTACGAAGTCCTGTCGACGGCGCGAGGAGACGAGCACTTCGACAAGCTGCGAGCCCTCACGATGCCGCGCCACACGTCCCGCGCGGTTCGTGATCTCCGCGAGCGAATCCCCGAGGTAGCCAAGAGGAAAGCGGCGTGACCCCACCGCAAGCACTCTGAAACGCAAAAAGCCCCGACCCGCCCCGAGTTGGGAGTAGGGCGGGGCCTTGATCACGGGCTAGCGGCCCACGTCCGCCCCCGACGCCCCTGTCGGGGGAGGGGCCTCGCCGAAGCGGGTGAGGGTCAGGGAGCCCGCGACGGCGAGGGCGAAGCCGAGGAGGGCGAGCCAGCCGAGGCCGGGGCGGGTGCGGTCGCCGAGCCAGGCGACGCCCGCCACCGCCGGGCCGATCGTCTCGCCGAGGACGAGCCCCGCCGTCGCCGTGGTGACGGAGCCGCTGTGGAGCGCGGAGGCGTAGAGGAGGTACGCCGCGCCGCCGCCGAGGAGGAGCGCGTACAGGGCGGGGTCGGCCAGGTCCGTCGAGTCGATCAGGCGGACCGCGATCTCGACCACGCCGAAGCCGAAGCCGCCCGCGAGCCCGAGGGTCAGCGCCCGGGGCCGTGCCGGGAGGCGGCCCGCCGCCGCGCCGGCCGGCAGCACGGCGAGGGCCGCCGCGAGCAGCCCCCACTCCAGCCAGGCGCCGACGTCCTCGTGGCCCTCCTTGCCGGCGGCGAGCGCCAGCATCGCGAGCCCCAGGCACACCACCCCGACCGCCGCCCACTCGATCCGCCTGAGCCGCACCCCCAGCGCCCGCGAGGCGATCACCGCCGTCACGGCGAGACTGGCCGCGAGCGCCGCCCCCACCGCGTAGATCGGCAGCGTCCGCAGCGCGACGATCTGGAGCAGGAAGCCGAGACCGTCCAGGCCGAGCCCGGCCACGTACCGCCACTGCCGCAGCGCCCGCGCCATCAGGACGACGTCGACGCCGCCGCCCGTGCCGGCCTCGGCCGCCCGGGCGCCGAGCGCCTGGAGCACCGACGCGGCGCCGAAGCAGAAGGCCGAGGCCAGGGCGCACACCATCCCAAGAAGCACGAAAGGGACTCTAGTGCGACGGGAGGCGGGCTGGCCTTCCCACCGGGCCTACACTGTGCGATCGCAACCAGGCGCGGGCGGCGTCGCCGGGCGGACAGGGGAGAACGGGACATGCGCAGACTGAGGTCCGGCACGGTGGTGCTCGGCGGAGTGGGCGTGCTCGCGGCCACGCTGACCGCCTGCGGCTCGGAACCCGACCGCCGCTGCGTCGACCCGGTGACCTACAAGCAACTGCCGGACTACAAGTGCGAGTCCGGCGGCAGCGACGACGGCTCGTCCTCCAGCGGCCGCTACTACTACGGCGGCTCCGTCAGCGGCGGCCGGGCCAGCGGCGGCAGCTTCGACAAGTCCGCCGTCGACAGCGGCGGCTTCGGCGGCGGATCCTCCTCCTCCGGCGGCTGACCCGCCCATGGAGCGCCACACCATCGAGCCCCGCCCCGGCTGGCAGCAGACGGTCGAGGAGCAGGGTCTGATCTATCCGCTGACCCGCTATCCCGACGGCTCGCTGCGCCCCTACTGGGACGAGAGCGCCTACTACTCCTTCAGCCTGCCCGAGGTCGAGGCCCTGGAGGAGGTCGTCGAGGAGCTGCACGCCATGTGTCTGGCGGCGGCGGCCCACATCGTCGAGAAGGATCGATTCGCCGAGCTGGGCATCACCGACCCCCGGCTCGCCGCCCGGGTCGCCGAGGCGTGGCGGCGCCGCGCCGAACTCCCCACCCTCTACGGCCGCTTCGACCTCCGCTACGACGGTACGGGCCCGGCCAAGATGCTGGAGTACAACGCCGACACCCCGACCTCGCTGGTGGAGGCCGCGAGCCCGCAGTGGTTCTGGATGGAGGAGCGCTTCCCCGGCGCCGACCAGTGGAACTCGCTGCACGAGCGGCTCGTCGACGCCTGGAAGCGGCAGGCGCGTCTGCTGCCGCCCGGCAGCCCGGTCCACTTCGTCCACTCCGAGGGCGACGAGCTCGGCGAGGACCTGATGACCGTCGCGTATCTGCGCGAGACCGCCCAGCAGGCCGGACTCGACACGGAGGCGCTCTCCGTCGAGCGGATCGGCTGGGACCGGATCTCCGGCCGTTTCGTGGACGACCGGCTGAGGTTCATCCGGGCCTGCTTCAAGCTCTATCCGTGGGAGTGGCTCACCACGGACCGCTTCGGCCCGTACGTCCTCGACACCCTCGACAACGGCGGCGGCACCGGCACCACCCTCTGGATCGAGCCCGCCTGGAAGATGCTGCTGTCCAACAAGGCGCTCCTCGCGATCCTGTGGGAGCTCCACCCGGGCCACCCCAACCTGCTGCCCGCCTACCTCGACGGCCCGCGCGAGCTCGCCGCCGCCGGCGGCCCCGGCTACGTCGCCAAGCCGCTGCTCGGCCGCGAGGGCGCGGGCGTCACCCTGCACGAGCCGGGCGCCGAGCCCGTACGGCGCGAGGAGCCCTGCTGCTACCAGGAGCTGGCCCCGCTGCCCGACTTCGACGGCAACCGGGTCGTGCTGGGCGCGTGGACCGTGGGGGACGAGGCGGCGGGGCTCGGCATCCGGGAGTCGGCGGGGCCGGTCACGGACGAGTACGCCCGCTTCCTGCCGCACGTCATCCTCTGACGCCTCCGGCGGCCACCCCGGCCGGCGGGTGACCGCCGGCCGGTGCGACGCCTCGGGGCTCAGGCCGACAGAACCGCCCGCAGTTGCTCCAGGCCCCAGTCCAGGTCCTCCTTGCCGATGACCAGCGGGGGAGCGATGCGGATGGTGGAGCCGTGGGTGTCCTTCACCAGGACGCCCCGCTCCATCAGGCGCTCCGAGATCTCCCGGCCCGTGCCCTTCGCGGGGGTGATGTCGACGCCCGCCCACAGGCCGCGGCCGCGCACCGCCTCCACCGCGCCCGTGCCGACCAGCAGGCCCAGCTCCGCGTGCAGGTGCTCGCCCAGCTCGGTCGCCCGCTGCTGGTACTCGCCGGTCTCCAGCATCGCGATCACCTCCAGGCCCACCGCGCAGGCCAGCGGATTGCCGCCGAACGTCGACCCGTGCTCGCCCGGCCGGAACACGCCGAGGACGTCCGCGTCCGCGACCACCGCCGACACCGGCACCACACCGCCCCCGAGCGCCTTGCCCAGGATGTAGACGTCCGGCACCACGTCCTCGTGCTCGCAGGCGAAGGTCTTCCCCGTACGGCCCAGACCCGACTGGATCTCGTCCGCCATGAACAGCACGTTCCGCCGGGTCGTCAGCTCCCGCACCCCGCGCAGATAACCGGGCGGCGGGACCAGCACGCCCGCCTCGCCCTGGATCGGTTCGAGCAGCACCGCCACCGTGTTCTCCGTGACCGCCGCCTCCAGCGCGGTGAGATCCCCGTACGGCACGATCTCGAAGCCCGGTGTGTACGGGCCGTAGTGGTCCCGCGCCTCGTGGTCCGTGGAGAAGCTGACGATCGTCGTGGTCCGGCCGTGGAAGTTGTTCGCCGCGACCACGATCTTCGCGTGCCCGTCCGGCACGCCCTTCACCTCGTACCCCCACTTGCGGGCGGTCTTCACCGCCGTCTCCACGGCCTCCGCCCCCGTGTTCATCGGCAGCACCATCTCCTTGCCGCACAACCCGGCCAGGCGCGCGCAGAACTCGGCGAACCGGTCGTGCTGGAAGGCGCGCGAGGTGAGCGTCACCCGCTCGAGCTGGGTCCGGGCGGCGTCGATGAGACGCCGGTTGCCGTGGCCGAAGTTCAGCGCCGAATACCCGGCGAGCATGTCGAGGAAGCGGCGCCCCTCGACATCGGTCATCCACGCACCCTCGGCGGTGGCGACCACCACGGGCAGCGGGTGGTAGTTGTGGGCGCTGTGCGCGTCCGCGGCAGCGAGTTCGTCTTGCGTCCTCGACACGGGATCTCCGTTCGTCCTGCGGCAGGGGCGGGTGTGGCTCCCTTTTCTTATCGTCGCTCGGATGACGGACGGGGAAACCTGCGCGACGGCACGCCCGCCGGTGTGGAAACACGCCCGCCGCGCCCCCGGGACCCCTCCGGGCCGGGCCTCACCGCACCGAGTCCGCGATCCGTATCGCCTCCGCCCGCTCCGCCGCCCCCTCCAGGCGGAAGGTCAGCGCGCCCCCGCTCCCGGTCCCGCTCCCGGTCCACAGGAGCGTGGGGCCCGCCGTGCGGGTCGACGGTGCCCAGCTCCCGCCGGCCGCGTCCGTCAGCGGAAAGGTCAGCAGATGCGGCCGGGCGAACCAATACGCCTCCGTGCCGTCCGGCAGCGCCACCCACTCCGGGGGAGACCGCACCGTCTTCGCGAAGCCCAGGTCCAGCCGCCCCGGGAACACGTCGAGCCGCACTGTTCGTCCCTCCCCGGCCCGCCAGCACAGGCCGACCACCGCGCGCGGCGGCGCGCCCGTGACCCCCACCCCGTCCGGCGCGCCCAGCGCCGCCGGCACCGCCGGCACGAACCCGGCCCGGCGCCCGGCCTCCGCGAGGCCGAGCCCGGCGGCCCCCCGCGGGCAGCCCGGCACCGGCTCGCCCGGCGCGGGCGGTGCCCCCGGCTCGTACCGCACGTCGACCCCGCCGAAGCCCAGCCACTCCACCACCCCGGCCCGCACCGGCGACGTCAGCACCAGCACCACCAGCAGCCCGGACAGCGCGGCGAGCAGCCGCTTCCAGCGGTCCCGCAGCCAGGCGAGACGGCGCGGGGGCGGGGCGGGCGGGGGCACCCGCTCGGCGAGCAACTGGGCCAGCACCCGCTCGGCCATCGTCTCGCCGTCCACGTCCGGCACCCGCAGCCGCCGCCCCAGCTCCCGCAGCTCCTCCGGCAGCCCGCCGTCCCGGTCACCCATGCCCCTCACCCCCTCCCTCCGGAAGCCTCGCTCCCAGCTTCTTCAGCGCCCGGCTCAGCCGGGACTTCACCGTCCCCCGCGGCCAGCCCAGCGCCTCGGCCGTCTCGCCCTCGTCCATCTCCAGGAGATAGCGGTGCACCACCACCAGGCGCTGCTCCTCGCCCAGACCGTCCAGCGCCGTCAGGAGCTGCCGCAGCCGCTCCCGCTCCTCCGCCGCCACCGCCGGGTCCGCGCCCTCCGGTATCAGCGGCTCGCCCGCCAGCAGCTCCGCCTCACGGCCCGCCACCGCCCGCTGCCGGCCCGCCGCCCGCAGTGTGTTCCTCGTCTCATTGGCCACGATGCTCAGCAGCCAGGGCCGGAACGAGGCCCCCTCCTTGAAGCGCCCCAGCGAGCGATACGCCTTGAAGAACGCCTGCTGCACCACGTCCTCCGCCTCCGCACCCGCGCCGCAGGCCACCGCCGCCCGCAGCGCCACCCCCGTGTGCGCGCGGACCAGCTCCGCGTACGCCTCCGGCTCTCCGGCGCGCACCCGTGCGATCACGGCCCCCTCGTCGACGACGACTCGGCCCCCCTCCCGGGTCCCCTCCCGCGTCCTCACACCTCTGATACACCGGCAGTCCGGGATCGGTTCCCACACCTGAGAGAATGTGGGGCATGGCCTCTGACGTTCCCCGTGTGCTCTCCGGAATCCAGCCCACCGCAGGCTCGTTCCACCTCGGCAACTACCTCGGCGCCGTCCGCCAGTGGGTCGCGCTCCAGGAGACGCACGACGCCTTCTACATGGTCGTGGACCTGCACGCGATCACGGTCCCGCAGGACCCCGCGGAGCTGCGCGCCAACACCCGGCTCGCCGCGGCCCAGCTCCTCGCCGCCGGCCTCGACCCGGAGCGCTGCACCCTCTTCGTCCAGAGCCACGTCCCCGAGCACGCGCAGCTCGGCTGGGTCATGAACTGCCTCACCGGCTTCGGCGAGGCGTCCCGCATGACCCAGTTCAAGGACAAGTCCGCCAAGCAGGGCGCCGACCGCGCGACCGTCGGCCTCTTCACGTACCCGATCCTCCAGGTCGCCGACATCCTGCTCTACCAGGCGAACCAGGTCCCGGTCGGCGAGGACCAGCGGCAGCACATCGAGCTGACCCGCGACCTGGCGGAGCGGTTCAACGGCCGCTTCGGCGAGACGTTCACGATCCCGGCGCCGTACATCCTCAAGGAGACGGCGAAGATCTACGACCTCCAGGACCCGGCGATCAAGATGAGCAAGTCGGCGTCCACGCCGAAGGGCCTCATCAACCTGCTGGACGACCCGAAGACCACCGCGAAGAAGGTCAAGAGCGCGGTCACGGACACCGACACCGTCATCCGCTTCGACCCGGAGAACAAGGCCGGCGTCTCCAACCTCCTGACGATCATGTCCGTGCTCACCGAGACGTCGATCGCCGACCTGGAGAAGAGCTACGAGGGCAAGATGTACGGCGCCCTCAAGACCGACCTGGCCGAGGTCATGGTGGACTTCGTCACGCCCTTCCGGACCCGCACCCAGGAATACCTGGACGACCCGGAGACGCTGGACTCGGTCCTGGCCAAGGGCGCCGAGAAGGCCCGGGCGGTCGCCGCGGAGACGCTGGCGCAGACGTACGAGAAGGTCGGCTTCCTGCCCGCCAAGCACTGACGCCGGCACGGGCGCCGGCACGGACGCCGGGCACCGAGTCCAAGGACCCTGGCCGAAAAGGTGGTGCAGGCCGCACACTGGCGCTGCACCACCAGACACGTTTCGACGGACGACGGAGGAGAACGAGTGGGGACCGTAACGATCGGCGTCTCGATCGCGGTCCCGGAGCCTCACGGCAGCCTGCTCCAGGAGCGGCGCGCGGGCTTCGGGGATCCCGCCGCGCACGGCATTCCCACGCACGTCACCCTGCTCCCGCCGACCGAGGTGGCCCAGGAGCGGCTGCCCGAGATCGAGGCGCACCTCGCCGCGATCGCCGCCGCCAGCGACCCCTTCGCGATGCGCCTGGAAGGCACCGGAACGTTCCGGCCGCTGTCCCCGGTCGTCTTCGTGAAGCTCGCCGACGGCGCCGCCGGCTGCGACCGGCTCCAGCAGCGCATCCGCGACGAGGCCGGCCCGGTCCCGCGCGAGCTCCAGTTCCCGTACCACCCGCACGTCACCGTCGCCCACGGCATCCCCGACGAGGCGATGGACCGGGCCTTCGAGGAGCTCGCCGGCTACACGGCGCACTGGACCTGCCGCTCCTTCGCGCTGTACGAGCAGGGCGCCGACCAGGTGTGGCGCAAACTGTGCGACTACGAGTTCGGCAGCGGCCGCACCGTCACCGCGGTCCCGGCCCAGGGCGGCAGCCCGGTCGACACCCCGGCGACGTTCCCCACCCGCTAGCGGGCGTCCCCCGGCGGGCGGCCCGGTGCGGGCTCCCACCGGCGGGCCGCCCGTACGGGCTCACACCGGCAGGCGCCGGAAGAGCGGCCGCGGCACGTGCCGGAGCGCCGCCATCACCAGCCGTAGCGCCCCGGGCACCCACACCGTCTCCGAGCGGCGGCGCAGCCCCAGCTCGATCGCCGTCGCGACCGCCTCCGGGGTGGTCGCGAGCGGTGCCTCCTCCCGGCCCTCGGTCATCTTCGAGCGGACGAAGCCGGGCCGCACCACCATCACGTGCACCCCGGTGCCGTGCAGGGCGTCCCCGAGGCCCTGGGCGAAGGCGTCGAGGCCGGCCTTCGACGAGCCGTAGATGAAGTTGGCCCGCCGGGCCCGCTCGCCGGCCACCGAGGACAGCACGACGAGCGAGCCGTGCCCCTGCGCCTGGAGGGCCTGGGCGCAGACCAGGCCGGCCGAGACGGCCCCCGTGTAGTTGGTCTGGGCGACCCGCACGGCGGCGAGCGGGTCGGCCTCGTCGCGCTCCTGGTCGCCCAGGACGCCGAAGGCGAGCAGCACCATGTCGATGTCGCCCTCCGTGAAGAGCTTGCCGAGCCGTTCCTCGTGGGACTCGGTGTCCAGGGCGTCGAACGGCACGGTGCGCACGTCCGCGCCGAGCGCGCGCAGCGAGTCCGCGGCGGCGCTCAGGGCGGGGGAGGGGCGGCCGGCCAGCCAGACCGTGCGGGTGCGGCGGGCGATCAGCCGGCGCGCGGTGGCGAGGCCGATCTCGGAGGTGCCGCCGAGAACGAGCAGGGACTGGGGGGCGCCGAAGGCGTCCTTCACGGCGATCTCCTAGCGGTCGGGTCGGGTACGAGGTGGGTGGGGCGGGGGTCGGCTGGCCCCGGGTCCGGGCCGGGGCTACAGAGCCAGGCGCCGGGCCAGGTCCGAGACGAAGACGGACCGCGGGTCGAGGGCGGCGCGCAGCTCGCGGAAGTCGGCGAGCCGCGGGTACATCGCGGCGAGCAGCTCCGGCCGCAGCCGGGAGTCCTTCGCGAGGTAGACCCGGCCGCCGGCGGCGACGACCTCCTCGTCCAGCTCGTCCAGGAAGGCGCCGAGGCCGCTGAGCGAGGCCGGGATGTCGAGGGCGAGGGTCCAGCCGGGCAGCGGGAAGGACAGCCAGCCGGGGTCGGCCTCGCCGAAGCGCTTCAGCACGGCGAGGAAGGACGGGCAGCCGCGGCTCGCGATCCGCCGGACGACCCGGCGCAGGGTCTCCTCCTGCCCGTACCCGACGACGAACTGGTACTGCACGAAGCCGCCGCGCCCGTACACCCGGTTCCAGTGGGGGACCCCGTCGAGGGGGTGGAAGAAGGAGGAGAGCCGCTGGAGCCGGCCGGTGGAGCGGCGGGGTGCCTTGCGGTACCAGAGCTCGTTGAAGAGGCTCACGCCGGCGCGGCTGAGGAGCCCCTCGGGGACGTACGCGGGCGCGGCCGGCAGCCGGCCGGGACGGAAGGCGAGCGGCGCGCGGCGGACGCGGACGGGCAGGGCGTCGTACGGGGCGTGGTCGCCGCGGGTGAGGACGGCGCGGCCGGTCGCGGCGCCGCGCGCGAGCAGGTCGATCCAGGCGACGGAGTAGCGGTAGCGGTGGTCGGTCGCGGTGAGACGGGCCATCAGGTCGTCGAGGTCGCTGGCGCGTTCGGTGTCGACGGTCATCAGGGACGTCTCGACGGGCAGCAGGCGCAGCGTGACGGACAGGATCACCCCGGTCAGGCCCATGCCGCCCGCGGTGGCCTCGAAGAGCGGCGTGCCGGGGACGACCGTGCGCAGTCGCCCGTCGGCGGTGAGCAGGTCCAGGGAGACCACGTGGCGCGAGAAGGAGCCGGAGACGTGGTGGTTCTTGCCGTGGATGTCGGCGCCGAGCGCCCCGCCGACGGTGACGTACCGGGTGCCGGGGGTGACGGGCACGAACCAGCCGAGCGGCAGCAGCACCTCCATCAGGTGGTGCAGGCTGACGCCCGCGTCGCAGACGACGAGCCCCGCCTCGGCGTCGACGGCCCGGATCCGGGCGAGCCCGGTCATGTCGAGCACGGCGCCGCCGGCGTTCTGGGCGGCGTCGCCGTAGGCCCGGCCGAGCCCGCGCGCGATCGACCCGCGGGCGCCGCACGCGCGGACGGCGGCGGCGGCCTCCTCGTACGTGCGGGGGCGGATCACGCGGGCGAGGGTGGGGGCGGTGCGGCCCCAGCCGGTGAGGGTGTCGAAGTCCTCGTCGACGTGTGTCTCGGCAGCCATGAGCTGACCGTATCGTCGTGACTGTCGCTTATGCCGGGATTGGTGGGCGGTTCGTCGAAATGGGTGATTAAACGAGTGTCAGGAAAGAGTCCCGAGCCGTATGACACCCGAGGGCGTCAGAGTCGCCCGTGGTTGACGGCAGCACGGGGAGGCGGGCGAGACTCATGCGACACCGGGACTGGACCGTGGCCGACCACCGGGCGCTGGCCGCGCTGCGCGCCTGCGGACGGCGACCGGCCGTGGCGGCCGCCGCCCGCGCGCTCTCGCACGGCGGCGAACACGCGGCGCTCTGGCTCGCCGCCGGACTCACCGCCGCCGCCCTGGACCCGCCGCGCCGCGCCGGCTGGCTGCGCGGCACCGCCCTGATCGGTGCGGCCCACCTGGCGAGTTCGGTCGTCAAGCGGGTCGTACGGCGGCCCCGGCCGTGCCCCGAGACGTACGCGCCGCTGGTGCGCACCGCCGGCCGGCACTCCTTCCCCAGCTCCCACGCCAGCTCCGCCGCCGCGGCGGCCGTCGCCTTCACCGTCCTGCACCCGCGGGCCGGGAACGTCGCCGTCCCGGCCGCCGCCGCGATGTGCCTGTCCCGCCTCGTCGTCGGCGTCCACTACCCGACCGACGTCGCCGCCGGCGCGCTGCTCGGCGCCGCCGCCGCGACGGCGGGCCGCGCCTGGCTCCGTACGGCCGCCACCCCCGCGCCCCCGGCTCCGGCTCCCTTCCCGGTCCCGCTGCCACCTCCGGTCCCGGTCCCGGTCCCGGCCCTGGCCCCGGCGGGAGGCCACCATGGCTGAGCGCACCACCGGGGTCGGCACCGGGGTCACCACCGGCGTCACCACCGCCGTCGCCGTCCTCGACCCGCCCGCACCCGCGCGGCGCGCGCCGACGCGCCGCCCCACGGCCCTCGCCCGCGGGCTCGTACGGACCGCCCGGCCGCGCCAGTGGGTGAAGAACGTCCTCGTCGTCGCCGCGCCCGTCGCCGCCGGCCAGCTCGGCTCCTGGCACAGCGCGGCCCGGCTCGGCCTGGTCTTCGTCCTCTTCACGGCCGCCGCCTCCGCCGTCTACCTGGTCAACGACGCCCGCGACGCCGAGGCCGACCGCGCCCACCCCGTGAAACGGCACCGCCCGGTCGCCGCCGGGATCGTCCCCGTACCCCTCGCGTACGCCACCGGCGCCGCGCTCGGCCTCGGCGCGGCCCTCGCCAGCGCCCTGCTGTGCAACGCGATGACGGCGCTGCTCCTGACCGCGTACCTCGCCATGCAACTCGCCTACTGCGTCCGCCTCAAGCACGTCCTCGTCGTCGACCTCACCGTCGTCACCACCGGCTTCCTCATGCGCGCCATGATCGGCGGGATCGCGCTCGGCATCCCGCTCTCGCGCTGGTTCCTCATCACCACCGGCTTCGGCGCGCTCTTCATGGTCGCGGCCAAGCGCTATTCGGAGGCGGTCCGCATGGAGGACGCCCGGGGCGCGACCCGGGCGCTGCTCACCCAGTACACGACCGGCTATCTCCGCTTCGTCTGGCAACTGGCGGCCGGGGTCGCCGTCCTCGGCTACTGCCTGTGGGCCCTGGAGAGCGGCGGCGTCTCGGCCGGCTCGCTGCTGCCGTGGCGTCAGCTCTCCGTCGTCGCCTTCGTCCTGGCCGTGCTGCGCTACGCCGTCTTCGCCGACCGGGGCACGGCGGGCGAACCGGAGGATGTCGTCCTGCGCGACCGCCCGCTCGCCGTCATCGGCCTGGTGTGGGCGGCGATGTACGGCATGGCGCTCGCGGACCTGTGAGCGCGCGCCCCGACAGGGCGCCCTGGACCGACAGCGCGCCCCGCACCACCGCCGACCGTCCCACCGGCCGTCGGCGCGAGGTGCTCGGATTCCTCGCCGCCGGGGGCGTGGCCTACGCCGTCGACCTCGGCGTCTTCCTCTGGCTGCGCGGCGCGCTCGGGCAGGATCCGATCACGGCCAAGGTCTGCTCCTTCCTGGCCGGCTGCACCGTCGCCTACCTCGGCAACGCCCTCGGCACCTATCGCCGCCGCGCCGTCGCCCTGCGCGAGTACGTCGTGTTCTTCGCCGTGAACCTCGCCGGCGCCGCCGTCCAACTGCTCTGCCTCGCCGTGTCCCACCACGGCCTCGGGCTCACCTCCGCCCGCGCCGACACGGTGTCAGGACTCGGGGTGGGCATGTTCCTGGCGACCTGTCTGCGATTCTGGGGTACCCGGACCCTGGTCTTCCGGAACGCCGGCTGACTCCACCGCCCGAGGGAGAGAGGCGTACGACATGGACTGGCTGACCAAGCTCCCCGTCGTCGGCCCCTGGGTCGCCCGCCTGATGAAGACCCACGCCTGGCGCTCGTACGAGACCCTCGACAAGGTCCACTGGACCCGGCTCGCCGCCGCCCTCACCTTCATCAGCTTCCTGTCGCTCTTCCCGCTGATCACCCTCACCGCCGCGATCGGCGCCGCGCTGCTGTCGGCCGAACAGCTCGAACGGATCGAGACGAAGATCGCCGACCAGGTCCCCGGCATCTCCGAACAGCTCGACATCGGCAGCCTGGTCGACAACGCCGGCACCGTCGGTCTGGTCGCCGGCGCCGTGCTGCTGTTCACGGGCATCGGCTGGGTCGGCTCCATGCGCGAGTGCCTGCGCGCGGTGTGGGGCCTGGACGACGTCGACGAGGGCAACCCGATCGTGCGCAAGGGCAAGGACGCGGTCGTGCTGCTCGGCCTCGGCGGGGTCATGCTCGGCACGCTGGCCGCGTCCTGGCTCGGCTCCACCGCCGTCGGCTGGTCCGCGGAACGGCTCGGTGTCTCCGACCGGGGCGCCGGCGGGATCCTGCTGGAGGTCGCGGCCATCCTGGTGGCGGTCGTCGCCGACTTCCTGATCCTGTCGTACGTGCTGACGCTGCTGCCCGGCGTCGAGCCGGGGCGCCGCGACCTGGTGGTCGCGGCACTGCTCGGCGCGGTCGGCTTCGAACTGCTCAAGCTGCTGCTCGGCGGCTATATGAAGGGCGTCGCGGCGAAGTCGATGTACGGGGCGTTCGGCGTGCCGGTCGCCCTGCTCCTGTGGATCAACTTCATGGCGAAGCTGCTGCTGTTCTGCGCGGCGTGGACGGCGACCGGCACCCGGGCCGCACGCGCCGAGGACGCCGGCGACGGGCCCGACAGCGACTCGGAGGCGCCCGACACGGCCTCCGACGTCAGGGATTCACGCTCTCGTCGACCGGCGGAGCCGTCCGACCCGCAGGCGCCGCCCGCGGCCAGCGCCGGTTGACCAGGAACACGGCGCCCGCGATCAGCACGAGCATCCCGCCCGCCACGGCGAGCGCGATGCCCGCGCCGCCCGACTTCTCGTCCGCCACGGCAGCCTGCTCGGCGCCCGTCCCGGGGCCCACCGCCGCGTCCTTGCCGGCGGTGGCCGAGCCGTCCGACGTCCCCGCGTCCGCGCCCGGCGTCGTACGCACCGACTTCGGCGGCACCAGCTCGCCGACCGGCGTCACCTTCCCGGCCGCCGCGAAGCCCCAGTCGAGCAGCCGCGCGGTCTCCTTGTAGACGGCGTGCTGCTCCTTCGACGAGGGGTTCATGACGGTGACGAGCAGCACCCGGCCGTTGCGCTCGGCGACGCCCGTGAAGGTCGCCCCGGCGTGCGTGGTGTTGCCGTTCTTGACGCCCGCGATGCCCTGGTAGGCCGGGACGCCGAGGTCACCGGTGAGCAGCCGGTTGGTGTTCTGGATCTCGAAGGTCTCGCGCTTCTTGCCGGGCTTCAGCTCGCCGGGGAACTTGGCGCGCGGAGTGGCGGCGTACTCGCGGAAGTCCGGGTTCTGCATGCCGCTGCGGGCGATGAGCGTGAGGTCGTACGCGGAGGAGACCTGGTGCGGTTCGTCGTAGCCGTCCGGGGACTTGACGACGGTGTCCAGGGCCTGGAGCTCCTCGGCGCGCGCCTGCATGTCCGCGACGGTCCGCTCCCTGCCGTTGTTCATCGCCGTCAGGACGTGGACGGCGTCGTTGCCGGAGCGCAGGAAGACGCCCAGCCACAGGTCGTGGACGCTGTAGGTCTGCTTCTCCTTGATGCCGACCAGGCTGGATCCGGCGCCGACGCCGGCCAGGTCCTCGGGCTTGACGGTGTAGTTCCGCGTCTTGGGGAACTTCGGCAGCAGGGTGTCCGCGAAGAGCATCTTGAGCGTGGAGGCCGGGGCCAGCTTCCAGTGCGCGTTGTGCGCGGCGAGGACCTGGCCGCTCTCCGCGTCCGCGACGATCCACGAGCGCGCGCTGAGCTCCTTCGGCAGCACCGGGGCGCCGGCGCCGAGCCTCACCTGGGTGCCGGGGAGGCTGAGCAGCCTGC
Organism: Streptomyces sp. NPDC006339; assembly: GCF_040612775.1. Lineage (NCBI taxonomy): Bacteria > Bacillati > Actinomycetota > Actinomycetes > Kitasatosporales > Streptomycetaceae > Streptomyces > Streptomyces sp. NPDC006339. Next base: position 26,403 of record NZ_JBEXQW010000030.1, read on the forward strand.
CGCCGACGGAGGACATCCCGGAGGGCGGCTTGGGCTGCTTGTCCGTGCCGTCCGCGTGGGCGGGGGATACGGCGAGGAGGGGCAGCAGCGCGGCGGCGGCGACCGTCAATGCGGTCTTCGCGGTCTTCTTCGAAGCGGACACGGTCGAGAACGTACCTCCCCGGAAGCCGCGGCCGAACCCCGCGGGGCGGTTCGTCCCGGCTCGTCCACTCGTCCGCAGGCCCCCGCGCGGGCCCGTCCGCGCACCCGTCCGCGGGGCCGTCGACAGCGCCCGTGGGGCGGATGGTGATACTGGGACCATGAAGCTCAGCCGGCCGGTCTCCTGGTTCCTGCTCGCGTTCGGGGTGTGGAGCTGGTTCATCTGGATCACTTTCGTCAAGAACCTGTGGAACGACGCGAGCGGTCTCGCCTTCGACGACGCGGGCGATCCGACGGCCTACTTCTGGGTTCACCTTCTGCTGGCCATCACGTCCTTTGTCCTGGGGACGGTCATCGGGGTGATCGGGTTGCGTGGCGTGCGCGCACTTCGGCGCGAGCGCGGATAGGGGTTCGTGGGGCGTGGTCGTCTTCCTGCTGGTGCTGGTCGTGGTCCTCGCCCTCCTGGGCGGGGTCCACTGGTACGTGTGGCGGCGTCTGGTGCGTGACCTGACGGCGCCGGGCGGCGTGGCCCGCCGTCTCGGCACGGCCGCGGCGATCGTCCTGCCGCTGCTGTCGGTCGCGGCGCTCACCTCCGGCCGCGCCGGCGCCCCCTTCGTCCTCCAGCAGATCGTCGCCTGGCCGGGCTTCTTCTGGCTCGCGCTGCTGCTGTACGTGACGCTCGCCCTGGTGGTGACGGAACCACTGCGGCCGCTGCTGCGGCGATGGGCCGACCGCCGCGCCTCCGCCACCCGGGCCGCCGAGCCGGCCCCGGCCCCCGCACTCGCCCCGGACGACGCCCCCGCGCCCGCGCCCGCCGGGCGTCCGGAGACCGTCCCCGCCACCGTGCCGGCCACCGCACCCGTAGCGGCGCCCGCGCCCGCGTCCGCGCCCGTCCCCGTACCGACGGACGGCCCGGCGGCGACGGACGGCCCGGCGACGGACGGCCCGCAGTCCCGGCCCGCACCCGCCCAGCCGCAGCCCGCGCCCGCGCTCTCCCGCCGGCTCTTCGTCAACCGGCTCGTCTCGGGCACGGCCGCCGCCGTCGCCGCCGGGACGGTGGGGTACGGGGCGTACGGGGTGCTGCGCGGGCCGCGGGTGAAGCGCGTCACCGTGCCGCTGGCCAAGCTGCCGCGCGGCGCGCACGGCTACCGCATCGCGGTCGTGTCGGACATCCACATCGGCCCGATCCTCGGCCGCGCCCACACCCAGCGGATCGTCGACACCATCAACGCCACGCAGCCCGATCTCGTGGCCGTCGTCGGCGACCTGGTCGACGGCACCGTCGAGAACCTGGGGTCCGCCGCCGAGCCGCTCGCGCGGCTGAGGGCGCGGGACGGCGCCTTCTTCGTGACGGGCAACCACGAGTACTTCTCGGGCGCCGACGCCTGGGTCGACCACGTCCGCGACCTCGGCCTGCGGCCGCTGCGCAACGCCCGGACGGAGATCGGCGCCGGCTTCGACCTTGCCGGGGTGGACGACGTGGCGGGCGAGAGCGAGGGGCAGGGCCCCGACTTCGTGAAGGCGCTCGGCGACCGGGACCGGGCCCGCACCGCCGTCCTGCTCGCGCACCAGCCGATCGTCATCGACGACGCCGTCCGGCACGGCGTCGACCTCCAGCTCTCCGGCCACACCCACGGCGGCCAGCTCTGGCCCGGCAACTTCCTCGCCGAGCTCGCCAATCCGACCGTCGCGGGGCTCGAACGCTACGGCGACACCCAGCTCTACGTGTCGCGCGGCGCGGGCGCCTGGGGACCGCCGGTCCGGGTCGGCGCGCCCTCCGACATCACCGTCGTGGAGCTGGCCTCGAAGCAGGCGTGACGGAGCGCTTGGTGACTGATACGTACGGTTCGGTCACCCGAAACCCCTTATCCCGGGACATATGCGTGCGGTGTGAAGGTTTACTCTTCCACCAGTGAAGACCGTGTGATTGGGTGGCGCCATCGCGGCCGGCCGGAGGCCGCCGCGCCAGGGGTGGGCACGCGAAAAAGGGAAGCACGTCTCATGCGGTCGACGGTCCGTCTGCGCGTTCTGATCACTTGTGGGGTCGTGCTGGCCGCCGGAATCGGGGGCTGGCAGTTGCTGCCCTCCGACGACGTGCGGACCGCCCCCATCACCGTCGGCACCACGGACGAGGTGACCTCGCTCGATCCGGCCGGTGCCTACGACGCCGGTTCCTGGGCGATGTACAGCAACGTGTACCAGTCGCTCCTGACCTTCAAGCCGGGCTTCACCACGCCGGTCCCGGACGCCGCCGAGAGCTGCGGGTTCCTGGGCACGCGGCTGACGACGTACCGGTGCACCCTCCGCGACGACCTCGCCTTCGCCAGTGGCCGCAAGATCACCGGCGAGGACGTCCGCCACTCGTTCGAGCGGATGCTGGCGATCAAGGCGGACGTCGGCCCGCAGCCGCTGTTCCCGACCCTCAGGAAGGTCGTCGCCGACGGCCGGAAGGTCACCTTCCACCTCAGCGGCCGGGACGCCACCTTCCCGCTGAAGCTCGCCACCGGCGCCGGCTCCATCGTCGACCGCACCACGTACCCGGCCAGGACGCTGCGCGGGGGCACCACGGTCGACGGCTCGGGGCCGTACGTCCTCAAGGACTACCAGCCGGGCGTCAGCGCCCGGCTGGAGCCCAACCCGCGCTACCGGGGCGCCGTCGGCAAGGCCGGCCGCACGGTCGTCGTGAAGTACTTCAAGGAGTCCGAGCAGCTCGCCGCGGCCTGGAAGAGCAAGCAGGTGCAGGTGACGCACCGGCAGATGCCGCCGGCCTTCATCAACGCGCTGGAGGAGGGCTCGCAGGAAGGCGTCCGGATCACCGAGGCGGCCAGCGCCGAGACCCGCAACCTCAACTTCAACGTGCGTCCCGGCTCGCCGATGGCGAGGAAGGCGGTCCGGCAGGCCGTCGCCGCCGTGATCGACCGCCCGGCCATCACCACCGGCCCGTACAGGAGCACCGTCGAGCCGCTGTACTCCCTCATCCCGCAGGGCTTCCTCGGCCACAGCACCGCCTTCTACGACACCTATCCGGAGCCCAGCACCGCCACGGCGAAGAAGCTCCTGAAGGACGCGGACGTCGACACCCCGGTGAAGTTCACCCTCGGCCACCGCGAGGACGCCACCTACGCGGCCGAGGCCGCCGAGCTGAAGCGGCAGTTGGAGGAGACCGGGCTGTTCGAGGTGGAGGTCCGGTCGGTGGACTGGCAGTCCTTCCAGAAGATGTACGCGGCGGGCCGGTTCGACGCGTACACGGTCGGCTGGCTGCCCGACTTCCCGGACTCCGACAGCTTCACGGCGCCGCTCGTCGGCAAGGACAACACCCTGCACAACGGGTTCTCCAGCCCCGTGATCGACTCGCTGATCGCCTCGACCCAGCAGTACAGCGACCGCGCGCGGGCGTCCGCCGACTTCACGTCCCTCCAGGACGAGGTCGCCAAGGAGGTGCCGCTGGTGCCGCTGTGGCAGAAGAAGGACTACGTGCTGTCCACGGAGGCCGTGGCCGGCTCGCAGTACCTCTCGGACGGCACGGGCATCTGGCGCCTGTGGGAGCTGAGCTGGATCTAGACCGCCCGGAACGGCCCGGCCCTGAAGGCCGCGTACGTCCGGGGCCGTGCGTCACGCCTTGCGGGCGCTCCGCTTCGGCTTGCCCGAGGCCGCCATTCCGGCCGCCGTCGGCATGAAGTCGGACAGGACGTCGTGGACGTCGGTGACCAGGGGGCGCAGGATCCGGAAGCGGGAGAGCGAGATGGCCCGGGCGGTGACCGGGGCCAGCCGCTCCACCAGGCGCCGGCTGTTGGCGGCGCCCTCGGAGCGGTCGTAGACCCAGAACAGCACCAGGCCCATCTGCTGGAGCCACAGCAACCGCGGCAGCGGCTCGGCCAGTTCGGGGTCGACCTTCACCGAGGCGCCGCGGATCACCCGCCGGTGCACCTCGATCGCCGCCTCGCGCGGGCCCTCCGACTCGGGGGAGAAGGGGCTGAGCGGGCTGTCCGGGTCGGCGGCGTTCTTGAAGAACTGGGCGGCGAACTCGTGGTACGGCTCGGCGATGTCGAGCCAGGCGAGGAGCACCCCGCGGATCCGGGCCGTCAGGTCCTTCTCGCCGCTGTCCAGGATCGGCGTGACGGCCGCCTGGTGCTCCTCGGCGATCCGGTCGTAGAAGCCCTGGACGAGGTGCTCCTTGGAGGAGAAGTAGTAGTACGCGTTGCCGACGGAGACCCCGGCCTCCTGCGCGATGGCCCGCATCGTCGTCTTGTCGTAGCCGCGTTCCTTGAAGAGCCGGAGCGCGGTCTCCAGGATGAGCGCACGGGTCTGCTCGCTCTTGGGCGCCTTGGCGGGCCTGTCCTGCTTCTCTTCCATCGCGTCCTCCACAGGCCCTGAGCCTAGTCGGACCGGCCGGGTGCCTCGCACCGCCCGTCCCCGCAGGCCCCGTCCCCGCCGTCGGCCGTCCTGGTCCGCTCGCGCCACTTGGCGGCGGCGAGCACGGCGGCCCGGGCGAAGGGCTGTCCGGCGGGGGTGGCCAGCCAGTGGGCCCGGGGCCGGTGTTCGGCCAGGGCCCACAGGACGACGATCCAGGCGGCGGTGGCGCGGTAGACCTGGCCGCCGTCCCCGACCACGGTGATCTCCCGCAGGGTGGAGCCGTGGTCCAGGGCCGGGAAGCGCCGCCGCGCCTCCCGGGAGCCGGCCGGGACGAGGTCCAGCGGGACGAGCCGGGGCTGGCGGAGCAGCCAGTGCCGCAGATGCACGCAGAGCGGGCAGTCGGCGTCGTAGAGGACGGTCAGGCGCCGTACCGGCGCGTTCCGCTGCATCGGGTGTCCGGCCCGGGGCGTCAGGCGCCGGTGGCCGGGGTGGCCCAGGGGTTCGGGCCCGGGCCCTGGGGGCCGCCCTTGCCGGGGACGGTCCAGCCCTGCGGGGGCACCGGCGGGACCTGTCCGCGCTCCATGACGCCCCGGCGGCGGATCCGGTTGAGGACGTACACGTTGGCGAGGTGCATCACGCCGAGGACGAGCAGCACGACCCCGAGCTTGACCGAGAGGGCCTCGAAGAGCCCGCGGGCGTCGAGGACCGCCTCGTCCTGGCTCAGATAGAGCGCGACGAAGCCGAGGTTGACGAGGTAGAAGCCGACGACGAGCAGATGGTTGACGGCGTCCGCGAGCTTCTCGTTGCCGTGCAGCACGTCGGCGAGGAAGACCCTGCCGTTGCGGCTGAGGGTGCGGGCGACCCAGACGGTGAGCCCGACGCTGATGAGCAGGTAGACGACGTACGCGACGACAGTGAGGTCCATGCCCTCACGCTCCCTTGAACGCGTTCAAAGCTGACGTCGAAGACTGTAGACCTCTCTTTGAACATGTTCAAGCCTGCCTCGGAAAGCCCTGGCGGCGGCCGGAGACACCCCCGTAGGGTCAGGGCCATGACACTTGCTCACGACGTGGCCGGCGACGGCGCCTCGACCGTCCTGCTGCTCCACTCCGGCGTCTGCGACCGGCGCATGTGGGAGGGGCAGTTCCAGGCTCTCGCCGAGGCCGGGCACCGCGTGGTGCGCTGCGACCTCCGCGGCTTCGGCGACACCCCCGTCGACGGGCCGCACGTCCACGCCGACGACGTGGCCGCCCTGCTCGACGGTCTCGGCGCCGAACGGGCCGCGCTCGTCGGCTCCTCCTTCGGCGGCGGGGTCGCCCTGGAGTTCGCCGCCCGCCACCCCGGGCGGGCCACCGCCCTCGCGCTGCTCTGCGCCGACGCCCCGGTGGACCTGGAACCGGGCGAGGAGCTCCGGGCCTTCGGCCGGCGCGAGGACGAACTGCTCGAGGCCGGCGACCTCGACGCCGCCGTCGACCTCAACGTGGACCTCTGGCTCGGCCCCGAGGCCGACGCCGAGGCCCGGGAGCTCGTCCGGCGGATGCAGCGCCGCGCCTTCGAGCTCCAGCTCGCCGCCCCCGAGGAGTTCGGGCCCGAGCCCGCGGGGGTCGCCGAGGCGGACCTCGCCCGGATCGACGTCCCGGTCCTCGCCGTCTCCGGCGACCACGACGTCCCCGTCTTCCGGGAGGTCGCGGCCCGGCTCGCCGCCCTGCTGCCCGACGCCCGGCACCTCGCACTCGACTGGGCCGGCCATCTGCCCGCCCTGGAGCGCCCCGAGGAGACCGCCCGCCTGCTCGCCGGCTTCCTCGGCTCCCCGGCCCTCCTCACTCGGCCCTGAAGCCGCGCACCCCCGGGACGAGGGCGGTGCCCAGGCAGCAGGCCGCGACCGCCACCGCCGCCACCACCAGCGGCACCCCGGGCCCCCACGCCGAGGCGGCGAGCGGGGCCAGGGCGTAACCCAGCGGCATCGCCGCGAAGGAGAGCAGCCAGTCGTACGAGGTCACGCGCGCCAGCGCGTGCGCCGGGACGGCCCGCTGCACCGCCGTCTCCCACACCGGGGTGAGGAAGCCGAGGCCGGTCTGGGCGAGCCCGTACGCGCCGATGACCAGCGGCGCGGGCGCGCCGGCCGCCAGGAGCAGCAGCGGCAGCGCGTACGTGGCGAGCCCGAGGTTCGCCGCGAGGATCGGGCGGCGGGGGCGGATCCGGTCGGCGGCCAGCGAACCGAGCAGCAGCCCGATCGCGCCCACCTGGAGGAACACCGCCCAGGCGAGTTCGCCGCCCAGTCGGTCCAGGGCGATCGCCGGACCGAGCGTCATCAGCACGGCGGCGGCCCCGTTCCAGGCGCTGTGCCCGATCAGGCTGGTCCAGTACCAGTCACGGTTGCGGACCTCCTGCCAGCCCTCCCTGAGGTCGGCGAGGACCGAGCGGTGCGGGATCTTCACCCGCTCGACCCGTACGGCGGTCAGCAGCGCGGCGCTGACCGCGAAGCTCGCCGCGTCCAGGACGAACGCCCAGCCCGGTCCGACGGTCAGGATCAGCGTCCCGGCGAGGGCCGGCCCGCCGACCCGGGTCGCGCTGTGGGCGACGCCCATCGCCGCGTTGGCCCGCTGGAGCGCCTCCGCCGGGACGGTGCCCTTGACCAGCGGCGAGGCGGTGGGCGCCGCGAACGCCCCGGCCGCTCCGCCGACCACCTCGACGGCGGCGATGACCGCGATCGAGGGGGTGCCGCCCAGGAGCTGGACGCCCACGACGAGTTGGGTGGCGCACCGGACGAGGTCCGTCGCCAGCGCGACCGTACGGGCGTCGAAGCGGTCGCCGACCACCCCGCCCAGCGGCAGCAGGAGCAGCTTCGGCACCATCGCGCAGGCCAGGACCAGCGCCAGGGCCGAGGTGGAACCGGTCGCCTTCAGGACCGCGAGGGCGAGGGCGGCCGGGATGACGGCGTCGCCGAGGAGCGAGAACGTCCGCCCGGTGAGGAGCAGCCGGAAGGAGCGGGTGCGCAGGGGATGGCGGACGGGCGGGCCGGGCGCGGTGAGGGCAGGCATGCGTCGCAGAGTATTTCGGTGCCGAATAATTCGTCAACGAAATATGTCGTGTCGCTCCTCCCCGGAGACGGCGGCCCCGCGTCGTACGATCGCCCCATGACCCCCACCGAGGAACCCCGCGAGACCCGGTACGACTGGACCGACGAGCACGTGGCTCGCTGGCAGCCCGTCCTGCCCGGCCTCGACCCGGTCGTCGAGGGCGCGGTCACCCGCATGAAGAAGCTGTCCGTCCACCTCCGCCGGGTGCGCGAGCAGTCGCTCGTCGACTTCGACCTCGAACGGCACGAGTTCGACACCCTCCACAAACTCGCCGGCCGGGGCGGCAGCGCCGCCCCCTCCGAACTCGCCCAGGACCTCGACCTCGCCCCCGCCTCCGTCACCGGCCGCCTCGACGCCCTGGAGAAGCGCGGCTTCGTCCGCCGCAGCCCCTCCACCACCGACCGGCGCCGGGTCGTCGTCGAACTCACCGACGCCGGCCGCGCGACCTGGCTCGGCGCCATGGACGTCCTCGGTCACGAGGAGGAGCGCCTGCTCGGCGTGCTCAGCCCCGAGGAGCGCGCCGGCCTCAACGACATGCTGCGCCGGATCATGCTCGCCGCCGAGCGGGACGCGGCCTCGCCGGGGCTGTGAGCGTCACATGCTGAGCGACCGCGCGTAGTTGAGCTGGCCCATCACCCAGTGGATCGTGTCCGGGCCGGTGGCCGGGATCATCGTGGCGTGGTGCCGGCCGCCGCTGGTCACCGTGACCTGGATGAAGCCGGTCGTCTGCTTCTCCTTCATCAGCAGGAACAGCAGACCCAGCAGACAGAAGATGAAGAAGACGATCGCCAGGACGATCGCCACCGTGGGCATCTTCTCCTCGGTCCGCGACATGTCCATCGCGTTCCACACCGCGCCCTTGAGCGGCATCGGCCCGGCCGGCGTGATGATCTGGTCGCCGACCACGGTGATGTCCCCGAGGGCCAGCAGCGGCGCACCCGCCCCTACCGGCACCGGCGCGTGCTGCGGCGGGACCGGGACACCGCCCGGCAGGGTGGGCTGGTAGGCGGGCGGAGGCGGCGTCTGCGGATAGCCGTAGCCGGGCGTCCCGGCCTGATGGCCCGGCCCCCACTGGTAGTCGGCGTCGTCCTTGTAAGGGTTCGGCTCGCTCATCAGTCCCCGTCCTCCACACGCGCGCCCGCGCACACGAAAAAGCCCGCTCCTGCACGTCGCAGCGTACAGAAGCGGGCTTCCCCGCGGTGACCGGGTGTCAGAAGCGACGCGTGATCAGCGCGCGCTTCACTTCCTGGATCGCCTTCGTGACCTCGATGCCACGCGGGCAGGCGTCCGTGCAGTTGAACGTCGTGCGGCAGCGCCACACGCCGTCCTTGTCGTTCAGGATCTCCAGGCGCTGCTCGCCCGCCTCGTCACGGCTGTCGAAGATGAAGCGGTGCGCGTTGACGATCGCGGCCGGGCCGAAGTACTGGCCGTCGTTCCAGAAGACCGGGCAGGACGACGTGCACGCGGCGCACAGGATGCACTTGGTGGTGTCGTCGAAGCGCTCGCGGTCCTCGGCGGACTGCAGGCGCTCGCGGGTCGGCTCGTTGCCCTTGGTCACCAGGAACGGCATGACGTCCCGGTACGCCTGGAAGAACGGCTCCATGTCGACCACGAGGTCCTTCATCACCGTCAGGCCCTTGATGGCCTCGATGGTGATCGGCTTCTCGGGGTTGATGTCCTTGATCAGCGTCTTGCAGGCGAGCCTGTTCTTGCCGTTGATCCGCATCGCGTCCGAGCCGCAGATGCCGTGCGCGCAGGAGCGGCGGAAGGTCAGCGTGCCGTCCAGGTCCCACTTGATCTTGTGGAGACCGTCGAGCACGCGCTCCTTCGGGTCGATCTCGATCTGGAAGTCCTCCCAGACCGCCGCGTCCGAGATCTCCGGGTTGAAGCGGCGGATGCGGAAGGTGACCGTGATGTAGGGGGACGCGGCGGAGTCCTTCTCCACCTTGTCCAGTACGGGGGTAGCCATCAGTACTTACGCTCCATCGGCTGGTAGCGGGTCTGGACGACCGGCTTGTAGTCGAGACGGACGGTCTCGGAGCCGTCCTCGCCGACCTCGCGGTACGCCATGGTGTGGCGCATGAAGTTGACGTCGTCGCGGTTCGGGTAGTCCTCGCGGTAGTGACCGCCGCGGGACTCCTTGCGCGCCAGGGCCGAGACGGCCATGACCTCGGCCAGGTCGAGCAGGTTGCCCAGCTCGATGGCCTCCAGGAGGTCGGTGTTGAAGCGCTTGCCCTTGTCCTGGATGGACACGTTCTTGTAGCGCTCGCGCAGCTCGGCGATCTTCTCGACGGCCGTCTTGATGGTCTGCTCCGTACGGAACACCATCACGTTGGCGTCCATCGTCTCCTGGAGCTCACGGCGCAGGTCGGCGACCCGCTCGTTGCCCGTGGAGTTGCGCAGACGCTCGATCTGCTCCGCCACGAAGGAGGCGGGGTTCTCCGGCAGCTCGACGTAGTCGGCCTTGGCGGAGTACTCGGCGGCGGCGATGCCGGAGCGCTTGCCGAAGACGTTGATGTCGAGCAGCGAGTTGGTGCCGAGGCGGTTGGCGCCGTGCACGGAGACACAGGCGACCTCGCCGGCCGCGTACAGACCCGGCACGACGGTGGTGTTGTCCGCGAGGACCTCACCCATCACGTTGGTCGGGATGCCGCCCATGGCGTAGTGCGCGGTGGGCTGGATCGGGATCGGGTCCGTGTACGGCTCGATGCCGAGGTACGTACGGGCGAACTCGGTGATGTCCGGCAGCTTGGCGTCGAGCTGCTCCGGCGGGAGGTGCGTCAGGTCCAGGTAGACGTGGTCGCCCTCGGGACCACAGCCGCGGCCCTCGCGGATCTCCGTGTAGATGGAGCGGGAGACGACGTCACGGGACGCGAGGTCCTTCATGACCGGCGCGTACTTCTCCATGAAGCGCTCGCCGTCCTTGTTGCGGAGGATGCCGCCCTCACCGCGGGCGCCCTCCGTCAGCAGGATGCCCATGCGCCAGATGCCCGTCGGGTGGAACTGGAAGAACTCCATGTCCTCCAGCGGGATGCCACGGCGGTAGCAGGCGGCCTGGCCGTCACCGGTCAGGGTGTGGGCGTTGGACGTCACCTTGAAGAACTTGCCGGTGCCGCCGGACGCGTAGATCACGGCCTTCGCCTGGAAGACGTGGATCTCGCCGGTGGCCAGCTCGTAGGCGACCACACCGGCCGACGTCTTGACGCCGTCGACCTCGGTGATGAGCTGGTCCAGGACGTAGAACTCGTTGAAGAACTCCACGCCCTCCTTGACGCAGTTCTGGTACAGCGTCTGGAGGATCATGTGACCGGTGCGGTCCGCGGCGTAGCAGGACCGGCGGACCGGGGCCTCGCCGTGGTTGCGGGAGTGGCCGCCGAAGCGGCGCTGGTCGATGGTGCCGCCCGGGGTCCGGTTGAACGGCAGGCCCATCTTCTCCAGGTCGAGGACGGCGTCGATGGCCTCCTTCGCCAGGATCTCGGCGGCGTCCTGGTCGACCAGGTAGTCACCGCCCTTGACCGTGTCGAAGGTGTGCCACTCCCAGTTGTCCTCCTCCACGTTCGCCAGCGCGGCGGCCATGCCGCCCTGCGCGGCGCCCGTGTGGGAGCGGGTGGGGTAGAGCTTCGTCAGCACGGCGGTGCGGCTGCGCTTCGTCGCCTCGATGGCGGCGCGCATGCCGGCGCCGCCGGCGCCGACGATGACGGTGTCGTACTTGTGGATCTTCATGACGTGGATTACCTCAGCCCCGTGCCTAGCGGATGTTCGGGTCGAAGGTGAAGATCACCAGCGTGCCCAGAAGGATGGTGAACACCGTGGCGGTGTACAGCAGGCCCTTGAGCCACAGGCGCGTGTTGGCGCGCTCCGCGTAGTCGTTGATGACCGTGCGGAGGCCGTTGGCGCCGTGCAGCATCGCGAGCCACAGCATCAGCAGGTCCCAGACCTGCCAGAACGGGGACGCCCAGCGGCCGGCCACGAAGGCGAAGCCGATCTTGGAGACGCCGCCGTCCAGGAAGAGCTGGATCAGCAGGTGGCCGAGGACCAGGACGACGAGGACGACACCGGACAGGCGCATGAAGAGCCACGCGGCCATCTCGAAGTTGCCGCGGGTCGCCCGGGGGGTCTTCCCCGTGCGCTTGCGGGGGGCCTCGATGTACGGGGCCGGGTTGTCCACGTCGTAGCCGGCGCCTTCGACGGGACCGATCGTGGTGGAGGTGTCAGCGGACATGTCTGGCGTCAGCTCCCGAACAGTTCACGTGCGGCGTGGCCGAGGACCGGGTAGATGGAGAAGGCCATCAACACGACCCAGATGCCCACGACGGTCCAGAGCATCTGCTTCTGGTAGCGCGGGCCCTTGGACCAGAAGTCCACGGCGATGACACGGAGACCGTTCAGCGCGTGGAAGAGGATGGCGGCGACGAGGCCGTACTCCAGCAGAGCGACGATCGGCGTCTTGTAGGTCGCGACGACCTCGTCGTACGCCTCGGGGGAGACGCGGACGAGAGCGGTGTCCAGCACGTGTACGAACAGGAAGAAGAAGATGAGGACGCCGGTGACTCGGTGAGCCACCCAGGACCACATTCCTTCCCGGCCGCGGTACAGCGTTCCAGCCGGCACGGAAAAACCCTCCGGGAGCGGGGATCGGGGCCGGCCGGCTTCTCTGTCGGTCAGGCCCGGCCGGGTACGGTCCACCGGCCCCGGTCATCGTAGCGACGAGTTGTCGGTTCGCTCGCGCGGGGTCCATAGGTGTGATCAAACAGGCACGGACGGGCTATCTTTCGCCCCCGAATCGCCGCATTACGGGCGAACTCACCAGGCGGCGATCGAACGGGTGAGCCGGGTCCGGGCGAGTCGGCGGAGTTCCTCGGCCGCGATCACCCGTTCCTCCTCCCTTTCGTTGCCGAGACGTGACCGGATGCCCGCGAGGACCCGGTCGAGCCGCTCACCGGCCGGGACGCCGTCCAGGCTGATCACGAAGGCGTGTCCGAAGCCGCTCTCGTACGCGGCGAGGGCGGCCCGCAGCGCCGTGCGGGCGGCCGGCGGCGCGTCCGGGTGGGGCAGTGCCGCGGTCTCGCGGGACAGGGCCTCGGCGAGGTCGGCGCCCGACAGGTCGTAGCCGGCCTCGTCGGCGGCGGCGAGCAGCGCGTCGAGGGTCGGATACGGCCGGTGCGCGGCCACCCGTTCGGCCCAACGGCGGCTGCCGCAGCAGTCGAGCAGCAGGTGCTGGGCGACGGAGGCCGGGGCCGCGTTGAAGCGCGCGAGGCCGGACAGGCCGGAGGTGCCGGAGGCGCCGGAGGGGGCGCCGAGGTGCCGGGCGGTGCCCTGCTGGGCAGGTATGGCGGGGGGCATCGGGGTCCGGCAGGAGGCGGCGTGGGTGTCGCTGGTCAGCGGGGACTCCGGAGGCGAAGGGCGCGAGCCATGCGGAAGCGATGGGGTGGATGTGACGCCACGCTATCGGCGGGACGGGGGAAGTGTCCGACGGATGCGCGAATTTCACCTGGACGAGTGGGTTTCGTCGCAGGGGTGGACGGAAGTGCCGGAAAACCCCGGGATGCCGTTGTTCACCCGATGAGGGAGGATTCCGAGTGATGCGGTACTCCATACGAGGGCCCCGCCGGGGCCCCGCACTGATGGCGGCCGCGGTGGCACTGGTCACCGTGGCGGCCTGTTCCGACGGATCTCCGTCCGCTCCGCCGGCCGTCTCCGCCCCCACCGGGAGCTCCCCGTCCGGCGCGGCGACCACCACGGCGGCGCCGCCCCCGAGCCCGACGCCGACCCCGACACCGAGCCCGACGACGGTCCATCCGCTGTCCACCGCGCCCCAGGTGATCCCGGCCGTCCGGAACCACACGGCGGCCCGCGGCCCGGGCTGGAAGCCGGGACCGGACACCGGTGTCGTCGTCGCCGCGAAGGACGAGCGGGCCCTCGCCGACGAGGCCCGGCTGATCGCGGGGGAGCTGAAGGTCCGCTACCGGGGCACCGCGGCCGCCCGGCCCGGCGACGTGAGCCTCGCCCTCGGCGGGCGGGGCGCGGCCGAGTCGTACACCCTCACCGTCCGCGGCGGCGGGGTCCGCATCACCGGGCCCGACCAGGCCGGTGTCTTCTACGGCACCCGGACGCTCAAGCAGTCCGTCAGGTCGGCCGGCACGATGCCGGAGGGCGTGGTCACCGACGCCCCGGCGAAGCCGCAGCGGGGACTGATGGTCGACATCGCCCGCAAGCACTTCACCGCCGGCTGGATCGAGGCCCGGCTGCGCGAGATGGCCGACCTCAAGCTCAACCAGCTCGGTCTGCACTTCTCCGACGACCAGGGCTTCCGCATCGCCTCCGACAGCCACCCCGAGGTGGTCTCCGCCCAGCACCTCAGCAAGGCCGAGGTCCGGCGGATCGTCGCCCTGGCGGCGAGCCTGCACATCACGGTGGTCCCCGAGATCGACTCGCCCGGACACCTCGGCGCGGTCATCGCCGCCCATCCCGAGCTCCAGCTCGTCAGCGCCACCGGGCGCACGCCGCGCGGGGCTCTCGACATCTCGAAGCCGGCCGCCGCGAAGATCGTCGACGAGCTGCTGCGCGAGTACGCGGGGCTCTTCCCGGGCCGCTACTGGCACCTGGGCGCCGACGAGTACGTGGCCCTCATGTCGCAGAACCCCGAGGCGACCTATCCCCAGCTCGCCCGCGCCGCCACCGCGAAGTACGGCGCCTCCGGCCGGGTCCAGGACCTGGCGACCGGCTGGCTCAACGACCGCGCGGCCGTGGTCCGGCCGACCGGCAAGGAGCTGCGGGCCTGGAACGACGGCTTCTTCACCGGCGGGGTGGTGAGCGCCGACCGGGACATCCAGGTCGCCTACTGGACGGGCAAGGAGATCGGCGCCCGGACACCGACCTCGTACCTGAGCGCCGGCCGCAGGATGATCAATTACAACGACGAGTACCTCTACTACGTCCTCGGCCAGCCCAACCAGTTCACGTATCCGACCGGCCGCCGCATCTACCAGGAGTGGACCCCGCTCGTCGTGCGCGGCACGACCGCGGTCCCGGCCCGCTACGACCCGCAGATCCTCGGCGGCGTGTTCGCCGTCTGGTGCGACCTGGCGGGCTCGCAGACCCAGGCCCAGGTGGCGGACGGCATCCGGATGCCGCTGACGGCGACGGCCCAGAAGCTGTGGGACGCCCGGAAACCGACCCTGAGCTGGGCGGAGTTCCGGTCCCTGGCGAACCGGGTGCGCTGAGCGGGCACGCCCCCGCTGCCCGGGCCGGGGCCGCCGCCTTATCCGATGGACATGCGCATGCCGGGCCGCGTACGGTCCCGGGCTCGGCGGCCGTGCGGGCGCCCGGCGCTCCCGGAGAGGGGACGCCGTTCATCCGGGGGGTCCACATCGCCATGAGTTCCGTCGTGCTCCGCAATCCGAACGGTCTGTCGTACGCCGTCGTCGCCCTGCTCGGGGGCAACATCGCCTTCGACGCCCTGCTCGCCCTGATCGACGTGCGCGGTCTGCTCGCCGACAACCCGTACTCCTTCGACGCCGCCGTGTTCGGCCCCGTCGACCTGAACGTCGCCTACAGCATGGCGTTCACGCTGTTCGTGGCGACCGGAATCGTCTTCATCGTCTGGTTCCACCGGCTGCGGCAGAACGCCGGGGTCTGGGCCCCCGACGTGCCGAGCCGCGGCCCGGGCTGGGCCATCGGCGGCTGGTTCGTCCCGATCGCGAACTTGTGGATCCCGCGGGGGATCGCCGTCGAGATCTGGCGGGCGAGCCGCCCGGACCCGTATGAGGCCGACGGCGCCCGTGAGCTGACGCTCCTGAACGGCTGGTGGACCGTCTGGGTGACCGGCACGGTGGTGGACCGGATCGCCACGACGCTCTACGGCGACGCGGACACCGTTTCGGCCTGGACCACGGCGACCTGGTGGTCCCTCACCGGCTTCCTGCTGAACATCATCGCCGCCGTCCTCGCGATCCTCGTCGTCCGCCGCCTCACCTCTATGCAGCACGTGAAGGCCACTGGCATGATTCCGGCCGCGTAGTGACGAAAACGCGCCGTACGGCGCAGTAGTGGAAGTACTGCGTCCGCATCGCTGGCGAGGAGGCGTCCATGACGTCCGTGACGAGCACGAGCCTGCAGGAACTGATCGACCGTGCCGACGCGCGGGGACTCGCGGCCGCCGGGCTCGCCTGCCTGGACCGGTGTCTGCCGCTCCTCGCGCCGGAGCGCGCCGAGGTGCTGCGGCCCGTGTGGGCGGCGGTGGCGCGCGGCGAGGACGCGGCCTGGGCCGAGGCGGTCGCGAAGGCGCGGGTCGAGCTGGAGGGCGCGGGCGGCGGGGAGGCGGACGCCGGCGGCGTCGTCACCATGGTGCGCGCGATGCTGGACGGCATGCCCGCCGCGTGGGCCGAGGAGCCGCTGCGGGACTGGGCGGAGCGATGCTCCGCGGTCGCGCTCGCCGTGCACCGCCTGTACGACACGACCGAGGCGGGCCCGCTCCACGCGGGCGAACTCCGCCGCCAGCAGGCCGTCCTGGAGGCCGCCGCCCACGGCCCGACCGGCCTGCGCCGGGCCCGGGACCTGTCCACCGAGGGCGGCCGCGTCCTGCGCGCGGTGGTCTCCCGCCGCGCCCGGACCGCCTGAGCGCCGGGGGCGGGGCCGCCGGTTGGGGCGCCGCCCCCGGCCTGCTCAGGCCCCCGGCTCCGTTTCCGGCTCGGTCTGGGACGCCGGCTCCTCGATGCGCAGGGAGGCGATCGCCTCGGCGATCTCCCGCTCGGCCCGCGCCTTGTCGAGGCCGAGGCCCGTGAGTGGGCCGTCGCCGGCCTCGAACTCGAGCAGGGCGAGCAGGATGTGCTCGGTGCCGACCCAGGTGTGACCGAGGCGCAGGGCCTCGCGGAAGGTGAGCTCCAGGACCTTCTTGGCGTCGGCGTCGTACGGGATGAGCGCGGGCACCTCGGCGGCGGCCGGCGGCAGCGTCGGGGTGACCGCCTCGCGGATCCGGTCCGGGGTGACGCCCTGCCGGCCGATCCACACGGCCGCGAGCCCCTCGGGTTCGGCGAGCAGGCCGAGCGCGAGGTGGGCGGGGACCGTCTTGTCGTTGCGGGCGGCGGACGCCTCGTTCTGCGCCGCCATCACGACGTTCCTGGCCCGGGGGGTGAAGCGGCTGAAGCCGGCGTTCGGGTCGGTCTTCGCCGCGTCCGCCTCCTTGTCGTCCTTGGGGACGAAGCGCTTCTGGGCGGCCTGCCGGGTGACGCCCATGCTCTTGCCGATGTCGGTCCAGGAGGCGCCGGCCCGCCGGGCCTGGTCCACGAAGTGGCCGATGAGGTGGTCGGCGACCTCGCCGAGGTGGTCCGCCGCGATGACCGCGCCGGACAGTTGGTCGAGGGCGTCCGCGTGGGACTTCTTGATCGCTTCGATCAGGTCGTCGAGTCGCACGGGGTGGGTCATGCCGAGGGGAGTCGTCATGAGTGCAACCCTAGGTTGACAGTCCCTCACTGTCAACCGTTGGTTGACAGTGAACGGGCAAAGAAAAAGGGCACCTCGTCACCAGGTGCCCGAAAAGGAAGACGACCGGGGCCGCCACCCCCCACAGGAGAGGCCCCGGTCGTCGTCCGCGGAGCCGCAGGACGGCCCCGTACTCCTAACAGCGCCGTGCGTGCGTTTTCTGTCACACCCCGCTCGCACCGCGCGAACTTTCGAGTTGTACAAAGAACCGGACCCGCGTGGACGCGGCGCCCGAAAAGGACGTAGCGTTCTGCTGCGCCCGGGCGGCGTGGCGGTGACGACCAGCCGCGATGAGCGCGACGACGAACAGGTGTGGGGAGTGCTGGGGGACGAGGCGGAGCTGACGGCCGCAGTGCTCGCCGCGCAGAACGGCGACGAGGACGCCTTCCGCACCGTGTATCGCGCGGTGCATCCACGGCTCCTCGGCTACCTGCGCACGCTGGTCGGCGAGGCCGACGCCGAGGACGTCGCCTCCGAGAGCTGGCTGCAGATCGCGCGCGACCTCGACCGCTTCAGCGGCGACGCCGACCGCTTCCGCGGCTGGGCCGCCCGCATCGCCCGCAACCGCGCCCTCGACCACATCCGGATGCGCGGCCGCCGGCCCGCCGTCGGCGGCGACGAGACCGAGCTCACCGACAAGCCCGCCGACTCCGACACCGCGGGCGAGGCCCTGGAAGCCCTGGCCACCGGCCGCACCATGCACCTCATCGCCCAGCTTCCGCAGGACCAGGCCGAGGCCGTCGTCCTGCGGGTCGTCGTCGGCCTGGACGCCAAGAGCGCCGCCGACACCCTCGGCAAGCGCCCCGGCGCGGTCCGCACCGCCGCCCATCGGGGCCTCAAGAAGCTCGCCGAACTCCTCGGCACGGCCGGGCACGGCGACGACCCCGACGGCGGTCCCGACGGCGACGCCCCGCTCGACGGCGTACCCCCGCAGCGCGGTCGCCGGGCCGGGGCCGCGACGCCCGGCGGTGTGACGCAATCGCACGCGCGGACGCAGAAGGACATGTGATGGCCGACGAGCGGTACCAGTGGCTCGACCAGGAGGCCGCGGAGCGGCTGCTGCGCGGCGAGCCGGTCGACCCCGTCGACGACGCGTCCCGCGCGCAGGCCGAACTCCTCGCGCGCGCCCTCGACACGGCCCGTACGCCGACGGCCGCCGCCATGGACGGCGAACTCCCCGGCGAGGCCGCCGCCCTCGCCGCCTTCCGCAAGGCCGTCGCCGAGCGCGCGACGGCCGCCACGGCCGCCGCACCCGGATCCGCGGGCCGGAGCGCCCCCGCCGACCTCGGCGCCGTCCGCATCGCCCCCGTCCTCACCGGCCGCCGCTGGGGACGCTCCCTGCGGTACGGGATCGCCGCCGCGCTCGCCGCCGTCACGGTCGGCGGAGTCGCCGTCGCCGCCGGTACGGGCATGCTGCCGCTGACCTCCGAACCCGCCCCCGGGCGCTCGGTCACGGCCGCCGACACCACCGCGCCCACCGTCTCCGGCTCGCCTGGCGACGGCACCGGCGACGGCACCGACGTACCCGGCGTGCCGGCCGACCGCGACGGGCGGACCGGCACCCCCGGGCCCACCGACGGCCCGTCCACCACCGCGCCCGGGCCCGGCGACACCGCCGGAGCCACCACCGGCCCGGACGGCGGCACGGCCGGCCCGGACCAGGGCGGCGCGCTCCGGGACAAGCGGATCGTCGAGGCGTGCAAGGACTACCGCGCGGGCCGGCTCACCGACAGCGGCCGGCAGCGGATCGCCGGATCCCTCAGGAGCGGCGAGACCGTGAAGCGGTACTGCGAGCGGGTCCTGGCCGGCGCGCCGTCCACCGGCGCGACGCAGCCGCCCGTCTCCACCGGACGGACCTCCGGCACCAGCGGCGTCCCCGGCGGAAGCCCCGGCAGCGGCTCGGGAAGCGGCTCCGGCAGCGGTGGCACGGAGTCGGGCGACGCCGACGGCGACGACAAGGACGACCGAGGCGACCGGAACCGCGAGGGCGGAGCCGGCGGCTCCAGGGGCGGCGCCGAAGGAGCCGGCGGCGGCCCCGAAGGAGCCGGCACGCACGGCAAGGACCGCTCCCGTTCATAGCGCGGCAAGAGCGCCGCAAGACGGGTGTGACACTTTTCGACCCGCCGACGCTGTACTGAATGAGCCGACTGGTCATCGGCGAGCGCACGGAGCCGGGGTTCCCCCCGTACCTTCGGCTCGGCGCACCGGCGCGGGTGGGACACGTTCCCCCGGTCCCACCCGCGCCCCTTTCTCCTCCTCGCGGGCCTACCAGTGCACGACGACCTTGTCGCCCACCTTCACCTGGTCGAACAGCACCGCCAGCTTCCCCTTGTCCCGCACGTTGACGCAGCCGTGCGAGGCCCCGTTGTAGCCGCGGGCCGCGAAGTCCGACGAGTAGTGCACCGCCTGGCCGCGGCTGAAGAACATCGCGTACGGCATCGGCGTGTGGTAGATCGTCGAGGTCCAGTCCCGGGCCTTCCACTCGACCTTGAACTCGCCCTCACGGGTCGGGGTGTTCTCCGAACCGAACCGCACGTCGAACGACGACACGACCTTGCCGTCGATCATCCACGCCAGCGTCCGGCTCTCCTTGCTGATGCACATCACCCGGCCGGTCATGCAGCGCGCGTCGGGCTTGTCCAGCTTGTTGGTGGTCGCGGGACGCAGCTCGTCGGCGGTCGGCTCGCGCGTCGCGGCGAGCAGCTTCCGCCAGGTGACCTCGTCGACCGAGCCGGTCCGCGGCAGCTCCCGCTTCTTCTGGAAGGCCCTCACCGCGCCGCCGGTCATCGTCCCGTAGAAGCCGGTGGGCGCCCGGTCGAAGTGGCCGAGCTGCCGCAGCCGGGCCTGGAGCTCGCGCACCCGCGCGCTCTCGTCGCCGTCGTCCATCAGGACCCTCGCCGTCGGCGCGGGCGACGACGGCTTGTCGTCACCGGTCGGCGCGGCCGAGGACGGCGTCGGCGACGGCGCGGTGGCGCCCGTGGACGGTGCGGTGGACCCCGTGGACGGCGGCGCGGTACGGGTGCCGCCGGAGCCCGCGGCCTCGGGCACACAGCCCGCGGCCAGGGTCACGGCCGCGACGGCCAGGACTGCTCTGCGTATGACGGACGAACGCTTCATCGGTGCCCCCCGGGAAATCACGTGTGTACGGAGGGATGCCCGCCGCCCCCGCCCGGTTGCGCACGTGACCGAAACGAGACGGGCATGCTGTGAGGAAGGTCCCAGCGTGCTGCTCTCCACCCGGCCGCACGCCCGCCGCTACAGTCCGCAGCGAGGGCGGGTACCGCTCAGTAGCGGTCTTCGAGCAGCAAGCAGTGAGCAGCAGGTCTATCGGGAGGCACAACACATGGCGCGCGAGTCGGAGTCGGGGCTGCCCATCGAGCCGGTCTACGGACCGGACGCCCTGGAGGGATGGGACCCGGCCGAGAAGCTGGGGGAGCCGGGGGCGTACCCGTTCACGCGCGGCGTGTACCCGTCGATGTACACCGGCCGGCCCTGGACCATGCGCCAGTACGCCGGCTTCGGCACCGCCGTGGAGTCCAACGCCCGCTACAAGCAACTGATCGACAACGGCACCATGGGCCTGTCGGTCGCCTTCGACCTGCCCACGCAGATGGGCCACGACTCGGACGCCCCGATCGCGCACGGCGAGGTCGGCAAGGTGGGCGTGGCGATCGACTCGATCGACGACATGCGGGTGCTCTTCGACGGCATCCCGCTGGACAAGGTGTCCACGTCGATGACGATCAACGCCCCCGCCTCCCTGCTGCTCCTGCTGTACCAACTCGTCGGCGAGGAGCAGGGCGTCCCGGCGGACAAGCTGACCGGCACGATCCAGAACGACGTGCTGAAGGAGTACATCGCCCGCGGCACGTACATCTTCCCGCCCAAGCCGTCGCTGCGGCTGATCGCCGACATCTTCAAGTACTGCAAGGCCGAGATCCCGAAGTGGAACACGATCTCGATCTCCGGCTACCACATGGCCGAGGCGGGCGCCTCGCCCGCGCAGGAGATCGCGTTCACCCTGGCCGACGGCATCGAGTACGTCCGCACCGCGGTCGCCGCCGGCATGGACGTGGACGACTTCGCGCCGCGGCTGTCCTTCTTCTTCGTGGCCCGCACCACCATTCTGGAGGAGGTCGCCAAGTTCCGGGCGGCCCGCCGGATCTGGGCGCGGGTGATGAAGGAGGAGTTCGGCGCCAAGAACCCCAAGTCGCTGATGCTCCGCTTCCACACCCAGACCGCCGGCGTGCAGCTCACCGCCCAGCAGCCCGAGGTCAACCTGGTCCGCGTCGCCGTCCAGGGCCTCGCGGCCGTCCTCGGCGGCACCCAGTCGCTGCACACCAACTCCTTCGACGAGGCCATCGCCCTGCCGACGGACAAGTCGGCCCGCCTGGCGCTGCGCACCCAGCAGGTCCTCGCCTACGAGACCGACGTCACCGCCACCGTCGACCCGTTCGCCGGCAGTTACGTGGTCGAGAAGATGACCGACGACGTCGAGGCCGCCGCCCTGGAGCTGATGGCCAAGGTGGAGGAGCTGGGCGGCGCGGTCAACGCGATCGAGCGCGGCTTCCAGAAGAACGAGATCGAGCGCTCCGCCTACCGGATCGCGCAGGAGACCGACTCCGGCGAGCGGGTCGTCGTCGGCGTCAACCGCTACACCATCGACGTCGAGGAGCCCTACGAGCCGCTGCGGGTCGACCCGGCGATCGAGGCCCAGCAGGCCGAGCGCCTCGCCAAGCTGCGCGCCGAGCGGGACCAGGCGGCCGTGGACGCGGCGCTCGCGGAGCTGAAGAAGGCCGCGGAGGGCACGGACAACGTGCTCTACCCGATGAAGGACGCGCTCAAGGCCCGCGCCACCGTCGGCGAGGTCTGCAACGCGCTGCGGGAGGTCTGGGGCACCTACGTCCCGACCGACGCCTTCTAGACGCAGGTCACAGCGGAGTGTCGTACCCCCGTGCGACACTCCGCTCCATGCTGGGTGTCACCGATCTGCCGACCTATCTCGCCGGGCTCGTCCTCATCATCCTCCTGCCGGGGCCGAACTCGCTGTACGTGCTGTCCGTCGCCGCCCGCAAGGGCACCCGGACCGGATACCAGGCCGCCGCCGGGGTGTTCACCGGCGACGCGGTCCTCATGACGCTCGCCGCCCTCGGCGCGGCCTCGCTGCTCCAGACCACGCCCCTGCTGTTCATGATCGTGAAGTACGCGGGCGCCGGCTATCTGGCCTGGATGGCGTACGGGATGCTGCGGGCCGCGTGGGCGATGTGGCGCACGCGGCACGAGACCGTCGAGGACACGTCCGCCGAGGCACCGGCCGGCCCGTCGGAGCACCCCTACCGGCGTGCCCTGATCATCAGCCTGTTCAACCCCAAGGCGATCCTCTTCCTGATCTCCTTCTTCGTGCAGTTCGTGGACCCGTCCTACGCCTACCCGGCGCTGTCCTTCCTGGTCCTCGGCACCCTGCTCCAGCTCGGCAGCTTCCTCTACCTCACCACCCTGATATTCGGCGGGACGCGGCTCGCGGCCGCCTTCCGGCGCCGCAGGCGGCTGTCGGCCGGGGCCACCACGGCCGCCGGTGCCCTCTTCCTCGGCTTCGCCGCGAAGCTCTCGCTCGCGGGTCCTTGACCCTGACACCGTGTGAGGCCGTTCCGTAGGGGGCGTCATGTTCACCATCGGAGACTTCGCCCGGCACGGGCGGGTGTCGGTCCGCATGCTGCGCCACTACGACGCCATCGGACTGCTGCGCCCGGCCCATGTCGACCCGCACAGCGGCTACCGCTTCTACGAGGCGGCCCAGCTCGCCCGGCTCAACCGCGTCATCGCGCTCAAGGACCTCGGCTTCACCCTGGAACAGGTGGGGGCCGTCCTCGACGAGGAGATCGGCGCGGAGGAGCTGCGCGGGATGCTGCGGCTGCGCCAGGCCGAGCTGGAGACGGCCCTGGAGGAGGCGCGGGCGCGGCTCGCCCGGGTCGGTGCGCGGCTCCGAGCCATCGAGAGCGAGGGACGCATGTCCACACAGGACGTCGTCGTCAAGAGGATCCCGGCCGTGCGGATCGCCGAGCTGACCGGCATCGCCGCGAGTTTCGGCCCGGCCGACATCACGCCCGTCATCGGCCCGCTGTACGAGGAGCTGTGCGGCCGCCTGGAGGCCGCCGGGGTCACCGGCTTCGGCCCGGGGATCGCGTACTACGAGGACGCGGGCAGGGGGGACGGTTCGGTCGTCGTGCACGCCGGGATGACGGTCCCGGAGGGCACCGAGGCCGAGGGGGTCGAGGTGCGGGTGCTGCCCGGGATCGAGGAGGCGGCCACCGTCGTCCACCGAGGGGCGATGGACGGCATCCTGCCGACCGCCCAGACCCTGGCGGGCTGGATCGACACCAACGGCTACGTGTCCGCCGGCTACGCCCGTGAGCTGTATCTGGAGTGCCCCGAGGACACGAGCCGCTGGGTGACCGAGCTCCAGGAGCCGGTCACCCGCCCGTAGCCGCCGGCCCGGGGCTTCACCGGCCGCCCAGGGCCCGCCGCTTCAGTCTCAGGGCGCGGCGGGCCAGGCGGCGCAGGCCCGGGTGGCGGGGGACCGGCAGGCCGCCGGGGAGGCCCAGGGAGGTGAGGCGGCGGCGGGTGAAGTGGTGCCGGGTGGCCGCCGCGAGCGGCCCGGACAGGTGCCGTACGGCCGCCTCCCGCAGGTCCGGCCGGATCCTCGGCTGCATCGCGAAGCCGACCGCGGCGACCAGGCCCGCGAGCTCCGCCGTCCCCGGCGCCGCCCACCCGTCGCCGCCCTCCAGGTCGGGCACGAGCGCGTCGGCGAGCGCCACCGGCACCCGGTTGCTGTTCTGGTACGGCGTGAGCCGGGCGAGCAGCGGGCGGGTGCCGACCCGGGCGGTCTGGATCCCGTAGAACGCGCTCGCCGTGAACAGCGCCGTGGAGAAGCAGCCCACCACGAGCGCGGGCCGCAGTTCCCGGTAGAGCACCTCGGCGAGCACCGGCCGGTCCAGGACGGTCAGTTCGGCGCCGAGCGCCTCCGCCTCCCGGACGAGCGCCCGGGACCAGGCGTCGGGGGCCGTGGGATGCGGCTTGAAGACGAGCCGGCGGTGGCCGCGGGCGACCGCGCCGCGGACCATCCGCAGGTGCAGGTCCGCCTCCTCGGCGGGGGTCAGGAGGGAGAGCGCCGCCAGGTACTGGCCGAGCAGCAGGGCGGGGGCCTCGCCCGAGGAGGGCTCCGCGGCCTGGGGGCCCGACAGCTCCTCGACGACCTTGGTGAACGCCTCCGTCGGCACGGTCTCCGCGACGGCCCCGAACTCGGCGAGCAGCAGCGGCTCGAGCCCCGGCACCAGATCCAGGTGCAGCAGCCGGCGCACCCGCTCGCCGACCAGCGGGTCGATCTTGTTGCGGGTCGGGCCGTAGCTCATCAGCCCGTCCGCGTACACGTCGATCGACGCGTCCGGGAGGAGCTGGGCGATCGTCAGGGCCGGGGCGACTTGGAGGGACTCCACGACGAGTTCGATCCGGTCCGTGCCGAGGTCCCACAGCCGCCGCAGATGCCGCTGGAGCAGGGGCAGGTCGTCCGGCCGGGGGGTCCAGCCGCCCGGGTGGAGCGGTTCGATCGTCTCGTTCCAGTCGAGGACGGCGTCGAACCGGCCGCGCAGCCGCTCGAAGCCGGGCATCGCGTGCACGGGGGTGGTGGTCTCGGGCACCGCCGCGTTGGTGGACACGAGCAGCAGGCGCCGTCCGGCGGGGCGGAAGCAGCCGCTGTCCAGGGCCGCGGCCACGGTGGCCGCCCCGTACAGGGTGGAGGCGTAGAAGATCTGGGTGGTGCCGGTCGTGGTGGTGCTCATGCGGCGTTCGTCTCCAGGGGGGCCGGTGCGGGGGCGGGGCGGCGGCGCTTGAGCCGGCGCAGCGGGCCTGCCCGGTCCTCGCCCATGGCGGCCAGCGCCTGCGCGAGGACGTCCCCGGGCATGCGGCGCAGCGCGCCGGCGCTCAGCGCCCGCAATTCCCGTCCGACCGCGGGTTCGAATTTGGCCATGTTCCCGATGTGGTGGGAAATCACCGCGCAATAGGTGCGGACGGCCTTCGGGAGAAGTCGTTCCGCGTCCGGATCTTTCTTCGTCTCCTCGATCACCTGGTCGAAAGCGCGAATGAAATCGAGCTGCCGGACATCGCCGATCTGGGTGAGCGAGGTGGCGACTCCGCGCCGGTAGAAGATTCCGAGATCGCCGGTGACGGCGAAGGACTCGGCCTCCCGGTGCAGCCGCCAGATCCACGGCCGGTCCTCCGCCGTCCGCAGCCCGTGCGGGAAGTGCAGCAGCCCCCGGTCGAGGAGCCGCCGGTGGTACATCCCGGCCCAGGCGTACGGGTAGTCCACCGAGGTCGTCCGGTCGGCCGGCAGGATCGCGTCCCGCGGCCGCAGCACCTCCAGGCGCCGCCCCACCGGCGCCCGCCGCACCGACCTGGTCCGGCCGGTCACCCGGACGTGGTCGGTGCGCAGGAAGTCGCAGCCCAGCTCGTCCATGCGCGCGACCAGGCCCGCGTAGAAGCCGGGGGAGAGCCAGTCGTCCCCGTCCAGGAACGCCAGATAGGTGCCGCGGGCCGCGTCCAGGCCGGTGTTGCGGGCGGTCGCGAGCCCCTCGTTGCGCGGGTGCCGGATCAGCCGGGCCCCCGGGATCTCCCGCTCGGCCCGTTCCAGGAGCTCCGCGGTCCCGTCCGTCGAACAGTCGTCGACCAGCAGGAACTCGAAGTCCTCACGGGCGTTCGCGCGCAGGCTTCGAAGGGCGTCGGGGGCGTATGTCTGCACGTTGAAGAACGGCACGACGACGGAGAGCTTGACCACGGAGGCGACGCTAGGCGCCGCCCCGGCATTCGTCCTGACCGACAAGGGGATGCCCGGTGAACACGAAGCGGCGGGCCCCTTAACCACCCCGGATCCGGTCCCCTTTCTGTCCGTTTCCCGCAATGCGTCATGGTGCTGTTAACCATTTGTTGTGGCCCAGTTGGGCCGCCAATCCCCCGGCCCTCCTAGCGTCCTCGACGTGCCATCACGTACCGAACGAGCGGCGCGCGTCGCCGTACTCGCCGATTCCGACACCCGGTGGAAATGGGGCGTGCTCACCGCCCGCAGAATCACCCCCGGGGAACCCCGTGAATCCGCGGAATCCGGGGAATCCGGTGAGTCCCGGGAGACGACCCCGACCGGATTCGTCCTGCGCGGCCGTGCCACCCCCACCGCCCGCCAGCTCGCCGAGACCGGGGTGTCCGCCACCGCCCCGCGCGAGGTGACGGGGACGGAGTTCCTGCGTGAGGTACGCGACGCCGCGGCCCGCGGCGAGGGCTACGACGTGATCGTGCTCGCCCTGGTCGGCGGCACCGTCCGCGCCCTGCTCCAGGGCCTGGCCGAACTCGGCCTGGACCGCCGCCCGGTGATCGTCACCGGCTATGTCGGCGTCGTCTACGAGAAGCTCGCCGACGGACTGCTGCTGCGCCACGGCGCCGATGTCGTCCTCGCCAACTCCCGCCACGACGCCGAGCGGTTCCGCGCCGTCTACGAGGGCGTCGGCGCCGACCCGGGCGCCGTGGTCGAGGCCGCCCTGCCCTTCCTGGGCGGCGCCCCGCACACCCCCGAGGCCGGCCGCGACACCCTGGTCTTCGCCGCCCAGCCGTCCGTGCCCGTCACCCGGGCCGAACGCGGCTACGTGCTGCGCCGGCTCGTCGAGCACGCCCGGCGCCACCCGGGCCGCGAGGTGCTGCTCAAGCTGCGCTCCAAGCCGGGCGAACACACCACGCACCTGGAGGAGTTCCCGTACCAGAAGCTGGTGCGCGACCTGCCCGTGCCGCCCAACTTCCGGCTCGTCTACGGGCACATGGGCGAGGTCCTGGACCGCACCGACCTGCTGGTCACCGTCTCCTCCACGGCCGCGCTCGAAGCGCTCCACCGGAGGATCCCCACCGCGATCCTCACCGACCTCGGGGTGCGCGAGGCGCTCGGCAACCACCACTTCCTCGGCTCGGGGCTGCTCACCTCCTTCGACCGCCTCGATCAGGGCGCCGTACCGCGGCCCGACGAGGAGTGGCTGTCCCGGCAGGGCGTCGGCGTCGGCGGGCCGGGGACGGTCCCGTACGAGCGGGCCTTCGACGCGGCCCGCGCCCGGGTCGCCGAGCTCCTCGCCGGTCCCGCGCTGCCGCCCATCGCCCCGTACTACACGGCCGAGACCGCCGGCGGATACCTGCCCGGCGTCCTCGCCCGCCACCGCCTCGACGTCACCGCGCCCGAGCCCCGCGAGAGCGGGGTGCGCCGGATCGTCCGCGAGGCGGCGCGCGGCGCCTACCGCCACGGCGTGCAGCGCGTGGCCCCCGTCATCCGCCGCCTGGGAGAACTGTGATGCCGACGACCGTACTCGCCGTGATCCCGGCCCGGGGCGGCTCCAAGGGCGTCCCCGCCAAGAACCTCGCCGCCGTGGCGGGCGTCCCCCTGGTGGGCCGCGCGGTCCGGGCCTGCCTCGGCGCCCCGCGCGTCACCGACGTCGTCGTCTCCACCGACGACCCCGGCATCGCGGCCGCCGCCCGCGCCTTCGGCGCGCAGGCCGTCCAGCGCCCCGCCGAGCTCTCCGGCGACACCGCCACCAGCGAATCCGCCGTCCGGCACGCCTTGGACGCCTTCGAGGCCACCTCGGGCCGCACCGTCGACGTGGTCCTCCTCGTCCAGTGCACCAGCCCCTTCCTCACCGCGGAGGAGGTCGACGCGACCGCCGCGAGGATCGTCTCGGGCGTGGCCGACACGGCCTTCACCGCCGCCCCCAGCCACGGCTTCCTGTGGCGGGAGGACCCCGAGGACGCCGGCGGCGCCACCGGCGTCAACCACGACAAGGCCCACCGCCCCCGCCGGCAGGACCGCGCGCCCGAGTACCTGGAGACCGGCGCCGTCTACGCCATGGCCGCCGACGGCTTCCGCACCCACGGCCACCGCTTCTTCGGCCGCACCGCGCTCGTCGTCACCGACCCGGCCCGCGTCCTGGAGATCGACGACCCGCACGACCTCGCCCGGGCCCGCGCGCTCGCCCCGCTGCTCGACACCCCGGCCACCCCCACCCTCGACGACGTCGACGCCGTGGTCCTCGACTTCGACGGCACCCAGACCGACGACCGGGTCCACATCGACGCCGACGGACGCGAGTTCGTCTCCGTGCACCGCGGCGACGGCCTCGGCATCGCCGCCCTGCGCCGGGCCGGTGTCCCGCTCCTGATCCTCTCCACCGAACAGAACCCCGTCGTCGCCGCCCGCGCCCGCAAGCTCCGCGTCCCCGTGCTCCACGGCGTGGACCGCAAGGACCTCGCCCTCAAGCAGTGGTGCGACGAGCGGGGCGTCGACCCGCAGCGCGTGCTCTACGCCGGCAACGACGTCAACGACCTGCCCTGCTTCCACCTCGTCGGCTGGCCCGTCGCGGTGGGCAGCGCCCACGACTCCGTACGGGCCGCCGCCCGCGCGGTGACCCACACCCCCGGCGGCTCCGGAGCGATCCGCGAGATCGCCGCCTGGCTCCTCGGACCCGAGCTCCACACCCCCGACGCGTAAGGAACCCCCGAACCATGAGCGACACCCGCCTCCGCACCCTCGGCAGCAAGACCGCGGGCCCGGGCCGGCCCGTCTACATCACCGGCGAGATCGGCATCAACCACAACGGCGACCTGCAGAACGCCTTCGCGCTCATCGACGCCGCCGCCGAGGCCGGCTGCGACGCCGTCAAGTTCCAGAAGCGCACGCCCGAGATCTGCACCCCGCGCGACCAGTGGGACATCGAGCGCGACACCCCCTGGGGCCGGATGACCTACATCGACTACCGCCACCGCGTCGAGTTCGGCGAGGACGACTACCGCGCCATCGACGCGCACTGCAGGAAGCGCGGCATCGACTGGTTCGCCTCCCCGTGGGACACCGAGGCCGTCGCCTTCCTGGAGAAGTTCGACGTCCCCGCCCACAAGGTGGCCTCCGCCTCCCTCACCGACGACGAGCTGCTGCGCGAACTGCGCGCCACCGGCCGCACCGTCATCCTCTCCACCGGCATGTCGACGCCGAAGCAGATCCGGCACGCCGTCGAGGTCCTCGGCAGCGACAACATCCTGCTCTGCCACGCCACCTCCACCTACCCGGCCAAGGCCGAGGAGCTCAACCTGCGCGTCATCCAGACGCTCCAGGAGGAGTACCCCAACGTCCCGATCGGCTACTCCGGCCACGAGACCGGCCTCCAGACCACCCTGGCCGCCGTCGCCCTCGGCGCCGTCTTCGTCGAGCGCCACATCACCCTCGACCGCGCCATGTGGGGCTCCGACCAGGCCGCCTCCGTCGAGCCGCAGGGCCTGACGCGCCTGGTCCGCGACATCCGCACCATCGAGACCGC
The DNA here is from genome assembly GCF_040612775.1 of Streptomyces sp. NPDC006339. NCBI lineage: Bacteria > Bacillati > Actinomycetota > Actinomycetes > Kitasatosporales > Streptomycetaceae > Streptomyces > Streptomyces sp. NPDC006339. The sequence goes on from NZ_JBEXQW010000030.1 coordinate 55,840, forward strand.
GCTCGGCGACGGCGTGAAGAAGGTCTACGAGTCGGAGCTCGGCCCCATGAAGAAGCTCCGCCGGGTCCAGGGGCTCGTCGCCGCATGACCGGCCGGCTGGCGTTCGTCGAGAGCCCGGTCCAGCTCCTGAACGTCCTGGAATGGGCCCATGCCACGGCCCTCCACGACACCCCCCGCCCCCTCCACGCCGTCCCCCCGCAGCCCGCCCGCCGCGACCCCGCGCCGGGCCCCGGGACCGCCGGGCTGACCGTCGTCGTCCTGTCGCCCACCGACCCCATGTCCCGAGGCCAGTTGCGGCGCATGGCGCAACTGGCCCGGGAGGAGGGGATCACCGTGAAGTGGCAGGACGCCCGGCAGGGGAAGGGGGCCGTCGCGCGGACCCTGCGCGAGCTCGCCGGGCCGCTGCGGACGGCCGAGCGGGTGATCGTCGGGGATCCGTTCTCGCGGTACGTCCAGCTCCTGCTCACCCTCTTCGGCCCCCGCCGGGTGACCGTCGTCGACGACGGCACCGCCACCATGGAGTTCGCCGCGCAGCTCGCGCGCGGCGAGCGTCTGGTGCGCTGGCACCGGCGGGGCAGCCGGGGGCCGCGCGAGCTGGTCCTCGCCCCGGTGACCTCGCTGGCCCGCCGCAAGCTCGCGCCCGGCCGCCGCCGCACCGTGGAGATCTTCACCTCGCTGCCGGTCGAGCCGCCGCCGGGCACCACGGTCCTGGTCAACGACTTCTCCTGGACCCGGTCCCGCTTCGGCCCGCCCCGGCTGACCCGCGGCGCCGACCTCGTCGGCACCTCCCTGGTGGAGACCGGGGTCGTCGACCCCGACGAGTATCTGCGGGCCGTCACCGCCCTGGCCCGCACCCACGGCGCCACCCGCTACTTCGCCCACCGCCGCGAGAGCACCGAGAAGCTGCACCGGATCGCCGTCGAGACCGGCCTGGAGGTGGTCCGCCCCGATCTGCCGCTGGAGCTGATCGCCCGCCGCGGCCCCATCGGCCGCACCGTGGTCAGCTTCCCGTCCACGGTCGTGCACACCCTGCCGCTGGCCCTCGCCGGCACCGGCGTGAAGGTCGCGGTCTGCGAGATCGCCCCGGAGTGGCTGCGGGCGAACGCCTCACCCCGCGCCCAGGGCTTCCTCGCCGGAGTCGCCGGCACCGCCACCCGTACTGAAAGGCTCGAATTCGGGTAGGCGTACCCACACAGGGTGACCGTCATGCCTGTGAAACAAGATTTCTATCCCCTATCGGGCTGAAGTTTTCGTGATCAAGGGCCAGTTGATCTTCCGGGGGGCCTACCCTTCAAAAGGTGAACCAGTTGAAGTCCCGTGAGCCCGGCTCCGACGTGGCGCCCGCAGCGCTGCCCGGAACGCTGTCCGAACCCCTGCGCACCGAGCTGATCGCGTTCCGCAGGGACCTGCACATGCACCCCGAGCTCGGCAACCAGGAGTTCCGAACCACCGCCGTGCTCAAGGCCCGCCTCGAGGCGGCCGGGCTGCGCCCGAAGGTGCTCCCCGGCGGGACGGGACTCGTGTGCGACATCGGCACCTGGGACCGTGGACGGCCCATGCTGGCGATCCGCGCCGACCTCGACGCGCTGCCCATCCCCGACACCAAGACCGTCGCCTACCGCTCCGCCGAGCCCGACCGGGCCCACGCCTGTGGCCACGACGTGCACACCACCGCCGCCCTCGGCGCCGGTCTGGTCCTGGCCGAGCTCGACCGCCAGGGCCGGCTGCCCGCGGCCGTACGGCTGGTCTTCCAGCCCGCCGAGGAGGTGCTGCCCGGCGGCGCGGCCGACGCCGTCGCCGCCGGTGTCCTCGACGGCGTCGGCCGGATCATCGCCGTACACTGCGACCCCAAGGTCGACGCCGGGAAGATCGGCCTGCGCCCCGGTCCCATCACCTCCGCCTGCGACCGCCTGGAGGTCACCCTCGACGGCCCCGGCGGCCACACCGCGCGCCCGCACCTGACCACCGACCTGGTCACGGCCGCCGCCCGGATCGCCACCGACGTCCCCGCCGTGCTCGCCCGCCGGATCGACGCCCGATCGGGCCTCTCGGTCACCTGGGGCCGCATCGAGGCCGGCCACGCCCCCAACGTCATCCCGCAGCACGCCGAGCTCTCCGGCACCGTCCGCTGCCTGGACCTCCCCGCCTGGCGCGAGGCGCCCGACATGGTGCACGCGGCCATCGACGAGATCGCCAACCTGCACCGGGCCAAGTCGACGGTGAACTACGTCCGCGGCGTCCCCCCGGTCGTCAACGACCCGGTGATCACCGAGCTGCTCCGCGACGCGATGTCCGTCCGCCGCGGGCCGTACGCCATCGAGGACACCGAGCAGTCCCTCGGCGGCGAGGACTTCTCCTGGTACCTGGAGCACGTCCCCGGCGCCATGGCCCGCCTCGGCGTCCGCACGCCCGGCGACACCCGGGTGCGCGACCTGCACGCGGGTGATTTCGACGTGGACGAGCGGGCCATCGCGGTGGGCGTGGAGCTCTTCACGGGAGCGGCGCTCCTCGACGCCTCCGCCCCGGCCGTCTAGGACTTGTCCGGCCGATCATGGTTCCGGTTGATGGGGCACGGCGGGGCTTCAGTCTGTCGAGCTCATGGTCGGCCCGCGATGTCGTGTGTCAGGGTGACGGTATGGATTGGCAGTTTGAGAGCCCGGAACTTTGGGCGTTTTTGGAGACCTTGCACCGTGGCGACATCTTGTCTGGCACCGTTGCGGCGATCGAGCGGTTCGGGGTCTTCGTGGCCCTGGACGACGGACCTGCCCATCCGCTCTTCCCCGGTGTTGGGTTCATCGTCATCCCCGAACTGTCCTGGCGGCACATAGGCGCCCCCACCGATGTCGTTCACGTAGGCCAGCGGGTCTCGTGCGAGTTCCTCCAGTTCGACACCTACAACCTGGAGGCCAGACTGTCCTTGAAGGCGCTGGAGCCTGACCCCCTGCGGGCGTTCGCCGACCGTACGCCGGTGGGTCAGGAAATTTGCGGGACGGTGGAGAAGACCGTTCCCATCGGCGTCTTCGTCGAGCTCGGAGACGGGATCGTCGGGCTGATCCCCTCCAGAGAGATCGACGGTCGGCCCGCGGTGAGTCCGGTGGAGGACTTGGAGGCCGGAGAGGAGATCACCGTCATCGTCACGGAAATCGACCTGCCGACCCGCCGAATCCGTCTTTCCAGGCCGAAGAACGCCCAGCGCGAAGGTGTCGTGCCGGCCACGTGACGGCCAGCGTGCTCCAGCCGTTGATGCGAGCATGGGGCGGGGTGATCTGAGTGATGCTGAGTGGGAACGGCTGCGGCCGTTCCTGCCGGTGAGCAATGGGCGTTGTGGCAGGTGGCGGGATCATCGGCAGGTGATCGATGGGATTCTGCATCGGGTGCGGACCGGGGTGCAGTGGCGTGATCTGCCCGAACGGTTCGGGCCGTGGAAGACCGTCTACGAACGCCACCGCCTGTGGTCGGCCGATGGCACCTGGGAACGCTTGCTCCAGCAGGTCCAGGCCGCGGCCGACGCCGCCGGAGAGATCGACTGGGACATCTCAGTCGACTCCACCATCGTCCGCGCGCATCAGCACGCGGCCGGCGCCCGCACCGACCCGCCTCCAGCCCCGGGATCAAAGGGGGCCGCAGGAGTGGAACACCAGGACGAGACGCCGTGGCACAGTCTCGTCGCCCGCCTGGTGGAGGTGGTGCTGGAAGCGAGGGCCTGGGCCGCTCGCGGGGCGGGTTCACCAGCAAGCTTCACCTGAGCGCGGACGGCCGTTGCCGCCCGATCCGGGTGCCCGGACCTGGCCTGGGACGGCCGCGCAAGAAGCCGGACAGCCTCGCGGCCGACAAGGCTTACAGCAACGGTCCCATCCGCGAGTACTTGCGACGGCGGGGAATTCGACACACTATCCCGGAGAAGACCGACAGCCAGGCGGCCCGCCTGCGCAAGGGCGCACGCGGTGTCCGGCCGCCCGGCTTCGATGAGGACCGCTACAGGAAGCGAAACACCGTCGAGCGGGCGATCAACCGCCTGAAGCAGTTTCGGGCGGTTGCCACTCGCTACGACAAGCGGGGCTACGTCTTCCTCGGCACCGCCACAGCGGCATCCCTCGTCATCTGGCTCCGTGCCTGAGCTGGAGTCGGTCCTCAGAGCGCCTCGTCGGCGGGACGCTGATGCCCGCATGGAGCCGGATTGCCGTTCTTGTCGAAAACCTCAGAATCGTTGGCGGAGTTCACCCACACCGTGATGCCCTGGCTGTGAACCACGATGTTGAACGGGGATTCCTCGGGTGCTGTCTGCGTCACAACGGTGAACTCCTCACCCGGACGCATCCAGTGATCGGTTCCCCAAGGCTCCACCCACAGGCAGAGCAGGCTGTCCGTCTCGTTGCTCACGCTCGTCTTCGCCACGCAAGCACACTAACGAGCAGCATGATCGGCCGGACAGCTCCTAGACGTGAGGACGAGCTGTCCCGGCCTCTTGCGGCCAGGGACAGCTCGTCCTGTCGGCGTCACCTCGGCTCAGGCCGATCTACGGGCCCGGGTAAGTGGACCGAACCTCTGCGAAGACGCGGAGGATGCCTACGTTGGGATTGGCCGAGCACTGCACGCTCGATGACTGACCGGAGCGCATCCAGGGGCCGTGCGCGTACCACTGCGATCCTCGGGGATCCACACAGCGAACCTTCACCCTGTGCCAAGGGGTGCCGGTGCAGTACGCAACGCCCCGGGAGGGTGGTCCGGTCGTCTTCCCCGTGCGGCAATCATGCTGAGGCGCGGTCGCGGTCGCGGACGCCGGCGCCGCGACCGCGGCGGGCACGGCGAGCGCCAGCCAGCTACCTGTCGCGACGAGCCCCGCGAGGACTGTTCGGGTGAACCTGGACATGGAGCCCTCCTCGATGCCACCGAGCATGGCACCTGATTCGAATGGAACGATCGGCGATTTCACAACCCTGGCTGTCGGGGCGAAGTCGCGACGACGTCGCCCCGTTCCACCTCCTGCATTTCGCCCGGGCTGTCAGAGGCGGATTCGTTCCACGCCGACCTTGTAGATTCCGACGCTCGGATTGTCGGAGCACTTGGCGCTCGAAGTCTTCCCGTTCCCCTGCGTGCTGCCGTAGACGGTCCACTTGCTTCCGCGCGGATCGATACAGATGACCTTCACCCTCGCGCCCTCGAGCGGGTAGGGAAGCATGCCCGTGCACTTCGCGTATCCGGTGTACGGGGCCGTGCTCGACTTCCACACCTCGCAGTCGACGCTGCTGGAGGCGGCGGACGCGGAGGGTGCTGCGATCAGGGACCCTGTGGCGAGTGCGAGTCCAAGAGTGGCCGTGAGTGTCTTCTTCAAGGTTCTCCCTCTGTTTCCGTGGAGCGACGTGGATCAGGCGCTGAACGAGACGCTGACCTTCAGTACGCCGACGTTGGGGCTGTCGGAGCACTTCACGGTCGAGGTCTCGGTGTTCTTCCGCCACGGGCCGTAGGCGACCCAGGTCGAACCGCGCGGGTCCACGCAGGTCGCCTTGACGCGGAAGGAGTCGCCCCACGCGATCTTGCTGCAGTAGGCGGAGGCGGTGTAGGGAGCCCGGCTGGATGTCCACGTATTGCAGTTGCCGACGCTGCCTGAAGCCGCGGCGGCGGGCGCGATGGCGATGCCCCCGGCCGCCATTGCGGTGATCATTCCGGTCACCGCGAACGCTCGATTCAAGAGGTTTCCCTTCCGTGGGCAGGCATAGGTGCGCCTATGGTGAAAGGGCAAGGATGTGCAGCGGAAATCTCGGAAGGATTTCCGGCGTAAGCGTTCTCGTGTCCCCGTGTACGGGCCGCTGGTCAGGCGACCCTGTATCCCCGTAGTGCGCAGAAATGCTGCTTGATCAAGTGGTCGGCGATCTTTCTAGCAGGCATCCGGTTCTGCGGGCAAGTTTTATGATTTTGTATGTCATCTTCAAATGGAATTAATAAATCCGCTTGATGGAGGACCTTTGATGCGTGGTCGAGGGTTGACGCGTGGTCTTCCGGTTGAGGGGTGGCCGGGCCGGTGGGAGACTGAGCGGGTGAGGGTCCGTAAGCGGAGTGTGTTCGACGCCGTCGTCCGTCCGGCGGGATGGGCGGGTGGCCGGTCGTCGGCCGCTGCGCTTCGATCCGGTAACGACTCATGAACAGGGCTTTAACTGACATCTACGCGCGTTACGATCGCCGCGAAACCAGCGCCGCAAGAGGCGCTTTCGGTCAGTCTTGAAGGGACCTCCTCGTGCGCCGGGTATCCAAGATCACCGCCGCGTGTGCTGTCACCGCGGCTCTCGCACTCACCGCCACCGCGTGTGGCGAGTCGTCCACCGAGGACACGGGCTCCGGTAAGGGCACCGTCAAGGTGGGCATGGCCTACGACGTCGGTGGCCGGGGTGACAACTCCTTCAACGACTCCGCCGCCCGCGGTCTCGACAAGGCCAAGGCCGAGCTGGGTGTCGAGACGAAGGAGCTCACGGCCAAGACGGGTGAGACTCCGGCTGACCGCGAGCAGCGCCTGGCCTCCCTCGCCGAGGGCGGCTACAACCCGGTCATCGGTGTCGGCTTCGCCTACAAGGACGCGATCGACGCGGTGGCCGCCAAGTACCCGAAGACCACCTTCGGTCTCATCGACTCGGTCTCCGAGAAGAAGAACGTCGACTCGATCGTCTTCACCGAGGAGCAGGGCTCGTACCTCGCCGGCGTCGCCGCGGCGCTGAAGTCCAAGGACGGCAAGATCGGCTTCATCGGCGGTGTCGACCTCCCGCTGATCAAGAAGTTCGCCGCCGGCTTCCAGCAGGGTGTCAAGGAGACCAAGCCGAACGCCTCCGTCCAGATCCAGTACCTCTCCACCGGTACGGACCTCTCCGGCTTCGGTGCCCCGGACAAGGGCAAGGCCGCCGCGAAGGGCATGCTCGACAAGGGCATCGACGTCATCTTCGCCGCCGCCGGCGGTTCGGGTGCCGGTGCCATCGAGGCGGTCGCCGCCAAGCCTGGCGCTTGGGCCATCGGTGTGGACTCCGACCAGGCCAAGGACCCGGCGCTGTCGAAGTACGCCGGCTCGATCATGACCTCGGTCGTCAAGAACGTGGACACCGGCGTCTTCGAGCTCATCAAGTCCGTCAAGGACGGCAAGCCGCTGTCTGGCGAGCACTCCTACTCCCTGGCCGAGGACGGCGTCTCCCTCACCACGACGGGTGGCCACCTGAAGGACATTCAGGCCAAGCTGGACGAGGCCAAGAAGAAGATCGTCGATGGTCAGATCAAGGTCGCCACGACCCTCTGATCCACCATGCGCAGAGGGGCCCGGAGTGTGGCTTCGGCCGACACTCCGGGCCCTCTTCCGTAGTTCCCCCGTGGGCAGTTGAGTCAGTTCGTCGACGCTACGCGCGTAGCGTCGACCGGACAGGGTATTTTTCGCCACCGACAGCGCCTGCGTTCCAGCATCGTCCTCCTCACGCTCCCTGCCTAGGAGAGTGCGCCATCAAAGCCTCCAGCCCCAGCAGTCCCAACGCCGTAGAACTCCGCGGCATCACCAAGCGTTTCCCCGGCGTCGTGGCCAACCACGACATCGACATCACCGTGCGCCGCGGCACCGTGCACGCCCTCGTGGGCGAGAACGGCGCGGGCAAGTCCACCCTGATGAAGATCCTCTACGGCATGCAGAAGCCGGACGAGGGCACCATCACGGTCGATGGCGAGAAGGTGACGTTCCACAGCCCTGGCGATGCGATCGCTCGCGGCGTCGGCATGGTGCATCAGCACTTCATGCTCGCGGACAACCTCACCGTCCTGGAGAACGTCGTCCTCGGTTCCGAGAAGCTGTACGGCATCGGCGACAAGGCCCGCGCCAAGATCAAGGAGATCTCGGACGCGTACGGCCTCGGTATCCGCCCGGACGTCCTGGTCGAGGACCTCGGTGTTGCCGACCGGCAGCGTGTGGAGATCCTCAAGGTCCTCTACCGCGGTGCCCGCACCTTGATCCTCGATGAGCCGACCGCCGTTCTGGTGCCGCAGGAGGTGGACGCACTCTTCGACAACCTGCGCGAACTCAAGGCGGAGGGCCTCACGGTCATCTTCATCTCCCACAAGTTGGGTGAAGTTCTGTCGGTCGCCGACGACATCACGGTCATCCGGCGCGGTACGACCGTCGGTACCGCCGACCCGCGTAACACCACTCCCAAGCAGCTCGCCGAGTTGATGGTCGGCAGCGAGCTGCCCTCTCCGGAGACCCGCGAGTCGACGGTCACGGATGTGCCGATGCTGACGGTCCGAGACCTGTCGCTGAGCGCCGTCGACCCCGACGGTGTCGTCCGCGCGGTCCTCGACGGCATCGACTTCACCATTCACAAGGGTGAGGTGCTCGGCATCGCCGGCGTCGAGGGCAACGGTCAGTCCGAGCTTGTCGACGCGATCATGGGCATGCGTCAGGCGGACCGCGGTGTCGTCACGCTGGACGGCAAGGACATCTCCCACCTGCCGACCCGCACCCGCCGCGAGGACGGCATCGGCTGCATCCCTGAGGATCGCCATCGGCACGGCCTGCTCCTGGAGGCCCCGCTCTGGGAGAACCGCATCCTCGGCCACGTCACCGAGAAGCCGAACTCCAAGGGCGCCATCCTCGATCTCAAAGCCGCCCGCAAGGACACCGAGCGGATCGTGCGCGAGTACGACGTGCGCACACCCGGTATCGACGTCACCGCGGCTTCCCTCTCCGGCGGCAACCAGCAGAAGCTGATCGTCGGACGCGAGATGAGCCACAACCCCAAACTGCTGATCGCCGCGCACCCCACCCGCGGCGTGGACGTCGGCGCCCAGGCGCAGATCTGGGACCAGATCCGCGAAGCGCGGCGCGAGGGCTTGGCGGTCCTGCTCATCTCCGCCGACCTGGACGAATTGATCGGCCTGTCCGACACCCTCCGCGTGATGTACCGCGGACGGCTGGTAGCCGACGCCGACCCGGCCACGATCACGCCGGAGGAGCTGGGCTCGGCCATGACCGGTGCCGCCACCGGCCACCTTGAGCACGATGAGAGCCCCGCGGGTGCAAGCCCCGAGGCCACCGATGGCCCGGAGGACGAGGCCCGATGAAGAAGATCGACAAGGAGCGGCTGCTCCTCGGCATCGCGGCGCCGCTTCTCGCCGTCGTCGCCGCCTTCCTGATCACAGCCCTGGTCCTGGCCGCGACCGGCAAGGAGCCGTTCAGTGCCTTCGGGATCATGTTCGACTACGGTCTCAAGTCGGACAGCCAGGTCTACATCATCAACAAGGCGACGACGTATTACCTGGCGGGCCTCGCGGTGGCCATCGGCTTCCGCATGAACCTGTTCAACATCGGCGTCGACGGCCAGTACCGTCTCGCGGCCTTCTTCGCCGCCGCCGTCGGTGGCGCGCTCACCCTGCCCGGCATCGTGCAGATTCCGCTGATCATCATCACCGCGATGATCGTCGGAGCCATGTGGGCGGGCATCGCCGGTGTCCTGAAGGTCACCCGCGGCGTCAGCGAGGTCGTCGCCACGATCATGCTGAACATGATCGCTACCGCGATCATCGGCTACCTGCTCCAGCCCGGCCGCCTGGGCCACCTGGACGCGGCAGGCACCAAGGTCTCCACCACCCCGCTGCCGGAGTCCTCGCACTTCTTCGAGTTCCCGACCACGCCGGACCCGATCTGGGGCTTCGTCGTGATCGCCGTCATCGCGGGCGTCGGCTACTGGTTCACCCTCTCCCGCACCCGCTTCGGCTTCGACCTGCGCACTGTCGGCCAGTCCGACACGGCCGCCGCGGCCAGTGGCGTCAATGTCAAGAAGATGGTCGTCACGTCCATGCTGATCTCGGGCGGCATGGCCGGCCTGATCGGCATGCCGACCCTGCTGAACGACTCGTACGAGTACAGCGGCGACTTCCCCGTCGGCATCGGCTTCACCGGAATCGCCATCGCCCTCCTCGGACGCAACCATCCGGTCGGCATCGCCCTCGGTGCGATCCTTTGGGGGTTCCTGGAGCGCGGCAGCGGCAAGCTCGAATTCGAGGGGTACGACAAGGAGATCGTCGGTGTCATGCAGGGCGTCATCGTCCTCTGCGTCGTCATCGCCTATGAGGTCGTGCGCCGTTTCGGTCTCAAGCGCCAGCAGCGTCAGGTCGGCGAGAAGCTCGCGGCCCAGGCCCGATCCAACGACAAGACGGAGGTGTCGGCGTGACCGCCACGGCGACTTCCACCCCACCGCCCGCTGCCCCCAAGGCGGCCGGCGGCAAGGGCGGCCGCACCCGGCTGTCCCTGCCCGTGATCCTTCTGATCGTCGCGGGCGGCCTCATCGCTCTGTCCGCCGTCCGCGCCATCACGGGCGCGCAGGATCTCACCTCGGCCGGCCAGATCAGTGCCGCCCTTTCGCTCGCCGTGCCGATCGGCCTCGCCGGACTCGGCGGCCTGTGGGCCGAGCGTGCCGGCGTGGTCAACATCGGCCTCGAAGGCATGATGATCCTCGGCACGTTCTTCGGTGCCTGGGCGGGGTGGCAGACCAGCCCGTGGATCGGTGTGCTCGCCGGCGTCGTGGGCGGAATGTTCGGTGGTCTCCTGCACGCCGTCGCCACCGTCACCTTCGGCGTCGACCACATCATCTCCGGCATCGCGATCAACATCCTCGCGGTCGGTGTCACCACGTACTTCGCCAAGCTGTGGTTCAACACCGGGGAGGCCGCGGCCAAGGGCGGCAGCCCCAAGCAGTCCCCGCCCTCCGAGGACATCACCTCGATCACGGTGCCGGGACTGTCTGATTGGCTGGCCGACGTCGAGAAGCACCACTGGTTCCTGGTCTCGGACCTCGCGGGCATCCTCGGCGGCCTGGTGACCAACCTGTCGTTGCTGACCATCCTCGCGGTGCTGTTGCTCATCGGGTCGTTCTTCGTCCTCTGGCGGACCGCGTTCGGTCTGCGCCTGCGTTCCTGCGGCGAGAACCCCATCGCCGCTGAGTCGCTGGGTGTCAACGTCTACAAATACAAGTACATCGCCGTGATCGTCTCCGGTGGTCTCGCCGGACTCGGTGGCGCCTTCCTGTCGCTGGTCACCTCGCACATCTACAACGAGGGACAGACGGGTGGCCGTGGTTACATCGGCCTCGCGGCGATGATCTTCGGTAACTGGCGCCCGGGCGGGCTCGCCATGGGCGCCGGCCTGTTCGGCTTCGCCGACGCGCTCCAGTTGCGCAGCGGCGGCCAGTCCGTGCACGCGCTGCTTCTGCTGCTCTTCGCCATCCTCGTGGGCATCGCGCTCTGGAAGGCGTACAAGAAGCGCTGGATCACGGTCGCCATCAGCGCCGTCATCGCGGTCGGCGTGCTGATCTGGTACCTCGGCACGGACACCGTTCCGGTCGAGTTCGTCAGCGCCACCCCGTACGTGGTGACCCTGCTGGTGCTCTCCCTCTCCGCACAGCGTCTGAGGATGCCGAAGGCCGACGGCATGCGGTACCGGAAGGGCCAGGGCAAGTGACGCCCGGCCTGCCCGAGGCCGACTGGGCGCTCCTGAGGGAGACCGCCCGGGAGGCGATGTCGCACGCGTACGCCCCGTACTCCGGCTACCCGGTGGGGGCGGCGGCGCTGGTCGACGACGGGCGGGTGGTCTCCGGCTGCAACGTCGAGAACGCCTCGTTCGGCCTCGGCCTGTGCGCCGAGTGCGGTCTGGTCTCCCAGCTCCAGGCCACCGGCGGCGGCCGCCTGACGCACTTCGTGTGCGTCGACGGCCGCGGCGAGTCCCTGGTGCCGTGCGGTCGCTGCCGGCAGCTCCTGTACGAGTTCGGGGGCCCCGAGCTCGTCATGGAGACGCCCGCCGGGATGGTGACCCTCGCGGACATGCTCCCGCAGGCGTTCGGCCCGGACCACCTGGCGAAGTAACACCTCGGAGCGGCCCTTCCGGCACGATGGAAGGGCCGCTCATCCTTTCCCCCTCTATGCGCGTAGAAAGAGGCACTGCCACATGGACGTCATCTCCGTCATCCGCACCAAGCGGGACAAGGGCGAGCTGAGCCCCGAGCAGATCGACTGGGTCATCGACGCCTACACCCGCGGGGAGGTCGCCGACGAGCAGATGTCCGCCCTGGCCATGGCGATCCTGCTGAACGGCATGAACCGCGACGAGATCGCCCGCTGGACCGCCGCCATGATCGCCTCCGGCGAGCGCATGGACTTCTCCTCCCTCTCCCGCCCCACCGCCGACAAGCACTCCACCGGCGGCGTCGGCGACAAGATCACCCTGCCGCTCGCCCCGCTGGTCGCCGCCTGCGGCGCGGCCGTCCCGCAGCTCTCCGGCCGCGGCCTCGGCCACACCGGCGGCACCCTCGACAAGCTGGAGTCCATCCCCGGCTGGCGGGCGCTGCTGTCCAACGAGGAGATGCTGCACGTCCTCGACACCACCGGCGCGGTCATCTGCGCGGCCGGCGACGGCCTGGCGCCCGCCGACAAGAAGCTCTACGCCCTCCGGGACGTCACCGGCACCGTCGAGGCCATCCCGCTGATCGCCTCCTCGATCATGTCCAAGAAGATCGCCGAGGGCACCGGCTCGCTGGTCCTCGACGTCAAGGTCGGCACCGGCGCCTTCATGAAGACCATCGAGGACGCCCGCGAGCTCGCCTCCACCATGGTCGCCCTCGGCACCGACAGCGGCGTGAAGACGGTCGCGCTGCTCACCGACATGTCGACCCCGCTCGGCCTGACCGCCGGCAACGCGCTGGAGGTCCGCGAGTCGGTCGAGGTCCTCGCCGGCGGCGGCCCGGCGGACGTCGTCGAGCTGACCGTGGCGCTCGCCCGCGAGATGCTCGACGCGGCCGGCATCAAGGACGCCGACCCGGCGAAGGCCCTCGCCGACGGCTCCGCGATGGACGTGTGGCGCCGCATGATCGCCGCCCAGGGCGGCGACCCGGACGCCACCCTCCCGGTCGCCCGCGAGCAGCACGTCGTCACGGCCCCCTCCTCGGGCGTCCTGACCCGCCTCGACGCGTACGACATCGGCATCGCCGCCTGGCGCCTGGGCGCCGGCCGCGCCCGCAAGGAGGACCCGGTGCAGGCCGGCGCGGGCGTCGAGCTGCACGCCAAGCCGGGCGACACGGTGACCGCGGGCCAGCCGCTGCTTACCCTCCACACGGACACCCCGGAGAAGTTCGACTACGCCCTGAAGTCCCTCGAGGGCGCGTGGGACATCGCGGCGGCCGGCACGTCCTTCACCCCGAACCCGATCGTCCTGGACCGCATCGCCTAGGCATCCGCCGAGGACGCCCGCGGGGGAACGGGGCCGGTGGATCTCCACCGGCCCCGTTCGGTACGAAGGCGAGGAGGCGGCCGGAGCCACCGGGCGGGTCCCGCCGGCTCAGGCAGGCGTCACGCCCAGCAGTCCCGGCAGCCGCCGCATGTCCTCGAAGACGACCGTCCGCTCGCCCGCCAGCCGGTCCGCGCGGGTCAGGCCGCCGCTGTAGCCGAAGGCCCGCATGCCGGCCGCGCGGGCCGCCCGGACTCCGTACGCGCTGTCCTCGACCACCGCGCACCGCTCGGGCGGGACGCCCATCGTGGCCGCCGCGTGCAGAAAGAGGTCCGGGGCCGGCTTGCCGCGGGCCACGTCACGGGCGCTGAAGATCCGGCCCTCGAAGCGGTCGAGCAGGCCGGTGCGGGTGAGATTGCGGCGGATCGAGGCGTGGCTGCCGTTGGAGGCCAGACAGAAGGGGACGTCGAGGGCGTCGAGGACGTCCGTGACGCCCTCGACCACCGTCAGCTCCGCGTCGAGCGCCTCCTCGTACAGCGGGCGGAACGGCTCGTGCCAGTCCACCGGCAGCGACCGGCCCGCCCGCTGCTCGACCAGGGCCGTGAGGGCGTCGTGGGCCGAGCCCACGAACAGCTCGGCCATCTCGTCCTCGGTGAACACGGCACCGACGCGCGCGAACACCTCCCGGTCCACCCGGCAGTAGATCCGCTCGCTGTCCACCAGAACGCCGTCACAGTCGAAGATCACCAGCTCGACGCGATCATCAGTCATGGTGCCGATGCTAGAGGGCGGATCGGACACGTGTGCGGGCGTCGATGAGTTCCGGACCCCTCGGCGGTCTGCCCGGTGTGGACACCTCTCGCACCCTCGAACTGCGGCTGCCCGGGCGGCCCGCACCGGACGACGTCGGCCGTCTGTGCGCCCGCCTCGCGGCGGCCGAACCCGCGGACGTCGTCTGCGTCGTCGACGCCCTCGTGCCGGCCGGCCTCGCCGTCGTCGACGCCCTCGCCCGGATCCGGCTCACCGCCGTCCGACACGGCCACCGCATGCGGGTCGAGGGAGTGGGGCCCGAACTGCGGGCGCTGCTCGCGTTCACGGGCCTGGACGGCGTGCTCGACGGGGTGCTCGACGGCGCGACCGGCAGCGCCCACGACGGCGCCGGCGACGACTGAGGGACCGGCGTCGAGCGCCCGTACCCCGCGTGATCTCATGAGCGCCGATTGAACGCGCGTGCGATCACGAGGGGGTTGGCCGTCCTCGTCCGCATGCCCCCCTTTGCGGACACCCTGGAGGTCCCCCCGTGCCCCGTCGCCTGCTGTTGCCCCTCCTCGCCGCCCTGCTGGCGGTCATGTGGCCGCTGTGGCCCGCGCCCTCCGCCACCGCCGCCGTCATCTCGGACTGCACCGTCCCCGGCCGGCAGACGCACGGCACCGCCTCGTCGACCTGGGCGATCAGCGGCTCCCTCGTGCACGACGGCCGCGCCTTCGTCACGAGCCGCGGCCGCAAGCCCGTGGTGATCGCCGAGTACGACCTCGGGAAGAAGACGGTCGTCGCCGGCAGCGAGCGGGAGATCCCGGACGGCCCCGGCCCCGGCGCCCCCGAGGGCGCCTACGGGCTCGCGGCGTACAACGGCAAGATCTACATCGGCACGTACGTCGAGGCCGCCCTCTACAGCTACGACCTCGTCACCCGCGAGGTGAAGCACCTCAAGACCTTCGGCGGCGAGGGCGACTTCATCTGGAGCCTGACCGCGGCCCCGGACGGGACGCTCTACGCGGGCACCTTCAACGACGGGCGGGTGTACGAGTACAAGCCCCCGACCGGCGCCGTCCGCGACTTCGGGGTCCTCGCCACGGGCGAGCGCTACGTCCGGTCCCTCGACGCCGACGAGACCAACGTCTACGCCGGTCTGCTCGACACCAAGAAGATGGTCGCCATCAACCGGTCCACGGGCGCCGTCCGCGTCCTGGCGCAGGGCGGTGCCGGCTTCACCACGGTCGCCGTCGGCAAGACCCGCGTGCGCGGCACCAGCGGCAGCACGCTGTACGACGTGAAGACCGACGGCACCGACCCGCGGACGGTCACGATCAAGAGCCCCGCGGGCGACGCCGAGACGGCCGACATGGTCACCCTCGCCCCGGACTACACGATGTACCTGTCGACCCGTCCGGACGGCAACGTCTACGAGTACAAGACGGGCTACGCGGAACCCAGGCACCTGGGCAAGCCGGTACCGCAGGACGAGACCCGCGGCCTCTCCCTGGACGGCACCACCCTCACAGGATTCGCCGGCTTCGGCAAGGTCTGGCAGATGGACCTCACCACCGGCCAGTCGTCGTACACCAAGCTGAAGCCGGCCGGGCTGAGCGAGGGCAAGGAGCGGCCCCAGTCCATCCTGCGCGGCTCCGACGGCAGGGTCTGGGTCGGCGGTCACTTCATCGTGAACGTCCACACGCCCGGGGGCGGCAAGCGGTACGTCGAGATCCCCGGCGAGGCCAAGACGCTCGTGGAGCGCAACGGCAAGATCTACTCGGCGCTGTACCCCAGCGGCCGCATCATCATGATCGATCCGGCGGAGGTCGTCCCGGTGCCGGACGACCCGGGGGCGGAGACCCATCCGGTCACCGTCGTGGGCCAGTTGCCGGCGGACCAGCAGCGGCCGTGGGACATGGAGTACGACGCCGCCCGCGACCGGATCCTCGTGGCGACCGCTCCGCTCGGCACCGGCCTCCAGGGCGCGCTGAACGTCTTCCGGTTCGCCGGCCCGGCCGTGGCCGAGCCGACGACGTACACCCCCGAGACGTTCCCCGTCGTGACCAACGAGAGCATGATGAGCCTCAGCGTGGGCCCGGACGGCACCGTCTACGTGGGCACCGACGTGCGCGGCGGTGGCGGCGCCCCGTCCGCCTCGTGGAACACCGCCGCCAGCATCGCCGCCTTCGACGCCGAACAGGGCAGGCTGCTCTGGGCGATGGACCCCTTCACGGCGGACGGCTACGACACCCTTCAGGACATCAAGGTCCACGAAGGCGTCCTGTACGGCGTCTACAAGCGCACGCCCACGACGGCCAAGCGCTGGTTCGCCATGAACCTGGCCACGCGCCAGATCGTCCACCAGGGCGACCTGCCGGGCTACGGCGAGATCGAGGTGCACAACGGCAAGGTGTTCGCCGCCACCTTCTTCAACGGTGACGTGCACCTGATCGGCCCCGGCCTCACCCAGGCCCAGCAGCTCGCCACCGCCCTCGACGACGAGTGGTACACCAACCCGCAGCTCGCCTTCGTCCCGGGCACCTGGCAGGCGTACGGCCTGGTCGGCCGCGACCTCGCCACCCTGCGGCTCGACCCGTCCTGCCCGAAGGTGACCGGCCCCTACCCCTCCTGAACCCAAGGGGGCGGGGCCGTCACCGACGACCCCGCCCCCTCCCGGCACCGGCGGACTACGCCTCCAGCCGCTCCGGCAGCTCGAACAGCGGGAACCACCGCTTGGTGTCCAGGAAGAAGTCCATCCCGCCGATCTTGCCGTCGTGCAACTGGAGCACGATCAGCGCCCACGGCGCGTAGCCGCCCTCCGGGTCCGGGTGGTAGTGCGCGAAGGCCGGCTGGCCGTTCGCCACCGTCGGGACCAGCTTGGAGCCCCGGCACACCTCGCCGACGCCCAGCATCCAGCCCACGATGTCGTCGTGGCCGCGCAGCCACAGGTCGTACGGCGGCATGGACATCGTCGCGTCCTCGTGCAGGAGCGCCGTCAGGGCCTTCATGTCGTAGCCCTCGAAGGCCGCCACATACCGCTCCAGGAGCGCCTTCTGCTCCTCGTCCAGCGGGTCCGCGCCGTCGGAGGCGGCCGGCGCCTGCTCGGAGAGCGTGGCCCGGGCCCGCTGCAGCGCGCTGTTGACGGAGGCGACGGTCGTGTCGAGCAGCTCGGCGACCTCGCTCGCCTTCCACGCGAGGACCTCGCGCAGGATCAGCACCGCGCGCTGCTTCGGCGGCAGGTGCTGGAGCGCCGCCACGAAGGCGAGCCGCACCGTCTCGCGCGAGACCGCCGTCTCCGCCGGGTCCGCCACCGAGGGCAGCACCCGGCCGTCCGGCACGGGCTCCAGCCAGGTGATCTCCGGGCGCTCGTTGAGCCGGGCCTGGGCCACCGGCGTCGGATCCGTCAGGTCCATCGGACGGGCCCGCCGGTTACCGGCGCTGAGCGAGTCCAGGCAGACGTTCGTCGCGATCCGGTACAGCCAGGACCGCAGCGACGAGCGGCCCTCGAAGGAGTCCAGCGAGCGCCAGGCCCGCACCATGGTGTCCTGCACCGCGTCCTCCGCCTCGAAGGCGGAGCCCAGCATCCGGTAGCAGTAACCGGTCAGCTCGGTGCGGTACTTCTCCAACTGGTCGCTCATGCGGTCCACCCCACTCGCCCCTCATCGACGCCCGTTCGGCGCCGACGAGGGGAAGCTACCGCAGCCCACCGACAGCGGGGGCGAACTCCGCGGAGGTTCCGTCACGTTCCGGGCTTGCGACCGTAGACGTAGACGTCGTCACCGTTCCTCAGCAGGCTCCAGTACGCCTTGGCGTCCTTGGTCGTCATGTTGACGCAGCCGCCGGAACCCGGCGGGTTCCACATCGACTTGGTGGTCGAGTGGAATGCCTGCCCGCCGTCGAAGAACTGCGCGTACGGCATCGACACGTGGTACAGCGTCGACCAGTGGTTGATGTTGCGCCAGTACACCTTCTTGAGGCCGGTACGGGTCTCCGTGCCGTCCTTGCCGGTGCGCACCGGCACCGGGCCGTACTTCAGCCGCGAGCCGTCCTGGATCCAGGTGAGCTGGCGGGTCAGGTCGACGCAGGCGATCCGGCCCTTGTTGGTCGGACACCTGCCGTCCTTGTTGGGATTGGTCCCGGCCGCCTTCTGCGCCAGCATCGTCGACATGGTGCGCCAGGTGATCGTCCCGGCGTAGCCCATCGTCGGTGTGATGCCGTGCTTGCGCTGGAATGCCTGGATCGCCGTGCAGTCGGCGGCCGACTGCCTGCCGTCCACCGGCCGGCCGAGGAACTTCTCCACCT
Organism: Streptomyces sp. NPDC006339; assembly: GCF_040612775.1. Lineage (NCBI taxonomy): Bacteria > Bacillati > Actinomycetota > Actinomycetes > Kitasatosporales > Streptomycetaceae > Streptomyces > Streptomyces sp. NPDC006339. The sequence continues at coordinate 74,126 of NZ_JBEXQW010000030.1, forward strand.
GCTTCTGGTACGGGCCGGTCGTCACGTTGCACGACGCCGCCTGCGCCGGGGCGGTGCCGAGCGCCACCGTCAGCGGTACCACCAGAGACGTGACGGCGAGCCCGATGCCCGCTCGTCTGCGTATTCCGTCCATGTCCGTCAACTCCCCCTCGAGTCCTGACCTTTTTGACGCTCGGGGGAGTCGAACAGTTGCAGTGCCGCGGCCGCCGGATTCAGCAGGCGGCGAGCCGGTGCCGGCGCGCCTCGGCCCGGGCGCTGTGCGTGCCGTACAGGGTGATCGACACGACGCCGAGGACCGCCACCAGACCGATCAGCACCGTCCCGGCCCAGCCGCCCGCGTGGAAGGCGACCGCACCGAGCGTGCCGCCCGCGCTGCTGCCCAGGTAGTAGGCCGACTGGTACAGCGCCGACGCCTGCGCGCGGCCGGTCTTCGCGGTGCGGCTCACCGAGGAGGAGGCGACCGCGTGACCGGCGAAGAAACCGGCGGTGATCAGCACCAGGCCCGCGAGGACGGCGGCCAGCGCGTCGGCGAGCGAGAGCAGCAGCCCGGCCGCCGTCGTCGAGACGGCGAGGTACAGCGCGCCCCGCCGGCCCAGCCGGCCGACCAGCCCGCCGGCCGCCGCCGAGGAGACCGTGCCCACCAGATAGACCAGGAAGACCGAGCCGACCACGCCCTGCGGGAGCGAGAACGGCGCCTCGACGAGGCGGTAGCCGATCACCGTGTACACAGCGCCGAACACCGTCATGAACAGCGCGCCGATCGCGTACAGGCGCAGCAGCAGCGGGTCCGCCAGATGCGTGCGGACGGTCCGCGCGAGGGCCCGCGGGTCCAGCGAGCCGGGCGTGAAGTGCCGGGCCTTCGGGATGAGGGCCCGGAAGGCGAGCGCGCAGACCACGGCCAGCAGACCGACGGCCGCCAGGGCCGCCCGCCAGCCCCACACCTGGGCGACCCAGCCGGTGACGATCCGGCCGCTCATGCCGCCGATGGAGTTGCCCGCCACGAACAGGCCGATCGCCGCGATCAGCGCCTTCGGGCGCACCTCCTCGGCCAGGAAGGCCATCGCCGAGGCCGGGACGCCGGCCAGCGCCGCGCCCTGCACCGCGCGCAGCGCGACCAGGCTCTCCAGGTTCGGCGCGAGCGGGACGAGGAGACCGACGACGACGGCGACCGCGAGCGAGACCGTCATCATCGAGCGCCGGCCGAAGCGCTCGGAGAGCGCGCTCAGCGGCAGGACGCACAGGGCCAGCGCACCGGTCGCGGCGGAGACCGTCCAGGAGGCGGCCGACGCGGTGGCGCCGAACTCGGCCGAGACGGCGGGCAGCAGGGCCTGGGTGGAGTAGAGGAGGGCGAAGGTGGCCACACCCGCGGCGAACAGCGCGAGGCTCATCCGGCGGTAGCCGGCGGTTCCGGGGGAGAGGCGGGAGTCGGCGACCGCGTTGGTGACGGCCGCCTTGGTACTGGCGGAAGGCATGTCACGAACGTAGGCCGCTCCATTTCATGCGTCCAATGCACGGAACTGCTGTAATCGTTCCCATGGTGCATGAGTACAGGTCACAGCATCGGCTGTCACCGAACAGTAACGAAGAAGACATGGGACCGCTGCTCGCGCCGCGCCTTGCGTACTTCGCCGCCGTCGCCCGCCACGAGCACGTGACTCGGGCGGCGGCCGAGATGGGCGTGCCCCAGTCGACGCTGTCGCGGGTCATGGTCCGGCTCGAACAGGACCTGGGCGTCGCCCTGTTCGCCCGCCGCGGCCGTACGGTGTCGCTCACCCCGGCCGGCCGCCGCTTCCTCACCGCCGCCGAGCGCGCCCTCGCCGAGGTGGAGCGGGCCGCCGACACGGTACGGGCCGACGCCGACCCCACGGCGGGCCGGGTCGCCTTCGGCTTCCTGCACACCATGGGCTCGGAGACCGTGCCCGGACTCATCCGCGCCTTCCGGGTGGACCACCGCCGGGTCCGCTTCACCCTGGTCCAGAACTACGGCGAGGCGATGATCGAACGGCTCCGGGCCGGTGACCTCGACCTGTGCCTGACCTCGCCGGTGCCCGACGCCCCCGACCTCGTCGCCCGCCGCCTCGACGAACAGCGGTTGCGGCTCGTCGTGCCCGACGACCACCGGCTCGCCTCCCGCAAGCGGATCCGCCTCGCGGAGGCCGCCGACGAGACCTTCGTGACCCTGGAGCCGGGCTACGGCCTGCGCCGCATCACCGACGACCTGTGCGCGCAGGCCGGCTTCAAGCCCCGCGTCGCCTTCGAGGGCGAGGAGGCCGAGACGCTGCGCGGCCTGGTCGCCGCGGGTCTCGGCGTCGCCCTCCTGCCCCCGCCGGCGGTGGCCCGCCCCGGCGTCGTCGAACTCGGCGTGACCTCCCCGCGCGCGGTCCGCGAGATCGGCGTGGCCTGGCTCGACGGGCACCCGGACACCCCGCCGGTCGCCGCCTTCAAGAAGTTCCTGCTGAGCAAGCGGGGCAGCCTGCTACCGGAATGAGGCCCCGAACCCCGCCGCCAGCGGCATCCGAAGACCCAGCGGCGGCGGCGCGGCCATCGCGTCCGCGAGCGGCCGGCTCGGCGTGCGGGCGAACAGCGCGGAGAGCACGAAGTCGGCGGCCAGGGCGTGGACCTCGTCGGCGTACTGGCGCAGCGCGTGGCCGTCCGTGTGCACCTCGAAGCGGCAGGTCTCGCGGTTGGACTTCTTCGCCCGCTCCGCGAAGCGGTAGGACAGCTCGGGGTCGGTCCGCGCGTCGTTCGTGCCGTGGACGATCAGCACCCGCCGGCCCGCCAACTGCCGCACCGGCTCCGGTTCGGCCGCCCGGTCGTCCTCCGGCAGCCAGGGCGCGACCGCCAGGACCGCCGCCACCCCCGTGTGCCCGCCGGCCCGCAGAGCCGCCCGTCCGCCCATCCCGCGCCCCGCGAGACACACCGGGACGTCGCCGTAGCGCCGTACCGCCTCGGAGACCGCCCAGGAGGCGTCCGCCGCCAACTGCGCGTCGGCGCCGTTCCAGCCGCGCCCCCGATAGCGCACCACGTGTGCCACCAGACCGTCCCCCCGCCCGGCCCGCACCAGCCGCCGCCCCAGCGGCAGCATCCCGGCGTACCCCCGCACCGAGGGCCCCCGCGCGGAGACCGGCTCCCCGTCCGGCAGCAGCAGAACCACCCCGCCCACCTCGGTGACCGGGTTCGTCGCTCCGACGGGCCGACCGAGCCGGGGCGTCCGGGATCCGGTCGGTCCCACGAGTGCGTAGTGCGCCATGACGGAACAGTCTCAGAAGCCGAGATGTACGGCAGCCGTACGCGCGGTCTCTGTTACGTATCGCCCCTCGCGCGAACGGCCGCCCCCGCTACTCCCGTTCGAAGCAGTCGACGCTCCCCACCGGCACGAACCCCCGCCGCTCGTACCACCGGCGCGGCCAGTCGTCCGCGAACGCCGTCAGGAAGCGGGTCGTGCAGCCGGCCTCGGCGGCCATGCGCAGGGCCGTGTCCAGGACCACCCCGGCGTGGCCCTGCCCGAGGTGGGACTCGGCGGTGACCAGGTCCTCGATCTGGGCCACCCCCGCGGCCGGGTCCAGGTACAGATCGCCCCAGGACGCCACCTCGCCCCACTCGTCGTGCGACGCGAGGAAGCGGACGTCGGGGGCGCCCCGGCGGCGGACCACCCGGCGCTCCACCAGGGTCCGCACCACCTCGTCGCCGGCGCCCGGCAGGAACCGCCGCCAGCTCTCGGCCAGCGGCCCGCGCAGCGCGGGGAGGTCCACCTCGCGGGCCCCGCCGCGCTCGGGCACCGGGCCGGTGTGCCGCATCAGGACGACCGCCGTGCGGGTGTAGCCGGCCCGCGCCAGCGGCCCCGCGCACGCCTCGGCGGTCACCGGGTCGAGGACGTACACCGCCCGGTGCGGCAGATGCCCCAGCACCTCCTCCACCCGGCCGGGCAGCGCCTCCGGGTCGGTGGGGCCTTCGACCAGCACGTGGTTGTCGGCCCGCGACAGCGGGAAGGTGTCGTTCAGCGCGGCGAACCCGCCCGGGATGCCCACCGTCCGCTCCGCCTGCCGCCGGGTGAAAGCGGACAGGAAGCCGTGGATCCGGCGCAGTTCGGGGTCGGTCGCGACAGAGGTCATGCCCGCCAGGCTAGGGGGAGGCAGCCGTGGTCCGCACCGGAAAAACCGCCCCTCCGGATACGGCGCCGAAGGGGCGCGCTCTACGCGCGTAGGCGCTAGAGTGCCGCAATGACGAGCCAGATCCCCAGCACCCCCACCGCGGACCAGATCCGCCGCGCGCCGAAGGTCCTCCTGCACGACCACCTCGACGGCGGGCTGCGCCCCGGAACGATCATCGAACTCGCCCGGGCCCAGGGCTACGACCGCCTCCCCGAGACCGAGCCGGACAAGCTCGGCATCTGGTTCCGGGAGGCCGCCGACTCCGGCTCCCTGGAGCGCTACCTGGAGACCTTCGCGCACACCTGCGCCGTCATGCAGACCCGCGAGGCGCTCGTCCGCGTCGCCGCCGAGTGCGCCGTGGACCTCGCCGAGGACGGCGTCGTCTACGCCGAGGTGCGGTACGCCCCCGAGCAGCACTTGGAGGCCGGGCTCACCCTCGAAGAGGTCGTCGAGGCCGTCAACGAGGGCTTCCGCGAGGGCGAGCGGCAGGCCCGCGCCAACGGGCACCGGACCCGCGTCGGCGCCCTGCTGACCGCGATGCGGCACGCCGCCCGCGCCCTGGAGATCGCCGAACTCGCCAACCGCTACCGCGACTCCGGCGTCGTCGGCTTCGACATCGCGGGCGCCGAGGCCGGCTTCCCGCCCACCCGGCACCTCGACGCCTTCGAGTACCTGAAGCGCGAGAACAACCACTTCACCATCCACGCGGGCGAGGCGTTCGGACTGCCCTCGATCTGGCAGGCCCTCCAGTGGTGCGGCGCCGACCGACTCGGCCACGGCGTGCGGATCATCGACGACATCGAGGTCGCCGAGGACGGCACGGTCAGCCTCGGCCGGCTCGCCGCCTACGTCCGCGACAAGCGGATCCCGCTGGAGATGTGCCCCACCTCCAACCTGCAGACCGGCGCCGCGGCCTCGTACAAGGAGCACCCGATCGGCCTGCTCCGCAAGCTGCACTTCCGCACCACGGTCAACACCGACAACCGGCTGATGAGCGGCACCAGCATGAGCAAGGAATTCGAATTCCTTGTCGAGGCATTCGACTACACGCTCGACGACATGCAGTGGTTCACGGTCAATGCGATGAAATCAGCGTTCATTCCTTTCGATGAACGACTCGCGATGATCAACGATGTCATCAAGCCCGGATACGCCGAGCTGAAGTCCGAATGGCTGTTCCAGCAGACCGCCACCACCAGCGACTCTTCCCGCCGGACGGACTGATCCCGGCCATCGGGACGATGGTCGGAGCGGCCGGGCGCACCACGCCCGGCCGCATTTCGGTGTTTGCGGGCGGGGCGTTTCGCTGGTTAGTTTGCGTAGCCACTCTGCATTCCCCGCAATTCCCCTGCTCTCGGGCCTTCCCCGACGCCCCGAGACATCCGAGATTCCCGAGGAAGATTTTCTGATGAAGCAGTCTGCCGCCAAGACGCTCGGTGTCGCCGCTCTCGGTGCCGCTTTCGCCGCCGCTGCCGCCGGAACGGCCTCCGCCGCCCCGGCGTCGCTGCCGCTCGGCTCCGACGCGCTCGGCCTGGTGACCAACACCGTGCCCCTCGGCGAGGACCTGACCGAGCTCCCCTCGGGTGCCGGCGAGGCCGTGGCCGGCGGCCAGGGCGCCCTCGGCACCGGTGTCCAGGAGGGCGTCGTCAAGACCCTCCCGGGCGCGGTCGAGCAGGCCCAGACCCTCCCGGGCGAGCTCCAGGAGCAGGCGCAGAACCTCCCGATCGAGGGCGCCAAGAGCGGCCTCGACGCCACCCCGCTCGGCGCGGCCGGCAGCCTCCTCGGCGGCCTGCCGGTCGGCGGCCTCGGCGGTCTGCCGGTGGGCGGCCTCGGCCTCTGAGCCCGTACGCGCCGAGGGCGCCCCTCCCCGCACCGGGAGGGGCGCCCTCGGGCGTTGCCCGCGACGAGCGGTCGCGACTACCAGGCCGTGCTCGGCGCCTTCTCCGCCGGCAGCAGCACCCACAGCGCCACGTACAGCAGGAACTGCGGGCCGGGCAGCAGGCACGAGGCCACGAAGATCACGCGCATCGTCGTGGCGGAGAGGCCGAAGCGCCGGGCCAGCGCCGCGCACACTCCGCCGATCACGCGTCCGTCACGAGGGCGGGTCAGTGCGGCCATGGTGGGCTCCTTCGGAGTCTTTCGGGGACCGCTCTCCGGCCCTCGATCTGTCTCCATCCTCGCCCCGGCAGGGGGACAAAGCGTCGGTCTACGGGGCGATCCCGACCCTGGGAATCGTCGGGGTCGCCCCCTGAGAAGACCGCTGCCGCCTCCTCCCGGAGGAGGACCCGCCGCCCGCCGTCCGGCGCCCGCGCCGGCAGCGGCGCAGCCGCGCCCGCCCCGCCGGCACGAGCAGCAGGTGCGCCAGCGCCACCCCCGCCGTGTTCAGGAGCACCGAGTCCACGTCCACGACCTGTCCGGGCACCGCCGTCTGCAACAGCTCCACCGCGAGCGACACCAGCGCCCCCGCCGCGGTCGTACGGGCCAGGGACGCCCACGGCGAGACGGCGAGCCGTCCGTCGGCCATCGGGAGCAGCACCCCGAGCGGGGCCAGGAGTAGCAGTCCGCCGCCGATGCGGCGGGCGGCCTCGGCCGGACCGAGCGCCAGGTCGAGTCTGATCCCGGCGAAGGGGGTCAGATTGGGGGCCGTCACCCAGGCCACGTCGCGGGGGCGAAGCGTCACCCAGGCGACGAGCAGCAGATGCGCGAGGAGGAGGAGGAACCCCGCCACGCGTACGACCTTGGCGACACTGCCGCCCGAACCGTCCGAACCGCCCGAACCTTGACGCTGCACGCCCCCCAAGACGCGCTTCCCGGCGGAATCGGTTCCGCCGGGTTCCCGGCCTCGTGTCAGGAGGCCGGCGCCGAGGCGTCCGCCGACGCCCCGGGAGCGGCCGGGGCCGAGGGGACCGGCGACTCAGGGCGCTCCTTCAGCTCCCGCGTACAGCCGTAGCGCCGCGGCTCGTACTTCCCGGGGCCGCCGAGCACCACCGACGTGCCGCCCGCACCCGCCGCGCTCTCGGCGAACGTGCACACGATCTGGGCGAGCACCGTCGGCGGCAGGTCCTCCGGCTGACGGCTCAGCCGCAGCGTGCCCGCCGGATCGCCGCGATGACCCCCGCCCACCCGCAGCGGCCCCTTCACCGCCGTGGCGAAGCCGGCCTGCCGCTCCTCCTCCGACGGCTCGCTCTGCAACTGGGCGAGCAGCGCCGACGCGGTGCGCACCGGGTCGCCCGACACCTTCTCCTCCGGCAGCGGCGACCTGCGCTCCACCGCCTCCAACTGTGCCCCGCACAGCAGGTACACCCGCAGCGGCGCCCCCTGCGCGGAGGCTCCCGCGCCGTCCGCCACGCTGCACGGCACCCGCGAGGGCGCCGGGCCCGCGTCCACCGGCACCGAGGTCGTACGGATGCCGCAGCCCGCGAGCAGTACGGCGCCCACCGCGCCCAGGACCACGCGTCCCGTACGGCGACGTCTCAACTCTCCTCCACCTCGCCCTGGCTGCTGCGGGTCTGCAGCTCCCGCGCGATCCCCGAGGCGTCCCGGGGCAGTCGCAGCACGAACATCGCGCCGTCCACCCGGCCGTCCTCGTCCGTCGAGTTGGCGGCCGTGATCGACCCGCCGTGGATCAGCGCGTTCTCCATGGCGATCGACAGGCCGAGCCCGCTGCCGTCCGACCGGGGCCGCGAGGCGCTCGCCTTGTAGAAGCGGTCGAAGACGTGCGGCAGGACCTCCTCGGGGATGCCGGGCCCGTGGTCGCGCACCACGATCACCAGGTCCTCCCCGGCCTCCTCCCCGTCCTCGGCGGTCTCCGCCGCGGGCTCCGTCCGCACGGAGACCCGCACCGGCGAGCCGCCGTGCTTCAGGGCGTTGCCGATCAGGTTGGCCAGGATCACGTCGAGGCGGCGCGGGTCGAGGCGTGCCACGATGCCGCGCTCGGCGTCCAGGTCCACCGCGTCCAGCCAGGCCCGCGCGTCGATGCAGGCGGTGATCTGGTCGGCGATGTCCACGTCGTCGAGGACGAGACGGGCGGTGCCCGCGTCGAAGCGGGTCACCTCCATCAGGTTCTCCACCAGGTCGTTCAGCCGGCGCGTCTCGCTGACCACCAGCGCCACCGCCGGGGCGATCATCGGGTCGAGCGTGTCCTGCTCGTCCTCGAGGACCTCCGTCACGGCGGTCAGCGCGGTCAGCGGGGTGCGCAGCTCGTGCGACATGTCGGCGACGAAGCGGCGGCTCGCCTCCTCCCGCGCGCTCATGTCCGCGACCTTCTTCTGCAGCGACTCGGCCGCGCTGTTGAACGTCCGGGACAGATCGGCCAGTTCGTCGTTGCCGGAGACCCGCAGCCGGGTGTCCAGCTTGCCCTCGCCGAGCTGCCGGGCCGCCTCCCCGAGCCGGTGCACCGGCCGCAGCACCGTCGACGCCGCGACCTGCGCGAGCAGCACCGAGCCGATCACCGCGAGGCCGGTGGCGATCCCGAGCGACCAGGCCAGCGAGTTCAGGTCCGCCTTCTCCGCAGCCAGCGACTTGAACATGTAGCCCGTCGGCCCGCCGCCGTCGATCTTCGTCCCGCCCACCAGATACGGCGTCGAGCCGCGCTGCGTCCGCTGCCAGAACAGGTGGTACGGGTAGTCGTTGGCGTCCGTCACCGGCCGCCTGGTGCCGACCGCCGTCCGCAGCGGGCGCGGCACGTCCGCGAGCGTGAACACGTCGGGGTTCGAGGCGCCGACGATCGGCTTGCCCGCGTCCCGCTCCCCGATGAGCAGCACGCTGTAGCCGGCGCTGCCGCTCGCCATCTGCTCGGCGGTGCGCCGCAGCTCGTCCTCGGTGGGACGCGGCGGCAGCGTCGCCGCCCGGTTCTGCATCTCCTGCCGGAAATCGTTGAGCGCGCTGTCCTGGGTGCGCTTGAGCACGGCCTCGCGGTTCAGCCAGTACGCGATGCCCGAGGCGGACACGGCCGCGGTGAGCGCGACCAGGGCGAAGACGACGACGAGACGGAGCCGCAGACTGGTGAACCGCAGCACCGAGATGATCCCTTTGCTCACGCAGGAACGTCCAGCCGGTAGCCCACGCCCCGTACGGTACGGATCAGGGTCGGCGAGGACGGTACGTCCTCCACCTTGGCCCGCAGCCGCTGCACACAGGCGTCGACGAGCCGCGAGTCGCCCAGGTAGTCGTGCTCCCACACCAGCCGCAGCAACTGCTGCCGCGACAGGGCCTGGCCGGGCCGGCGGCTCAGCTCCAGGAGCAGCCGCAGCTCGGTCGGGGTGAGCTGGAGGTCCTCGCCGTTCTTCGTCACGGTCATCGCCGAGCGGTCGATCACCAGCGAGCCGAAGGTCGCCGAGTCGGTGGCCTCCCGTTCGCCGCGCCGCAGCACCGCGCGGATCCGGGCGTCGAGCACCCGGCCCTGCACCGGCTTGACCACGTAGTCGTCGGCGCCGGACTCCAGGCCGACGACCACGTCGATGTCGTCGCTGCGGGCCGTCAGCAGGATGATCGGCAACTGGTCGGTGCGCCGGATGCGACGGCACACCTCGAAGCCGTCGATGCCGGGCAGCATCACGTCCAGTACGACCAGGTCGGGCCGCTGTTCCTTCAGCAGCTTCAGGCCGTCCTCGCCCGTCGCCGCGGTGGCCACACGGTGGCCCTGGCGAGACAGGGAGAGTTCGAGGGCCGTGCGGATGGCGTCGTCGTCCTCGATCAGCAACAGGAAAGGCACGGCCTCATTCTGTCCCATGCGGCCGTCACAGTTCGACCGTCCGGTCACGCTTCCCTGCCGCCCCCGCCTGTGACACGGCTGTGACAGTCGGCGGACACCGCCATGAAGTCGGCCGGGCAGGCTTTTCCCCATCAAGGACCTACGGACTCCAACCGACGGGGGGCGCGAGATGAACGCACTGCACAGCACCACCTCGAGCGCAGTTGTCACGCGTCTCCACGACGTCACGCGGAGCTCGGAGAAGTCCGGCGGTGTGAACGGGCGGGGGTGCGTTCGCAGCGTCGGGCGTCAGCGCAAGGCGCCGTACATGGCGGCCGTCGCTGACGGGGGAGCGGTGTACGGGGAGGCCACGGGGGAGCGTTCCAGCCGGTCGGAGGCCGAGTTCACGGCCTACGTCCAGGAGCGCCGGGCCTCCCTGTACGCCACCGCCTACCACCTGACCGGTGACCGCTTCGAGGCCGAGGACCTGCTCCAGAGCGCGCTGTTCTCCACGTACCGCGCCTGGGACCGGATCAGCGACAAGGCCGCGGTCGGCGGCTACCTGCGCCGCACGATGACGAACCTGCACATCAGCGCCTGGCGCCGGCGCAAGCTCAACGAGTACCCGACCGAGGAGCTGCCGGAGACGGCCGGCGAGACGGACGCCATGCGCGGCACCGAACTGCGGGCCGTCCTGTGGCAGGCGCTCGCCCGGCTGCCCGAGCTGCAGCGGACGATGCTGGTGCTGCGCTACTACGAGGGCCGCACCGACCCGGAGATCGCGGAGATCCTGGACATCAGTGTCGGCACGGTGAAGTCGAGCATCTGGCGCTCGCTGCGGCGACTGCGCGAGGACCAGGTGCTGAGCTTCGGCCGTGACGAGGAGGAGTCCTTCGGCGAGCTGGTGGCCTGAAGGAACGGGGGGATCACGGGGGAGAACACGGGGGACCGTACGGGGGTACGGGGGAAAACGGCGAGGGCCGGACAGGATCGGGGGATCCTGTCCGGCCCTCGCCCCGTGCGCGGACCGGCCGGTCCGGACGCGGCGTCACGGGGTCAGGCGCGGGCGGCCGGGACCAGGCGGCGGCCCGCGGCCGCGGCGGCGAGCCGGCCCAGGGCCTCGTCCTTGGCACAGGGGTGGGCGCCCAGAGCCGTCTGGCGGGCGACGATCGAACGCTCGGCGCGCATCAGGCGCCAGCCGCGACGCAGCAGGAAGGGCACCGACTTGCGGCCCTCCTTGAGGTCGCGGAGCAGCCGGCGGCGGAAGGTCGTGGCCGGGCGGCCGCGCAGGCACAGCGCGTCGGCGAGCACCCCGAGTTCGCGGCAGCGCGCCACGATGTCGGCGGCGAAGATGCCCTCCGCCACGAACAGCGGCGTGCGCGCGATGTCGAGGGTCTCGCGGTCCACGCGGGAGCTGGTGGCGATGTCGTACACGGGCACGTCGGTCCGTCCGGTACGGCACAGCTCCGCGATCGCGGCGACGGCGGCGTCCGCGTCCCAGGACAGCGGGGAGTCCCAGTCGATGTCCGCACTGCCGTCGACGAGGGGGAGGGAGGGGTCGTCGGCCTCTTTGTAGAAGTCGTCGAGGCGCAGGACCGGCAGGCCGGTGACGGCGGCGAGGGACGACTTGCCGGAGCCGGAGGGGCCCGCGAGCAGGACGACCCGGGTCGGGATCGGTTGGGAACTCACGGGACACCAGTGTGAACCATTCCCCCGTGCAGGGGACCCCCGAGGCGGCCCGTTGGTATCGAGCATCACACCTCCACTACGCTCGGTGGCCGCTCCGTCACCCCTCGAAAGTCCCCGGAAGGACCTTCCATGGCCCGTCACGCACACCCCCGGACCCCCCGCCGCAGCGCCCTGCTGAAGGCCGGACTCACCGTCACGGCGGCCGGCGCCGCCGTGTTCGGCGCGGGCGCCGGCGCCCAGGCGGCCGAGGGGGTGGGCGTCCCGCTCCCGTCCGACTCGCTGACCCGGGTGGACGGAGCCGCCGCCCTGGAGGGCGTCGGCCACGGCGTGGCGCCGTTGACGCACCTTCAGCTCGACCCGCTGGCCAACACCGGCGTGGACCCGCTGGACAACGGCGTCGGCACCCAGGTCGCCGACTTCAAGCCGGTCGGCACCGGCCTGGTCACCGACCACGTCACGAAGGGCGGGGCGCTGGCCGATCTGCCGGTGGCGGGACCGCTGAGCCAGAGCCTGCTTCCGTAGCGGTCGCGGGAGGCGCCGCGGGAGCGGCGGGGCCGGCGGCCCCGGACGGCCGCAGCGGAACCTCCCGTACGAGCCAGGCGGCGGCGAAGGCGAACGCGGACAGCAGCGCGGTGCCCAGGAGCACCCCGTGCAGCCCGCTCGTCAGCGCCGCCCGGAAGGCGTCCCGTACCGGCTCGGGCAGCGTCGCGACCTGGGCCGGGGTGCGGTCGGTGTCATGGCCGGCGAGCCGGGCGGTGAAGACCGCGCCGAGCACGGCCACGCCGAGCGAGCCGCCGAGGGTGCGGACGAGGGTGACCGTGCCGCTCGCCGCGCCCATGTCGCGCGGCTCCGCGCCGTACATCGTGATCAGCATGGTCGACTGCATCAGGAAGCCCATGCCCGCGCCGAGGACCACGGTGAGCGCCGAGGCGACGGCGGTCGGCGTGTTCAGGTCCAGGAGCAGCAGGAGCAGGGCGCCCGCGGTCATCAGCGCGCCGCCGATGATCGGGTGGTGCCGGTAGCGGCCGGTGCGGGCGACGCTGCGGCCGGTGGCCAGTTGGACGGCCACCATGCCGAGCATCAGCGGGAGCAGCAGCAGTCCGCTCGCCGTCGACGACTGCCCGCGGACGAACTGCAGGTACTGCGGCAGGTAGTTCATCGCGGCGAGCATGGCGGCGCCGACCAGGAGGCTGAGCACCTGGGCGACGGCGAAGTTGCGGCCGCGGAAGAGCCGGGGCGGGATGACGGGTTCCTGGGCGCGCCGCTCGACCCGTACGAACGCGGTGAGCGCGGCCACCGCGACGGCGGCGAGGGCCAGGATCCGCGGCGAGGTCCAGGCGTGGGTGGTGCCGGCCCAGGTGGCGAGCAGGGTGAGGGCCAGGATGCCGGTGGTGAGGAGCAGGGCGCCGGCCCAGTCGATGCGGGCACGGACCCTGGTGGTGGGCGCGGTCAGGGTGAGGGAGACGAGGAGCAGGGCGGCGAGGCCGACGGGCAGGTTGACGTAGAAGGCCCAGCGCCAGTTCAGGTGGTCGGTGAGGAGGCCGCCGACGAGGGGGCCGCCGGCGAAGGCGAGCGGCAGCATGGTGCCGGTGATCGCCTGGACCCTGGGGGTGTCCTCGGGGGCGACCAGGGTGCCGATCAGGGCGAACGCGCCGACCATCAGACCGCCGGCGCCGATGCCCTGGAGCGCGCGGAAGGCGATGAGCTGGTCCATGGTCTGGGCGAGTCCGGAGAGGACCGAGCCGGCGAGGAAGACGCCGACGGCGGACAGATAGGCGCCCTTGCGGCCGTGGAGGTCGCCGAGCTTGCCCCAGAGGGGCGTGGACACGGCGGCGGTGAGCAGATAGGCGGTCACCACCCAGGACAGCCGGTCGAGGCCGCCGAGCTCGCCGACGATGGTGGGGAGCGCGGTACCGACGACGGTGCCGTCGAGGGTGCCGAGGACGATGCCGAGCATGAGCCCGGAGATGCCGAGGTAGGGGATGCCCGAGGGCCGGGGCGGGGTCATCGTCAGGCTCCGTAGGGCTTCTTGGCGCGGGCGTCGCGCAGGGCCTCGCCCCACCAGGCGAGTTGGTCGAGCATCGCCTTGGCGGCGCTGTCGGTGGCGGGGTCGACGGCCCGGCCCTCGCCGTCGAACCGCCCCCACACGCCCTGGAGTCCGACCGCCTCGCGGATGGTGACGGCGTGCAGCTCGGCGAAGACGGCGCGCAGGTGCTCGACGGCGCGGAGTCCGGCGGAGAAGCCGCCGTAGGCGACGAAGCCGACGGGCTTGGCGTGCCACTCCTTGTTGTGCCAGTCGATCGCGTTCTTCAGGGACGCAGGAAAGCTGTGGTTGTACTCCGGGGTCACGACGACGAAGGCGTCGGCGGCGGCGAGCCGCGGGGACACGGCGGCGAGCAGCTCCCGGTCCGCCGCGTCGGCCGGTCCCTGGCCGAGCTGCGGGAAGACGGTGGGCAGCGGGGTCTCGGCGAGGTCGACCAGGTCGACGGACATGTCGGGGCGGGCGGTGGCGTGCCGGGCCAGCCAGGCGGCGACGGTGGGGCCGAGGCGGCCGTCGCGGGTCGAGCCCTGGATCACGGCGAGGCGCAGCGGAGTGCTCATGGGTCCCCCTGGGACGGAGATACGGACGGCGATGTGTACGTCGTATACCTACGGGTGTACAACGTACACGTCGGCGTGTACGGCGTCCACAAGGCATACGCTGTACGCGACACGAGGAGGCCGGAGTGCCGAAGAAGGACGAGACGGAGAGCGTCTCGCTCTGGGAGCGCCTGGAACGACCCGCGGCGGCGCCCAGGACCACGCTCACCCCGCGGCGGATCGCCGAGGTCGCGGTCGGGATCGCGGACCGGGAGGGCTTCGCCGCCGTCACCATGCGGAAGATCGCCGCCGAACTGGGCGTCGCGCCCATGGCCGCCTACCGGCACGTGGACGGCAAGGACGAGCTGTGGTCGCTCATGGTCGACCAGGTGTCGGCCGAACTCGAACCGCCCGGGGCCGATGCGGCCGGCGCGGACTGGCGGGAGACGCTGCGCGCCCACGCCCGGTGCACCCGGGAGTCGATGCTGCGCCACCCCTGGCTCGCCCAGCTCCCGGCCCCGCTCTTCGCGCTCACCCCCCACCGGATGGCCGCGGCCGAACGCCAGTTGGCCGCGCTCGACGGCCTCGGGCTCGACGTCGACACGATGATGGCCGCCTTCCGTGCCGTCAGCGCCTACGTCCACGGAGCCGTCCAGGCCGAGGTCTCGCTGCGCGCGTACATGCGCGAACGGGGCTGGGAGAACGGCGACGAGACCCGCCGGGGCCTCGCCCCGCAGATGAGCTATCTGCTCGGCACCGGGCGCTATCCCACCTACCTCCGCTACACGCGGGGCGCGGCGCGCAAGGACGACGCCGCGTGGACCTTCGAGACCGGCCTGGAATGCGTTCTGGACGGCGTCGCCGGGCTCGTCGAGCGCGGCGGAGCATGACGAACGGCCCCCGACCGGAATCGGTCGGGGGCCGCTCGGCCGCGCGGGGGGACTAGTACGAGGAGCCCGAGGCGCCCAGCGAACCCGTCGGGTGCCAGACCGTCTTCGTCTCCAGGAACGCCGTCATCCGGTCCGTGCCCGGGGAGGCGGCGAAGTCCTCCGCGCGCGGGCGCAGGACGCGCTTGAGGCTGTCCGCCGCGGCGATCTCCAGATCGCGGGCCAGATCGGCGTCCGCGCCCGTGAGGTCGATCGCGTTGACGTCCAGATGGGCCGCCAGGTGCGGACCCATCTCGGCCGCCTTGCCGGACAGGATGTTGACGACACCGCCCGGCAGGTCGGAGGTGGCCAGCACCTCGCCGAGGGACAGCGCCGGCAGCGGGGCCTTCTCCGAGGCGATCACGACCGCCGTGTTGCCGGTCGCGATGACCGGGGCGATCACCGAGACCAGGCCCAGGAAGGACGACTCCTGCGGGGCGATCACGGTGACGACACCGGTCGGCTCCGGGGTGGACAGGTTGAAGAACGGGCCCGCCACCGGGTTCGCCCCGCCGACGACCTGCGCGATCTTGTCCGTCCAGCCGGCGTACCAGACCCAGCGGTCGATCGCGGCCTCGACGACCTCGGCCGCCTTGTTCTTCGACAGGCCCTCGGCGTGCGCGACCTCGTGCACGAACTGGCCCTTGCGCCCCTCCAGCATCTCGGCGACGCGGTAGAGGATCTGGCCCCGGTTGTACGCGGTCGCGCCGGACCAGCCGCCGAACGCCTTGCGCGCGGCGACGACCGCGTCGCGCGCGTCCTTGCGGGAGGACAGCGGCGCGTTGGCCAGCCACTTGCCCTTGGAGTCCGTCACCTCGTACACCCGGCCGCTCTCGGAGCGGGGGAACTTGCCCCCGACGTACAGCTTGTAGGTCTTGAAGACGCTCAGACGGGTCTGATCAGACATCGAGGTAGGCCTCCAGACCGTGGCGGCCGCCCTCGCGGCCGAAGCCCGACTCCTTGTAGCCGCCGAAGGGCGAGGTCGGGTCGAACTTGTTGAACGTGTTGGCCCAGACGACCCCGGCCCGGAGCTTGTTCGCCACCGCGAGGATGCGGGAGCCCTTCTCCGTCCAGATGCCCGCCGACAGGCCGTACTGGCTGTTGTTGGCCTTGGCGACGGCCTCGTCGGGGGTGCGGAAGGTCAGCACGGACAGGACCGGGCCGAAGATCTCGTCACGGGCGACGGTGTGCGCCTGTGTGACGTTCGTGAAGAGCGTCGGCGCGAACCAGTAGCCCGAGGTCGGGATCTCGCAGGCGGCGGACCAGCGCTCGGCGCCCTCCGCCTCGCCCTGCTCGACCAGCCTGGTGATCCGGGCGAGCTGCTCCTCGGAGTTGATGGCGCCGATGTCGGTGTTCTTGTCGAGCGGGTCGCCCAGGCGCAGGGTGCTCAGGCGGCGCTTGAGCGAGTCGAGCAGCTCGTCGTGGATCGACTCCTGCACGAGGAGGCGCGATCCGGCGCAGCACACCTGGCCCTGGTTGAAGAAGATGCCGGTGACGATGCCCTCGACGGCCTGGTCGACGGGGGCGTCGTCGAAGACGATGTTGGCGCCCTTGCCGCCCAGCTCCAGGGTGAGCTTCTTGTCGGTGCCGGCCACGGCCTTGGCGATGGCCCGGCCGACGGCGGTCGAGCCGGTGAAGGCGACCTTGTTCACGTCCGGGTGCCCGACGAGCGCGGCGCCGGCGTCCCCGTAACCCGGGAGGATGTTGACGACACCCTTCGGCAGCCCGGCCTGGCGGCAGATGTCCGCGAAGAAGAGGGCGGAGAGCGGGGTGGTCTCGGCGGGCTTCAGGACGACCGTGTTGCCGGTCGCGAGCGCCGGGGCGATCTTCCACGCCAGCATGAGCAGCGGGAAGTTCCACGGGATGACCTGGCCGGCCACGCCCAGCGGGCGCGGGTTCGCGCCGTAGCCGGCGTGGTCGAGCTTGTCGGCCCAGCCCGCGTAGTAGAAGAAGTGCGCGGCGACCAGCGGGAGGTCCGCGTCGCGGGTCTCCTTGATCGGCTTCCCGTTGTCCAGGGTCTCCAGGACGGCGAGCTCGCGGCTGCGCTCCTGGATGATCCGGGCGATCCGGAAGAGGTACTTGGCGCGCTCGGAGCCGGGCAGCGCCGACCACTTCTCGAACGCCTTGCGGGCCGCCTTCACCGCGCGGTCCACGTCCTCGGTGCCGGCCTGGGCGACCTCGGACAGGACCTCCTCGGTGGAGGGCGAGACGGTCTTGAAGACCTTGCCGTCGGCCGCGTCCGTGAACTCGCCGTCGATGAACAGGCCGTAGGAGGGCGCGATGTCGACGACGGACCGGGACTCGGGCGCCGGTGCGTACTCGAATGCAGATGCCATGTTGATCAGTCCACCGTCACGTAATCGGGGCCGGAGTAGTGGCCGGTCGCCAGCTTCTGACGCTGCATCAGCAGGTCGTTGAGCAGGCTGGAGGCACCGAAGCGGAACCAGTGGTTGTCCAGCCAGTCCTCGCCGACGGTCTCATTGACCAGGACCAGGAACTTGATGGCTTCCTTGGTGTTGCGGATGCCGCCCGCGGGCTTCACGCCGATCTGGACGCCGGTCTGCGCGCGGAAGTCGCGCACGGCCTCCAGCATGAGGAGCGTGTTGGCGGGGGTGGCGTTGACCGCGACCTTGCCGGTCGAGGTCTTGATGAAGTCCGCGCCCGCCATCATGCCGAGCCAGGAGGCGCGGCGGATGTTGTCGTACGTGGACAGCTCGCCCGTCTCGAAGATCACCTTCAGGCGCGCGCGGTCGCCGCACTCCGCCTTGACGGCGGCGATCTGCTCGTAGACCTCCATGTAGCGGCCGGCGAGGAAGGCGCCACGGTCGATGACCATGTCGATCTCGTCGGCGCCGGCGGCGATGGCGTCGGCCGTGTCGGCCAGCTTCACCGGCAGCGCGGCGCGCCCGGCGGGGAAGGCGGTGGCGACGGAGGCGACCTTGACGCCGGAGCCCTCCAGGACGGCCTTGGCGGTGGCCACCATGTCGGGGTAGACGCAGACGGCGGCGGTCGTCGGGGTCGTGCGGTCGGTCGGATCGGGATGGACGGCCTTGGCGGCGAGCGCCCGGACCTTGCCCGGGGTGTCCGCGCCTTCGAGCGTCGTCAGGTCGATCATGGAGATGGCCAGGTCGATGGCGTACGCCTTGGCCGTGGTCTTGATCGAACGCGTACCGAGCGACGCGGCGCGCGCCTCCAGGCCGACGGCGTCGACGCCGGGCAGCCCGTGGAGGAAGCGGCGCAGCGCGCTGTCGGACGCGGTCACGTCGGCGAAAGCATGTGCTGCGGGTGCAGTGGTGGGCATGGTCACCAGTCGAGCATATCTACGCGCGTAGCGGCCTGTACAGGGCCCTGCTCGGACGAGCATGCGAAAGCGCAGGTGGGTGCGGGGAAGAGGGGGCGCGGGTGAGTCCTGTCACATGCCTGTGACAAGGAGCGGACCGCTCCGGCATGCGGCCTCCGTAACGTTTCTTCCGCAGCCAGCCAGAACTCAACGGCCCCAACCGAACGAGATGTCAGCGGCATGCGGCTCTTCCATCCAGCACCTGACCATTTCCTGGAGTCGTTATGCGCACCGCCCTCCGCACCGCTCTCGCCACCGCCCTCCTCACGGGCCTGGCGATCACCCCGGTCCTCGCCACCGGCACCGCCCTCGCGGCGGACGGACCGGCCGCCGCCGCGGAGAACCCGACCGGAACCCTCGTTCGGACCGAGACCCTCTTCGACGGCACGGTCGTCAAGATCTACAAGCTGGGACCGGTGCACCACCGCGCCGAGGCGTTCGTACGAGGCTCCTCGATCGGCACCATCGAGGCGCTCGGCCGCCCGGCCGCCGCCCACCACAACGGCGTCTTCCTCGTCCTCTTCGAGGACGGCCGCACGCTCGCGTGGGCGGGCAACAACACCCCCGAGACGCCCCTCGGCCTCTACCGCCTGGCCGACGGCACCGTCGTGGAGCTCGGCAGGAACGCGAAGGACGGCCGCCTCGGCCTCCAGGCGGTCGACAAGAACGGCGAGGGCCGCGGCTACACCTACACCTACGACCCGGTCCGCTCCGTCTGGACGTACGGCAAGTCCGTCGTCGTCCTGGGCACCGGCGGCGGCGAGTTCGCCGCGTACGTCCCCGGCTCGAACCGGCAGGCCGCCCCGCTCTACCTCGGCGCCAAGGTGAACCCGAAGCCCGCGCCGGCCGCAGGCACCGTGCTCTCCGGACCCACGGCCGACGGCTGCACCGTCACCCAGAAGGTCGCCTCCGTCTTCCCGTACTGGACGGTCACGCTCACCAACGACCTGAAGAAGGGACCCAAGGCCGTCCTGAAGGACGACACGGGCAAGGTCGTCGCCACCGCCGACCGCCGGCACCCCGTCGAGGAGCGCAACGGTCTGAAGATCAAGGGCGCGCACACCACCACCCCGGCCTTCGGCCAGCGCACCCAGGGCGGCGACACCCCCTACCGCTGGGTCGACTTCCCGAAGCTCCCGAAGGACTGCGGCAAGCCCACGGCCGCGCCCACCACCCCGGCCACCACCGCCCCGCAGACCGGCACGCAGACCGGCACCCAGGGCGGCCAGACCACCGTCGTGCCCCAGGGCGGAGTCGCCGCCGGAGCCGAGCTCGGCAGCGCCGAGCGCGCCGCCGACACCGCGCTGCTCGCGTCCGGTGCGGGCGTCGCGGCGGTCGTCGCCGCGGGTCTCGGCTTCACGGCCCTGCGCCGTCGCGCCGCCGCCTCCGCCTCCGCCGCCGACCGTCACTGACATCCCCCGCGGCGGACACCCCTCACCGCGCCGCTGTCCCACCCGGCGGGCCGCCCCCTCCTCGGCGGCCCGCCGGCCCGTTCCCCGGAGCACGCCATGACCCGCCGCCGTCTTCTCCTCGTCCTCGCGGGCGCCGTCGCCACCGCCACGCTCGCCGGATGCGCCGCACCCGCGCCCGGCCCCGACGGCTCCGAAGGCTCCGGCCGCCCCGCATCCGCGCGGCACGCCGTCCCGGCCCCCCGCGTCACGGTCACCGCCGCACCCGCGCCGACGGGCCGGGCGGCGGCACCGATGCCACGCTCGCTTCCCGTCCGTGTGAAGGTGCCCGCCGCCGGGGTCGACACCGGCCCCGTGCTGCGGCTCGGGCTGAACGCCGACGGCACGGTGGAGGTGCCGTCGGTCGGCCAGGCCGACCGGATCGGCTGGTACGAGAAGGGCGTCACACCCGGCGAGACCGGGCCCGCGATCCTCATCGGCCACTACGACACCGCGCAGGGCCCCGCCGTACTCAAAGACGTCGGCCGGATCCGGGTCGGCGACCGCATCACCGTCACCCGCGCCGACGGCACCGACGCCGTGTTCCGGGTGCGCGAGCTGGAACAGGTCGCCAAGAAGGCGTTCCCGACCGGCAAGGTGTACGGCGACACCTCGCGCCCCGAGCTGCGGCTGATCACCTGCGGCGGCGAGCTCGTCGACGGCCATCGCCCCGACAACATCGTCGTCTACGCCGACCTGGTGCCCCCGGCCGCCTGATCGGCAGGTCGGCCCCCGGCCGTCTGCGACGGCGGGGCGGGGGCTGAGGCAGAATCGGGCGCATGACGACGCCCGAGCCGCCGCCCGCCGCACAGCCCTCCGAGCCCGCCCGCAAGGAACAGGTGTTCCGTTCGCGCATGGGCATCGCCGGGGGAGTCTTCCTGCTCGCCCTCACCCTGTTCTTCGGCGCCGACTCGATCATCCGCGGAGAGGGCAGCACCCCCTGGGTGTCGCTCGCGACGCTGCTCTTCCTCGTCCCGCTGATCGTCGCCTTCACCATCCGGCCCGCCGTCTACGCCGACGACCGGCGGCTGCGCATCCGCAACCCCTTCCGCAGCATCACCCTGCCCTGGGCCTCCATCGCCGACATCCGCGCGAGCTACTCCAGCGAGGTCTTCGGCCAGGACGGCACCAAGTACCAGCTCTGGGCCATCCCGGTCTCCCTGCGCCAGCGCAAGCGCGCCGCCCGCCGCGCCGCGACCGCCTCCCAGGACGACCCGCTCGGCCGCACCTCGGCCACCGCCGACGTCACCGACACCGAGTCCCGCATCGCCCCCGCCGACCAGACGGTCGCCGATCTGCGCGAGCTCGCCGAGCGCCTCGGCAGGCGGCCCGAGGCCCAGGGCGAGCCCCTCATCCGATGGGCGTACGAGATCATCGCGCCGGCCGTCGTCGGGCTGGTCCTGCTCGTCATCCTGCTGGCCTTGCGCTGACGCGCTCTCCCGATCCTGCTGGCCCTGCGCTGACGCGCTCTCCCGGCCCCGCCGTACGGCTCACGGCGGGCCCGGCCACACCAGGAGCATGTAGCCGCCCAGCCACGCCGAGGACAGCGCCGCCCCGCCGAGCACCAGGGCGGCGACCGGGAGGCGGGCGCGGGCCACGGCCAGGGCCACCGGCAGCAGCAGCGGGAAGCCCGGCAGGAGGAAGCGGGCCCGGGGGAAATAGACACCGCCGCTTCCCAGGACCACGAGGAGCAGCACCCCGCTGAAGACGAGGAGCGGCAGCGGCTGCCGGTCCACCAGCGACAGCACGTACAGGGCCGTGAAGACGATCAGGACCACGGAGACCGCCACCAGGAAGAGGTGCGGGCGGCGCGAGTAGACCAGCAGCTCCCGCAGCACCTCCAGGGTGCGCACCCCGCCGTCCCACTCGTTCTCCCAGGTCCGCTGCACCGCGAAGTAGCCGTCCCACCGGCCGAGCCGCAGCCCCACCCAGCCCACGAAGCCCAGCCATCCCAGCGGGGCCGCGCAGGCGGCCGCCAGCGCCACGGCCCGGGCCCGGCCCGTGGCCCGGCGCGCCGCGAGCAGGGCGGTCACCGACACGGCCGCGGCCAGCGCGATCCCGGTCGGGCGGGTGAGTCCCGCCGCCACCGCGAGGCCCGCCGCCCACGTCCAGCGGCCGTCCAGGACCGCGTACAGCGACCAGGCCACGAGCGCCGTGAACAGCGACTCCGTGTAGCCCATCCACTGCACCACCGCCGCCGGCGCCGCACCCCACAGCACCGTCAGGACCGCGCCCGTACGCGGCCCGTGCAGTTGGTCGCCGACCGCGAACACCCCCAGCGCGGCGACCAGCGAGCAGAGCACGGCGAGCACCAGGGCGACGGAGGCGCGCGAGCCCGGGGTGACGGCCGCGACGGCCTTGATCAGGACCGGGTAGAGCGGGAAGAAGGCCAGGTTGTTGTGGTTGGTGCGGGTGCCGAGCTCCTGGTCGTAACCGTGGTCGGCGATCCCCAGGTACCAGCCGGAGTCCCACGAGGTGGCGATCGTCGGCCACACGCCGTGGCCCTTGAGGTGCGTCCAGCGGGCCAGGACGAGGAGGCCGAGGAGCCGTACGGCCAGATAGCCCAGCAGGGCGGGGGCCGCCCGCCGCAGCAGCCCGTGGCGAGGTCCAGGGACGGGGCCGCGCCCGGTGGGGGCGGAGGGGCGCGGGATCAGCACCGAGGACACGGAGGACACGGAGGACACGGAGGACACCGGGTCACCCTCGCCCCGGCGTCCGGGGAGGAGGACGCGCGTTACGTCACCTGCCGTACCCGATTCACTCGGAAGAGGAGCGGGAGGGGCCGCCGTACGGGGACGGAGGGCGGGGGCCGGGGGACGGGGGCGCGTGCCGGGAACAGGCGAGGGCCCGTACGGAAACGATTCCGTACGGGCCCTCCGGCGTTCACGGGCGCCGGTCCCAGGCGAGGGCCGCGGCCTCACAGGCCGGCGGCCTCCGCCAGGTCCTTCTTGATCGCGGCCAGGATGTCGGCGGCCGTGGCCCGCGCCGTACCCAGCCCGCTCGCGTCCGCGACCGGCACCACGACCTCCAGGTAGCACTTGAGCTTGGGCTCGGTGCCGCTCGGACGGACGATCACCCGGGCCTTGTAGTCGCCCTCCAGGTAGTAGCGCAGACCGTCCGTGGGCGGCAGCGACTCCGTGCCCTTCGTCAGGTCCTCCGCCGAGACGACCGTCAGCCCGGCCAGCTTGACCGGCGGCTTCCCGCGCAGCGCCGCCATCGCGTTCGCGATGACGCTCAGGTCCTCGACCCGCACCGACAGTTGGTCCGTGGCGTGCAGACCGTGCGCCACCGCCAGGTCGTCGAGCAGATCGGTGAGCGTGCGGTCCTGCTCCTTGAGCTCCGAGGCCAGCTCGGCGACGGCCAGCGCCGCCGTGATGCCGTCCTTGTCGCGCACGCCCTCCGGGTCGACGCAGTATCCGAGCGCCTCCTCGTAGCCGTACCGCAGGCCCTCGACACGGGCGATCCACTTGAAGCCGGTCAGCGTCTCCTCGTGGCCGACGCCCGCCGCCGCGGCGATCCGGCCGAGCAGCGAGGACGACACGATCGACTCCGCGAACACGCCCCGCGCACCCTTGTGCACCAGGTGCGCGGCGAGCAGCGCGCCCACTTCGTCGCCGCGGAGCATCCGCCAGCCGCCCTCGACGGAGGCGTCCGGCACGGCCACGGCGCAGCGGTCGGCGTCCGGGTCGTTGGCGATCACGATGTCGGGGTCCACGGCCCGGGCCGCCTCGAAGGCGAGGTCCATGGCGCCCGGCTCCTCCGGGTTCGGGAACGCGACCGTCGGGAACGCCGGGTCCGGCTCCGCCTGCTCGGCGACCAGCGCCGGCGGCGGGAAGCCGTGCCGGGCGAAGGCGGCCGTCAGGACGTCCTTGCCGACGCCGTGCATGGCCGTGTAGACGGTCCGCACGGTCCGGGGGGAGCCGGGGGTCAGGACGGCGTCCGTACGGGCCAGGTAGGCGTCCAGGACCTCGTCGCCGAGCACCTCCCAGCCGCTGTCCGGCCGGGGCACGTCGGCGAGCGCGCGCACCGCGTCGATCTCGGCGGCGATCTCCGCGTCGGCCGGCGGCACGATCTGCGAGCCGTCGCCCAGGTACACCTTGTAGCCGTTGTCGCGCGGCGGGTTGTGGCTCGCGGTCACCTCGACGCCGGCGACGGCGCCCAGGTGCCTTATGGCGTACGCCAGGACGGGCGTCGGCAGCGGGCGCGGCAGCAGCGCGGCGCGCAGCCCGGCACCGGTCATCACGGCGGCGGTGTCGCGCGCGAAGTCGGCGGACTTGTAGCGGGCGTCGTAACCGATGACGACGAGCCCGCCGTCCTGCCCCTTGGCCTTGAGGTACGCGGCGAGGCCGGCGGCGGCGCGGATGACCACCGCGCGGTTCATCCGCATCGGGCCCGCGCCCAGCTCGCCGCGGAGTCCGGCGGTGCCGAACTGCAGGGTGCCGGCGAAGCGGGCGGCGAGTTCGTCGTGCGCGGCGGCGCCGCGGTCGAGGAGCGCGCCGAGCTCCTCACGGGTCTCCGGGTCGGGGTCCTCGGCGAGCCACGCCTGGGCCCGGGCGAGGAGGTCGTCCTGCGTCACGGTGGTGTGCCTTTCGGGTGGTGCGGGCGGGTGGTGCGGGGCGGTGCGGGCGACGGGGGCCGCTGCGCGGAGCGCCTTCCCCACCCCGCCCCTTCCCGAACCGGGGGCAGGCCCCCGGCCCCGTACGGGACGGGCGGGACGGGGCGGGGCCGGGGAGGAGCCTCACGGCGGTGGGCCCGCCGGCCGTCAGATGCGGTCCAGCACCCGGGTCAGGAGCTCGCCCATCCGCGCCGCCGAGTCACGGCCGGCCTGGAGGACCTCCTCGTGGTTCAGCGGCTCGCCGGAGAGGCCCGCCGCCAGGTTGGTGACGAGGGAGATGCCCAGGACCTCGGCGCCGGCCTCACGGGCCGCGATGGCCTCCAGGACCGTGGACATGCCGACCAGGTCGCCGCCCATGACGCGGACCATGTTGATCTCGGCCGGGGTCTCGTAGTGCGGGCCGGGGAACTGGACGTAGACGCCCTCCTCCAGGGTCTCGTCGACCTCCTTGCACAGCGCGCGCAGGCGCGGCGAGTACAGGTCGGTGAGGTCGACGAAGTTGGCGCCGACGATCGGGGAGGCGGCCGTCAGGTTGATGTGGTCGCTGATCAGGACCGGCTGGCCGGGGCGCATGCCCTCGCGCAGACCGCCACAGCCGTTGGTCAGGACGATCGTCTTGCAGCCGGCGGCGACGGCGGTGCGGACGCCGTGGGCGACGGACGCGACACCGCGGCCCTCGTAGAAGTGGGTGCGGCCGAGGAAGACCAGGGCGCGCTTCTCACCGATCTTGTACGAGCGGATCTTGCCGCCGTGGCCCTCGACGGCCGGCGGCGGGAAGCCGGGCAGCTCGGTGACCGGGAACTCGGACTCGGGCGCGCCCAGAGCGTCGACGGCGGGGGCCCAGCCGGAGCCCATGACCAGGGCGACGTCGTGGTTCTCGACGCCGGTCAGCTCGCGGAGGCGCGCTGCGGCGGCCTCGGCGGCCTCGTACGGGGTGGCAGTAGCGTTCACTGACTCTCTCGCCTCGGGGAGGGGGGTCCGAGGGAAGCCCCGGACGGATTTGATACGCGCAGAAGCCTAGCCCGAGAATCCCTACGCGCGTAGATGACGGCCCGCACGGACCTGCGATCGTTGTCTTGTCGTTTCCGACGAGAGGTGCGGGGCGAGAGAGGGAGGGCCCGGTCCCCGGTCCCGCCGACCCGCCGCGTCCCCCCGCGCGCCCGGCCCGTCAGCAGGGGCGTTTGCGCAGTTCCATCACGTAGTCGTGCGGGGCGCCCGCGGATTCGGCCGCGTCGGCGACCTCGCCCAGGTAGCGGGCCGAGGGGAGACCGCCCTCGTAGGCGTTGAGGACGTAGACCCAGGCCGGCTCCTGGCCGTCGAGGGTGTGGACCCGGACGCGCATGCGGCGGTAGACGTCGAGGCCGACGCCCTCCCAGCGGTCCATGGAGTCCTCGTCCATGGGGGCGATGTCGTAGAGCGCCACGAAGACCTGGGAGCGCGGGGCCTCCACGATCGTGGCCAGGGCGCCCTCCCAGCCCATCTGTTCGCCGCCGAAGGTCAGTCGCCAGCCGTTCAGCCAGCCGGTGCCGCGCAGCGGCGAGTGCGGTGCGCGGCGACTCATCAGCCGCGCGTCGAGGTTGCCGGCGTAGGCGGCGTAGAGCGACATGGGGTCGAGGGTACGGGAGGGCGCCGGGTGACCGGCCCCGTCCGGGGCGTCCGCCGCCTATGCTCGGCCTGGAGGGCGGCGGACGTCCCGGCTCCACCCCGGCGCGCGGCGCGCCCGTGCGATGCGGGACAATGCGGTACGCACTTGAAGCGTGCGGGACAATGGCGTACGCACTGCATCCCAGCGGGGGGACCCCCCGGCAGAACGAGAGCGCGAGGCGTAGATCCCAGTGACCCGGATCGTGATCATCGGCGGCGGACCCGGCGGATACGAGGCGGCCCTGGTGGGCGCCCAACTCGGCGCGGAGGTGACCGTCGTCGACACCGACGGCCTCGGCGGCGCGTCCGTCCTGACCGACTGCGTGCCCTCCAAGACCCTGATCGCCACCGCCGAGGTGATGACCACCTTCGACTCCTCGTACGAGGAGCTGGGCATCATCGTCGCGGACGACACCCCGCACATCGAGCAGTCGGCCCGTGTGGTCGGCGTGGACCTGGGCAAGGTGAACCGCCGTGTGAAGCGGCTCGCGCTCGCCCAGTCGCACGACATCACCGCCTCCGTCACCCGGGCGGGCGCCCGCGTGCTGCGCGGCCGCGGCCGGCTCTCCGGGCGGCAGGCCATGGACGGCTCCCGCCAGGTGGTCGTGACCGCCGCCGACGGCAGCGAGGAGACGCTGACCGCCGACGCCGTCCTGATCGCCACCGGCGGTCACCCGCGCGAGCTGCCGGACGCCAAGCCGGACGGCGAGCGGATCCTGAACTGGACGCAGGTCTACGACCTGAAGGAGCTCCCCGAGGAGCTCATCGTGGTCGGTTCCGGTGTCACCGGTGCCGAGTTCGCCGGCGCGTACCAGGCGCTCGGCTCCCGCGTCACCCTCGTCTCCTCCCGCGACCGCGTGCTCCCGGGCGAGGACCCGGACGCCGCCGCGGTCCTGGAGGACGTCTTCCGCCGTCGCGGCATGAACGTCATGGCCCGTTCCCGCGCCGAGTCCGCCAAGCGGGTCGGCGACCGGGTCGAGGTCACCCTCTCCGACGGCCGGGTCATCTCCGGCACCCACTGCCTGATGGCTGTGGGCGCCATCCCGAACACCGCCGGGATGGGCCTGGAGGAGGCCGGGGTCCGGCTGAAGGACTCCGGTCACATCCTGACCGACAGGGTCTCGCGGACCTCGGCGCCGGGCGTGTACGCGGCCGGTGACGTCACCGGCGTCTTCGCGCTCGCCTCGGTGGCGGCCATGCAGGGCCGGATCGCGATGTACCACTTCCTCGGCGACGCGGTGGCCCCGCTCAACCTGAAGACGGTCTCCTCCAACGTCTTCACCGACCCGGAGATCGCCACGGTCGGCTACACCCAGGCCGACGTGGACGCCGGCAAGATCGACGCCCGCGTCGTCAAGCTGCCGCTGCTGCGCAACCCGCGCGCCAAGATGCAGGGCATCCGGGACGGCTTCGTCAAGATCTTCTGCCGTCCCGGCACCGGGATCGTGGTCGGCGGCTGCGTCGTCGCCCCGCGCGCGAGCGAGCTGATCCACCCGATCTCGATCGCGGTCGACAACAATCTGACCGTCGAACAGATCGCAAATGCTTTCACCGTGTACCCCTCCCTGTCGGGCTCGATCGCGGAAGTGGCACGGCAGTTGCACACCCGAAAGACGGCGGGCGAGGCGTAACGGCCCGTCCGGACACCGTCCCGCCTGCGGGAACGGTTCGCCGACTCGGACAACCCCCGGCAAGCCGGGGCATAGAACGATCACAGGCGGGGTCCCCCATACCACTTGGGGACCCCGCCTGTGTGCATCTTCTGCAATTCGGCGCATAGTGCTGAAAACTATCGGCCGGTCACGTTACTGTCAGTTTCGTGTTCGCTGCAGAACGTCGCCAGTTGATCCTCGAAATGGTGCGCGCCAATGGAGCCGTGTCGCTCCGCGAGCTCGCCCGCGTCGTCCAGACCTCAGAAGTGACCGTACGGCGAGACGTGCGGGCGCTCGAGGCAGAAGGACTCCTCGACCGCCGGCACGGCGGTGCGGTACTGCCGGGCGGGTTCACGCGAGAGTCCGGCTTCCCGCAGAAATCCCATCTCGCGACCGCCGAGAAGACCGCCATCGCCGACGTCGCCGCGAGCCTCGTCGACGAGGGCGAGGCCATCGTCGTCGGCGCCGGCACCACCACGCAGGAGCTGGCCCGCCGGCTCGCCCGCGTGCCCGGCCTCACGGTCGTGACCAACTCGCTGCTGGTCGCCCAGGCCCTCGCCCACGCCAACCGGGTCGAGGTCGTCATGACCGGCGGCACCCTGCGCGGCTCCAACTACGCC
This sequence comes from Streptomyces sp. NPDC006339, assembly GCF_040612775.1. Lineage (NCBI taxonomy): Bacteria > Bacillati > Actinomycetota > Actinomycetes > Kitasatosporales > Streptomycetaceae > Streptomyces > Streptomyces sp. NPDC006339. The sequence continues at coordinate 102,483 of NZ_JBEXQW010000030.1, forward strand.
CTGGTGGGCAGCGGGGCCGAGCAGTCCCTCCAGGGCCTGCGGGTCTCCCGCGCCTTCCTCTCCGGCAGCGGACTGACCGCCGAGCGCGGCCTGTCCACGTCCAACATGCTCTCCGCGAGCGTGGACCGGGCGCTCGTGCAGGCGGCGGCGGAGGTCGTGGTCCTCGCCGACCACACCAAGCTCGGCACCGACACCATGTTCCAGACGGTGCCGACCGACGTCATCACCCGTCTCGTCACGGACGAGCCGCCGGCCCACGACGAGCGGGCCGCCACCGAGCTCCAGGCCCTGGCCGACCAGGGCGTGCAGATCGCGGTCGCCGGCACGGGCGCCCCGGCGCACGGAGGCGAGCAGCCGCACCCCCCGGGCGGACGCCCGCGCCGTGACCTTCCGCTGCCCGGGCAGCGCGGCCGGATGCCGGGCGGCCAGTTCCGCGGCGGCCCCGGCGGACCGGGCGGCGCGCTCACGAACGAGGTGCTGGCGCCCGAACGGACGGCGCGCGTCGCGGACATGCGCCGCCGCTGACCCCGACCGGTCGGCCCTTCCGCCGTGCTCGTACGACCGCGCCGTTCTCGTACGAGTCCCGCCGGGCCCCTGCGGCCGTACCGTCAGGCCCGCAGTCCCCGTACCGTCAGGTCGAGCAGCCGGTCGGCCAACTCCGGGTCCTCCGGTGAGCGTTCGGCGGCCAGGGCGATGGCGTGGGTCAGCTTCATCAGGTCGCCGATCGACACGTCCGCCCGCACCGCACCGGTCTCGCGGGCCCGGGCGAGCAGCGGCTCGCCCGCCGCACGGAGCGGTTCACCGCATCCCGCGAGGACCGAACTCCCGTCCTCCGCCACCGACATGAGCACGATCGCCAGCCCGCGATACTCACCCGCATGGGCGATCAGCGTGCGCAGCCAACTGACGAGCGCGGCGCACGGGTCGGGCGCCTCGGCGAGTTCCGCCGAGCGGTCGAGCAGCGCCGCGAGGGCGTCCTGGAAGACGGCGCCGAGCAGCGCCTCGCGGCTCGGGAAGTGCCGGTAGAGCGTGCCGATGCCGACTCCGGCGCGGCGGGCGATGTCCTCCAGGGAGGCATCCGTGCCGTGCGCGGCGAAGGCGGCGCGGGCCTCGGCGAGCAGGCGCGCGTGGTTGCGGCGGGCGTCGGCGCGCATCCTTCCTCCCTGCTCCTTCCGCCGATGACCGGCCGGGTGTCACGAAGGGCCCGCAGGCGGTGGATGCCTGCGGGCCCTTCGTACCGTACGCGTACCGTACCGGTGCCGGACGTCAGTCCTTGATCTCGCAGATGGCGGCGCCGGAGGTGAGGGAGGCGCCGACCTCGGCGGTGAGGCCCTTGATGGTGCCGGACTTGTGGGCGTTGA